>NVSW01000024.1 GCA_002401365.1 Piscirickettsiaceae bacterium | reverse complement strand
TGGGTGACGTTGGCGATAACGTTGCCAAATAGTGATGGAGCTTGGCTTTCATCTTTTAGCAAAGGTTTTTTATCGCTAGCTAAACAATATTCAATGCAGTTGATAGGTGGAGACACTACCCGCGGTGGGTTAGCGATCAGCGTGACGGTTATGGGGTTACTACCTAAAGGCCAGTCCCTTAAACGCTCCGGTGCTAAGGTTGGGGATGATATCTATGTGTCTGGAACGATTGGGAATGCAGGTTTGGGGTTAATTAAAGCGCAAAAGGGTATTGATGACATGTCTGATGATGATCTTGCTCAATACCTACAGCCGATGCCAAAAATTAATTTGGGTGAGCAGATATTGAGCCGTGCAACAGCGTGTATTGATATTTCTGATGGTCTATCAGCAGATTTAAACCATATATTGACAGCGAGTGGGGTAGGCGCTGTTATCGAACACAACAAGCTACCTATGACTGAAACAGTAAAAGGCTATATCGCTAAACACCGGCGTCAGCTTTGGCCTTACTCATCAGGTGATGATTACCAGTTATGCTTCACCCTTCCTAGAGAGAAGAGGAGTGATGAAGACATGCTTCGTTGGCAACAGAGTGGGGTGATCAGCCGAATTGGCGTTATTGATGTCGCTGAAGGTCTTAGGATAGCCATGCCAGATGGTTCAGCCGTTACTCATAACCAAGGCTATCAACATTTTAATGAAGCTGTAAGTAATAGCATGTCAGTTGAATTAACCGATAATAATGGCGAATAATACACCAACATTTAAGCAGTTGTTACGTCATCCAGTGCATATGTTAGCGTTTGGTTTTGGTTCAGGCTTGGCTAAAAAAGCACCTGGTACAGCAGGAACATTGGTCGCAGTTCCTATTTATTATGGCTTACTTGGTTTGGGTGAAGAGGTGTACCTTATTACCCTAGTTTGTATCTCGGTTCTGGGGATATGGATATGTGGCAAAACGGCAGATGATATTGGTACGCATGATCACGGTGGTATTGTTTGGGATGAAATAGCGGGATTTCTGCTTACTATGTATTGGGTTCCTTTCAGTTGGTTGAATGTCTTATTAGGTTTCGTATTGTTCAGGTTTTTTGACATTGTAAAGCCATGGCCTATCAATAAAATTGACCGTGAACTGCAGGGTGGCTTAGGTATTATGGTAGATGACTTGGTTGCCGGCTTAATGGCAGCACTGTGTTTGTACCTAACAAGCCAATTGATTTGATAATAAGTTACGTTATAGATTGTCAAAGTCGAGTATCTCTAGTATTATCTCGCCTCTAAATTGATGCGGGGTGGAGCAGCTTGGTAGCTCGTCGGGCTCATAACCCGAAGGTCGTAGGTTCAAATCCTGCCCCCGCTACCAATTTTATATTGAAGCTTTGGTGAATGATTGTTTTTAACAATCTTCTCAGGGCTTTTTTGCTATATAGGATTTATAGAACAGCTTTAAATTGCACGTTAATTGGAATTTTCAACAAATGATGAAAGGAAGTATGTCTATGTCTTTAAAAGGTAAAACAGCGATTATTACAGGGTCTACGTCAGGTATTGGGCTTGGTATAGCACAGGGCTTTGCAGCAGACGGCATTAACTTAATGATTAACGGTTTTGGTGACCCAAAAGAGATTGAGAAAGAGCGTGTAGCCCTAGAAAAAATGGGCATAACGTGCGTTTATAATAATGCAGACATGACCAAGCCGGATGAAATTGTAGAGATGGTTGAGAAGGCAGTTGAGGTGTTTGGTTCCATTGATATTCTGGTTAATAACGCAGGCATTCAACATGTTTCGCCGATAGAGGATTTTGCACCAGAAAAATGGGATGCGATTATTGCCATTAATATGTCGTCAAGTTTCCATACCATACGCGCGGCGATTCCTCATATGAAAAAACAAGGCTGGGGGCGAATTATCAATATCGACTCGGCACATGGCTTAATAGCATCTCCCTTTAAATCGGCATATGTAACTGCAAAGCACGGCTTGTTAGGTCTGACTAAAACGGTTGCGTTAGAAGTGGCAGAAGAAAACATCACCTGTAATGCGATTTGCCCAGGGTATGTTCTTACACCGTTAGTTGAAAAGCAAATTCCCGATACGGCAAAAGCTCGTGGTATTACCGAAGAAGAGGTGAAGCGAGATGTGTTACTGCACGCGCAATGGACAAAGAAATTTGTTAGCGTCGAAGAGCTGGCTGGGACAGCATTATTTCTATGTTCTGATCACGCACAAAATATCACCGGCACCCACCTTTCGGTAGATGGTGGTTGGACAGCTGGTTAGTTAAGGAGCAATAGATGAACTCAAAGGATATTTTAAATTTACCGTCTATGCCGCTTGCATCTCCGAGCTACCCAAAGGGGCCATATCGGTTTATTGACCGTGAGTACATGATTATTACTTATGAGTCAGATCCGGCGGCTATTAGAGAACAGTTACCGGAGCCTTTGGAGCCGGATGGCTCCAATACGGTGCTGTATGAATTCATTAAAATGCCAGACAGTTCGGGTTTTGGGAGCTATACCGAAAGCGGCATTGTTATTCCAGCAAAGTACAAAGGCAAAGCCGTTAACTTTACGTCGCAGATGTATTTGGATATAGAGTCGCCCATTTCAGGTGGCCGTGAAATTTGGGGTTTCCCAAAAAAACTAGCCAACCCTACATTAACGACTAAAGAAGACACACTAACGGGCACGCTAGACTACGCAGGAGAACGCGTAGCACTTGGAACCATGCGTTATAAACAAGAGCACCTAACGTACAATTTACATGACGAAGTCGTTTGTACTAGCTGCGTTGAAACACTGACCCAAAAAATGTCTAAAACGCAGGTTAACCTTAAGCTAATTCCTGATGTGGATGGCACGCCAGCGATAGCTCAGCTGGTGGCTTATGAACTCGCAGACATCGACATAAAGGGCGCGTGGTCGGGTGCAGCAAGGCTTCATCTTATTCCGCATGTAAATGCACCCGTAGCCGATTTGCCGGTTAAAAAAGTAGTCGGCGGGATGCATTTTATTGCAGACATCACCTTGCCATATGGGCGGGTTTTACACGACTATTTACTACCTTAGACCAAGGCTTAATTATGCAAAAAAGTAAAAAAACATTATGAAAAAAATCAACCTCGCATTACAAGGTGGAGGATCACACGGTGCCTTTACATGGGGTGTTCTCGACAAACTCTTAGAAGATGGGCGCATTGATGTTGATGGAATTTGCGCGACAAGCGCAGGGACAATGAATGCCTGCACAATGGCATGGGGGCTACATAAAGGTGGCCGTAGCATGGCACGAGAAACGCTGCATAACTTTTGGTCTGATATTGCGAAGGCTGGCAAAAAGGCTAACCCTATGCCAAAAATGCCTTGGGGAAAATACATTTCTTCAACGCTTAGCGACTCGTTGACTTTTTTTATGATGGATTCAATGACTAAACTGTTTTCACCATACCAACTTAACCCATTCGATATAAACCCATTGCGTGATGTGTTAGCTGAGTCGGTTGATTTTGATGAGTTGCGTCAATCTAAAGGGGTAAAGCTTTTTATTAGTGCAACACATGTACACTCAGGAAAAGTTAGAGTGTTTGAAAAAGAGGAACTATCACTTGATGTGGTGATGGCATCAGCCTGTTTGCCCTTTATGTATAAGGCTGTTTCGGTAGAAGGTGAAGATTATTGGGATGGCGGCTACGTAGGCAATCCCTCATTGTTTCCGCTTTTTTACCAAACGGATAGCCGAGATTTATTGATTGTTCATATCAATCCTATGGATCGTCCTGAAACGCCTAAAACGGCGACGGACATTATCGACCGTATTAACGAAATAAGCTTTAACTCCTCCTTATTGTCAGAAATGCGTGCCATAGCTTTCGTCAAAAAATTGTTAGAGCATAATATGCTTAAAGATGAATATAAGGCCGACTTTAAAGATATCTTGGTTCACTCTGTACGAGCAGATGATGCATTAAGTGGCTTGCCGATGACCAGTAAATTTAATTCTGACTGGGAGTTCTTACTCAGTTTGCGTGATAAAGGGCGTGATGCGATGACTGTTTGGTTGGCAGAGCACTTTGATGATTTGGGTAAACGTGACAGTGTAGATTTGCATGAGGCGTTTTTAAATTCTAATACCAAAATATTTCATGATAGACATGGAAACCATCGACATAATGAACCTTGACCGGAGTGTTTTCTGAGGTATTGGCCAAGGCTTTTCCACCCACGTATTACATTATAAAATCACTACTGCTTAAACGTTGCGTGACAACTCACGCATGAATTCATGGTGGTTTTGAGGGCTCGTAAGGAGGTTTGAATATTGCCTTCTTTCAATGTTTCTGCAAGTTTGTCTGCACTTTTATGAAAAGCTAACCCCATCGTTTTAAAGTTTTCATTATCAAAATTATTACACATAGCCATCATTTTTTCAGTTGACCCTAGCTGTTGACTGGCAATTTTAGATGCCGCTGCAAAATCCTCTTCGGATAATGAAGCAATGATGTTTCGAATAGCGTCCAGGTGGGCGCGCATATTAGACAACTGATGTTGCTTCATCATAGGTGGCAGGTTAAGGGATATTCGGCCATCGCTAACACCCGTCATTTTCATATCATGCATCATTTTATGATGCTGTATTTCAGTAGAAAAAGCGGCATTAGTCGTTAATAAAAGAAACCCTGTTATTAAAACCATTTGTTTGATGTTCATGTTTTTCGCCTATTTATGTATATGTGGTAGGTGAACGTTAACAGTCATGCGCAGATTCAACATTGATAATTATCAATATCTTGATTTATCAATAGATGTTGCATAATTTGCTTTATTGGCACTTGAAAAACAAAATTTAGTCACCAAGTATAAGAGCCAAGAAAACAATTATTGTATGGATTGAAAAATGAGCAAGACAAAACAAAAAACAAACAAGAAAACAAACAAAAAGACGAATAAACAAACGCTAGGATTTGAAGCAGAGACTAAACAGGTTTTAAACCTTGTTATAAATTCACTGTACAGCAATAAAGAAATTTTCCTACGGGAACTGGTATCTAACGCATCAGATGCGGCGGATAAACTACGTTTTGAAGCATTATCAAATGATGGTTTATACGAAGGTGATGGTGAACTTAAAATCAGGTTAAGCGTCGATAAAAAGGCGCGTACATTAACCATTTCTGATAATGGTATTGGCATGACATCTGAGGAAGTGCAGAAGTATATTGGCACTATTGCACACTCGGGGACTAAGAAATTCTTTGAATCATTAACGGGTGACGAAAGTAAAGATAGTCAAATGATTGGCCAGTTTGGTGTTGGTTTCTACTCAAGCTTTATTGTTGCGGACAATGTGACTGTGCTTACTCGTAAAGCGGGGGAAGATAAATCAGCAGGTGTTAAATGGCAGTCTGCGGGTGAGGGTGAATATACCATTGAAGATATTGTTAAAGAGACGCGCGGCACGGAGGTTATTCTGCACCTTAAAGAAGGGGAGGATGAGTTCCTAGAAAGCTACCGCTTGCAGGCTATTATCCGTAAGTTCTCAGAACATCTTGATATTCCCATCGTGATGGCGAATGAGAACAAAGACGAAGAAAAAGAAGACGAGCCTGATGATATAACTATCAATAGTGCAACTGCCTTGTGGACCAAGTCTAAAGGCGAATTAAAAGATGAAGACTATAATGAATTTTACAAGCAAACATCGCATGATTACCAAGACCCGTTAACGTATACACACAGTAAGGTTGAAGGAACCAACGAATATACGTTGTTATTATATGTTCCATCAAAAGCGCCTTTTGATATGTGGGATAGAGAAGCAACCAGTGGCGTTAAGCTTTATGTGAAACGTACATTTGTGATGGAAGGTGGTGAGTTAATGCCACGTTATTTACGTTTTATTAAGGGCGTTATTGATTCCGATAGTTTGCCGTTGAATGTTTCGCGTGAACTGCTTCAGCAAAGTAAACAAATTGATTCTATAAAAGCAGGCGCGGTTAAAAAAATATTATCATTAATCGAAGGTTTAGCTAAAAAATCCCCTGATAAATTTGAAACATTTTGGGCTGAATTTGGTCCGGTGTTTAAAGAAGGGCCAATTGAAGACGTTAAAAACAAAGACCGTATCGCAAAATTATTGCGTTTTGCATCAACGAAAACAGATGGAAAGCAAACTCTAACGCTTGCAGACTACATTGAAAATATGCAAGAAGGGCAACAGAAGATTTATTACCTAACGGGCGGCGCGTATGCCACGGTAAAGAATAGTCCACACCTTGAAGTGTTCAAAAAGAAAGGTATCGAAGTATTGCTGTTGACTGACCACGTTGATGAATGGCTCGTTCAGCATATGTCTGAATTTGATGGTAAATCACTGCAATCAGTTGCAAAGGGTGATTTAGATTTAGACCTTGTTAATAAAGATGATAATGCTGATAAGAAAGCAGAAGATAAGCAAGAAGATGAGTCACTAAACAGCGTGCTTGAACAAATCAAGAAAACGCTTGATGGTAAAGTTAAAGATGTGCGTATTAGTTCTCGTTTAACGGACTCACCCGCTTGCTTGGTGGCAGATGAGCATGAAATGGGCGCTCATATGGAGCGTATTATGAAGGCAGCAGGTCAAGATATGCCAGCATCTCTACCTACATTTGAGGTAAATGCAGAGCATGCGTTAATTCAGCGTTTAAAAGATGAGGCTGATGATGAGCGTTTTGCAGACTTGACTCATTTATTGTTTGAGCAAGCGTTGTTGAGCGAAGGCGGTCAACTTGAAGACCCAGCCACATTTGTACATCGTCTAAATAAATTACTGCAATCATTGTTGTAAAATAAACCTGTTAAAAGAATAGATAAAAAGAAGGCGAACAACGTAAGTTGTTCGCCTTTATAGTGTGAGAATGTGATCTCACAGAGGGGAGTCATGGTCGATTGTTAAACGCTACCAATCGATGTCGTTATAAACCTAAAAATTCAAATAAATATTTAAGCCATGGCCAGGGTATGCATATGCATGTCTTACGATGCGTCTGGCTATATATTTAGGTCGGTAATACTCTACACGCCTTGGCGCATAATAATGGTTTGAATGCTTGTACCCTTGGCGACGCTTTGAATGACGGTAATAATCAAAAGTAGGGCGTTTATAGTGATGCTTATTATGGCCATGATGCCGATTATTATAAGCATAGCCATTATGATAATTATGAGGCCGACGCCATGATGACCGGTTGTGATGTTTATCGTGACGTTTATAGCTATGCGACCTTGAATAACTTTTTTCATGCCCATGGCTACGATATTGATGATCGTACCCTGAGCTAGGCCTATCACGAGCGAATGCATTCCCACCGAATAAAAATAAAGAAGAGATAATCGTTAAACTACAAATTTTTTGAAAAGTATTCATTGTCTTATCCTCTATGCCTAAAGGGCATAAGTTTCATTGGAGCAGAAGATAAAGCTTTTCCGCTTAATTCAGCTTTAGCTGCAAAACAGTTTTGTTATGCTGCAGTTATAGGATAAGAGCTGTGGATGAATTTAAACTGAATAGGTTAAAGGTTGAATTATTGTGTTTTGTTAACGCTTAAGCCAACTGAACAGGCGTGGGAGGTGTCCATTTTGGGTCTTTATGTTCAACAATGACCGTTGTATAGACCCCGCCACGGACATTGAAATCGGCTGATAGGCGCATAAATCGGGGCTGGCACGCCTTAACAAGGTCATCAAGAATTGCATTGGTGACGGCTTCATGAAAAGCACCCTTGTCTCGATAAGACCATATATATAGCTTGAAAGATTTTAGCTCAATACATGACCGATTAGGTACGTATTCAAGTGTCATAGTAGCAAAATCTGGCTGTCCTGTTTTAGGGCAAAGGCAGGTAAACTCAGGGGTATCAATTTTAATCGTGTAGTCTCGTTCAGGGTTTGGATTTGGGAATGTTTCAAGGTCGGTGCTAGGTGTAGTGCTCATCTTTGTTCGCCATAAAATAAAAATAGCTATTTTACATTAAAGATACTAATTCTCTAATTATATGGGCGTTATTTTCTTTATTATCGTTAATGTTGAATCACACGTTTAATAAATAATTTTATGCTCGTAGGTCTCATGAGAATGGACATAAATCCATTCAATTCGGCTTTATACCCACAGGGCATCGGCAACTGCTCCTGCGCTGCTCTACCTCCTGCATCCATGCAGTCGTAAGTCTCATGAGAATGGACATAAATCCATTCAATTCGGCTTTATACCCACAGGGCATAAGTCTCATGAGAATGGACATAAATCCATTCAATTCGGCTTTATGATTTTGGTTGAATCATGTATCGTTACGCGATGCGTTTGGAAAAAATAAAACTCTCTGGGTTTAAATCATTTGTTGACAGTACTACCATCTCTTTTAACAGCGATATGGTGGGTATTGTTGGGCCAAATGGTTGCGGAAAGTCTAATGTTATTGATGCAGTTCGCTGGGTGATGGGAGAAAGTTCTGCTAAGAACTTACGTGGTGACCAAATGGCGGATGTTATTTTTAACGGCTCGAGTACGCGTAAACCTGTTAGCCAAGCCGTTGTTGAATTGATTTTTGATAATACAGATGGAACGATTATTGGTGAATACGCAGGCAATCGTCAACTGGCACTAAAAAGACAAGTTAATAGAGAGGGGCAGTCGACTTATTTTCTTAATGGAACGCGCTGCCGACGTAAAGATATTACGGATTTGTTTCTTGGTACTGGCCTTGGGCCAAGAAGTTATGCAATTATTGAACAAGGGACCATTTCGCGGCTTGTTGAAGCAAAACCTGAAGAGCTTCGGGTGTTTCTTGAAGAGGCTGCGGGTATTTCAAAGTATAAGGAAAGGCGTCGTGATACTGAAAACAGAATGCGTCGGACGCGTGAGAACCTTGAACGGGTTGCTGATTTATGTGAAGAGATTGAAAAACAATGTCGACATTTAAAGCGCCAAGCGAGCACAGCAGAGAAATATAAAACTTTAAAGGCGGAAGAACGACAAATAAAGGCACAGCTGCTTGCGTTAAAGTGGCAATCGCTCGATGTACTTGATGTAGACCAAAATAAGACAATGCAGGGGCTGCAAACGCGAGTTGAACTATTGTTAGCGACTCAAAGGGAATTAGAGAAGAATATTGAACAACAGCGTAATAGTCATACCGCTCAAAGTGAAACATGGAATAAAGTACAGGCTGAATTTTACGCAGTGGGCTCTGAGATTTCTAAGGCTGAGCAAGCGTTGCAGCATAAAAAGGCTGAGTTAAATCAATATCGGACATTGAGAGAACACAACGAACAGTTAATAGAAAGCAGTCAACAAGAGTTTGCCGAGGAAAAGAGTAAACTGCAACGCGCTGAGGAGCAAATTCAGCTAACTGAACGGTCACTTGGAGGAACCAAAGATAAAGAGGCGGCGCTAGCTATTAGCCTTAACCGGGCGGAAGATACGATGACAAGCTGGCAAAAGACTTGGGATGAATTTACCTACCAGGTTGCCGAGCCGAAACGGAAAATTGATGTAGAAAAAGCCAAAATTGCACAATTTGAGAGACACTTGATTCAGCTTTCTCAACGTCTTGAATCGGCAGTGTCAGAGAAGTCAAGCCTGCAACAAACAATGCAAACGGGTGATGTGGGTGATATTCAGCAAAAACATGATTTGTTGGATAAGACGTATCAAGCAGAGCAGTTAGCGACTGAGCGGTTACAAGATTCAATATCAGAATTACGAACGATGGCTCATAAACACAATGAGTCGCTTACTAAAAACCGAGCAGACCATGCGTTGTTGTCTGGACGCTTAGCTTCAATTGAAGTGTTGCAACAGTCGAGCTTAGGTGATTCGCATAACAAGGTTCAATATTGGTTAGAGACATTTAATTTGGCGGGTGCTTTAACATTAGTGCAAAGCTTGAACGTAAAAGAAGGTTGGGAAATGGCAGTTGAAACTGTATTAGGTTCAGCGTTACAAGCCATTTATGTTGATGACTTTGATGCTGCATTAATCGGCTTAAAAGAATTGCGCGATGGTGACATAACGCTATTAGACAAGAGGCATGCATCGGTAAATCAAAATGCTAAATACGCTAGCACTGCATTGGCCACGCTAATTGATTCAGAGGCTTTTCCAGCATCGCTATTTAGCGGCGTGCATTTTGCCGAAACCGTTGAGCAGGCGCAGCGGTTAATTGTTTCGTTGGGCGAGATGGAATCTGTTATCACCAAACAGGGTATTTGGCTTCGTCCAGGCAGTGTCTCACTGAGAAATGAGGGTGATAAAGAAAGTGCACTGGCGCTTGAAAAAGAGAAAAAATCATTAGTTAAAAAGCTGTCGGTTTTAACAGTGCTTATTGCTGAGGAAGAGGAGCAGCTATCAACGGCACAAGCAACGTTATCGACATCTGAAAAAAATCGTTACCAAAAAAACCAATCTCAGACAGTGCTTGCTAAACAACTTTCTAGTTTGGCGTTGGAGGTTTCAGAAAAGCAGTCTGCTATCAATCAGGCAAAGCAACGGCAAGTAGCGATAGAGGAAGACTTAAGGGTTGCTTTGAAAGAGCAGGAGCAAGATCAGGCTTTGCTGGCGGCTAGTCGGTCCTTACTGGAACGAACAATTAATGAAGCATCTGAATTAGACGCTAAAAGAGAGCAGCTTCAGCAACAGCGTGATGAAAAAAAAGCGGCATTGGATAAGGCAAGATTAGAGTCACAAGCTAAGCGTGAGCAAGCGCATCAGTTGATGTTGGGGTTAGAGTCAAATCGGTCTAATAAGGCGTTAACCACGCATCGCTTGAAGACCATTGAAGAAAAAATGCGCCATGCTGAAACGCAATATGCGGAGGCCTGCGATGTATTAAAGCGTAGTGATGAGCCGTTAGATAAGCAAACCTTGGCATTGGATAGCTTGTTGCAAAAGAAAGTTGAGGTTGAGGGAAAGCTTGCTGAAGAAAGGCGCTTGCTCGAGCAATTTGAGCATACAATCCGAAGGTTAGAGTCTGATAGAAGTAGTAGCGAGCAAACCGTTCAAGCAGCTCGAGAAGATATATCGTCTGCTAAGGTTAACCATCAAGAGGTATTGGTTAGAAAGCAAACGTTGGTAGAGCAGCTGCAAGAATCAGGCGTTAACCTGGAAGAAACGTTAAGTGCTTTATTAGGTGATGCTGAAGAAAGTGCTTGGCAAGAACAGGTCAATTTGTTGGTGATGAAAATAGAACGTTTAGGGCCTATTAACTTAACCGCAATAGAGGAGTTTGAAACGCAGTCGGAACGAAAAACGTATTTGGATAGCCAGCAAAAAGATTTGTTGGATTCATTGGATACCCTCGAGAGCGCTATTGAAAAAATTGATAAAGAAAGTCGACTGTTGTTTAGGCAAACGTTTGATAAAGTAAATAAGGGCTTTGAACGCCGGTTCCCTAAGTTGTTCGGTGGTGGTAATGCTTATTTGCAGTTAACGGGCGGCGATATATTGGAAACAGGTGTAACGGTGATGGCTAGGCCACCGGGAAAAAGAAATAGTTCGATCCATTTGTTATCCGGTGGTGAAAAAGCGTTAACGGCGGTTGCCCTAGTGTTTGCTATTTTCGATTTAAACCCCGCACCATTTTGTATGTTAGACGAGGTTGATGCGCCGTTAGATGAAGCTAATGTTGGACGCTTTGGCGAATTGGTTAGAGAGATGTCAGAGCAGGTACAGATGATTTTAATTACCCATAATAAAGCGACCATGGAAATGGCTAAACAACTGTCGGGCGTGACAATGAAGGAGCCAGGTGTTTCACGAATCGTATCAGTTGACCTTGATGAAGCGGCTAAAATGGTTGCAAATTAACCCCGTATTTTAGGATAAAAAATGGAAGAAACTGCGTTAAGATTATTGTTGATTGTTATTGGATTATTTGTTCTTTTTGGCATTTACTTTTATGACAGAATTAAAAATCGTTCTAAGCAAGACAATGACTTTATAAACGAAGCATCTAAAGTTCAACCGGTTATTGTTGATGAGATGACAGAGGTTGATGAATACAGTGCAAGTTCAGCATCTAATAAAATAGATGTGCCGCTTGACGATGCGTTAGAGGAATTTAATGCGGACAGCTCAAATCCACAGAGTAGTCGTTTACAGGCGGAGGCAATTCCTGTGGTTGAACAGGCGCCCGTTATTCAGTTGCTTGTTGTGCCGGCGAATGATACAGCTATTGCGGGCGTCGCATTACTGAATGTATTTACTGCCCTTAACCTTGAGTTTGGTGACATGGGTATATTTCACCGTTACCGACGCGAACAAGGTGTGGAAACTCAGGTTTTTCACGTGGCGAATATATTAGAGCCTGGGACATTTCCCGTGGGGAATATGAGTGATTTTGAGACTAAAGGGGTTGTGCTGTTTTTTCAGGCAAGCCAAACGGTTGATTCAAACTTATCGTTTGATGATATGTTGGAGTCCGCACGTGAATTATGTCAGCGCTTTGAATGCAATTTATTAAACGCTGCAAAGCAAGAACTAACATTTGAGAAAATTGATGACATTCGTGAGCTGTTAGCGAAATCAAATACGAAATGAAAGCCCTTGCCAAGAGCAAGCAACGTGTTCAACAGTTGCGTATGGAAATTGATCTGCAAAATCAACGTTATTACCAGCTAGATGCACCGCAAATTTCAGATGCTGATTATGATCTGTTGATGCGGGAGCTGCAAACG
>NVSW01000023.1 GCA_002401365.1 Piscirickettsiaceae bacterium | reverse complement strand
CGAGGCAAAAAGAGGCGAAAAAGCGCAGTTTACAAGTGTAAATGAGCATTTTGAGCCTATTTTTAACGCCGTTATCGCGGAAAGTGGACTCGTGCAAAGGTCTCAAATTAGTTATTACAATTCTAAAGTATTTCTACTGGATCATTCAAGTTTAATATTTTCCCTTGTTGTTGCAAAGGTATACGCGTATTCAAGCTGAGCCGATACCAGTGATCAAAACTTCTCACATCAAGCCAAACGGGTTTATTGAGTTCTCTCTGCTCTATAAACGTTTCATAAAATTCATCATAAGCTTCGCCTGTTGCTGGCTCTTTCATCGGCACTGCACAACGCGCACATGGATTCGTTGGCTGAATAAGCACCTCGCCCATACTAATAGATTTTGGCTGCTCTCCAAAACGAAATACTTGATCTTCCCAAAATGCAGCAGCACCTCCTATTTCTAAGTTAATTCTAAATCTCGCACGAATCTCCTCTAACGTTAGACCTGGATACCACGATGTAACTGTTTCCAACGAGCTCGTTGTAACAACCGTAGGCCCGTATGCGTCTGGATCATCGGGAAATCCTGCCTCAATATTTTCTTTAAGCATTATTGGTTTCTTGAGCCTCTCACTTAAGAACTCTTCTAGCAAACGATTAGCAGATAGCTCAAATTGTTGCTCCTCATTGGCAAAACTAACCAAGCCCTCTTCGAGGTCAAAACTTGCTTGCAAGGAAAAAATTAAGCTATTATTTTTACCATTCTGCATGCGACCTTTTCTATCAACCATCGCCCAACGTCGATCATTTTTCAAGGTGCCGCCTTGGGTTATTTCAACCGATGTTAATTCGACGCCCGATAACGCCTTAACGGGGTAGATAATAATGTTACTAAGCGTCGGCACTGGTTGATTTAGCCCGTAATTTTTCTTGCAAAATTCGCTCAATATCATCTTTTGAGAATCCCACTGACCTCGCCACTAGGTCCGCATGACTAATAACCGACACTCCTTCTACAAAGCGATGAGTAGGTTTTTCTCCATTAAATTCAACTTGAAGGAATACAGCCTGACCACCATCCTTAAAAGACTCTGCCAATTCATGATTGTGCGTGACCAACAAGGTTAACGAGCCCAATTTCTTAAATGCACCTAAAATCATTAGTGACGTTTCAATTTTTTCTTTGTGTGTCGTTCCTTCAGCTAACTCATCCAATATAACCAAACTGTTGGGTGTGGCCTCCAGAAAAATATCCCTAGTATGTTTTAGCTCAGTACCAAACCTACCCACATCTTCATCCAAAGAATTTATTTCAGGGGTTTGATAAAAAACTCGATCGGCAACAGACAGTTCAGCATGTTCGGCGGGCACGTAACACCCCACTTGGGCCATTAGTTGGATTTGCGCAATGGTTTTACAAAATGCTGTTTTACCACCGCTATTAGGTCCAGTAAAAAAAGCCAAGTTATGCTTACTCGCATCAAAATCATTGGGAACATAATTCTTATCATTAAAACCCAACACCGGGTTCACCGCTTCTTTCAAACTGATCACGTGCTGCTCATGCACATTGATATTCGGTAACACAGTTGGGTGAACACAGTTTTTTGAATATTTGTGGTACGACAATAATTCGTCTAATAAGCCGATAATTCGTACCGCCCTTTCAACCTTCTCAGAACGTGAAAATAGCCTCCTTAACGGAATAATGAATGCATCTTTATCGAAATCCCCCACCATCGGCACATAAAAAACTAAGAGTATAAATGGCACCAGTGCAAACACCGTAAACTGAGCCATTGAAATATTCAAAATATAGGGCATGGCGATGGTAATCAAAAATAATATCGGTATTAGCATCGGTTTAAACAAGTTCAAACGCAATTTTATCGCCGGCGTGTACCAGCTCATTTCATCTTGTAGCAAAAACTTACCCATCAACATATGCACTGGACCGCGCATAAGTTTAAATTCTCTCGATTCAGAGAACTCTAATAATTCTGCTAACAAGCCTTTTAAATACTGACTTTTAGGCTCTTTAATTTGTTTGATTTGCTCAAGAACCTGAGGGAGAAACTGACTACCTTTTTCATATAAACGATAGCCATAACCCGCTTCTTCTAACCTCGCTGGATCTGGGCTAAAAATAAATCCGGTGAATTCTGCAAATAATAAACGATAAAATGAATCCTCATATTCAATAGCTGTATCAAGCATACTATCGATACTATTTCTGAGGACTTGATCCTCATCAAGCTCTCTAAGCGCTTGCTGTTTGCTCTTTATTTCATCCACGGTGGGATTCGTTTGGGTAAAAGATTTATGTATCGTTTCTTTTCCTACCAGGGTTTTACTGTGGTCGACGACATCTAACAAGCCATCTACCTCAATGACGTCATAGGATGATGCAGAAATAATACCCATGCTCTCGGGCACGCCTTCATTTCCACGTAACGTTTCGTTTCCTAATAAAATTTCACGTACATGTGAAAAAAACGCACGAATTTTCTTATTATTTTTCAACAGACTTTCTCCTCAATCTAAAACAACCCTTATTTTAAGTTTAAACCACTATAGAATACAAAGAACTACTTGAGGTAACCATACCAGCATGGACGTTCGCTTTCTCGACAGCATACAACATTGTCCTCCTGAGCAATGGGATCAACTATTCAATACAGATTACCCCTTTATTAAACATGCCTTTTTGCATGCATTAGAAATTAGCGGTTGTACCAATGCATCTACAGGCTGGACTCCACAGCACTGCCTCGTTTTCCATGAAGACAAGATGCTGGCGGCATTACCCTTATATTTAAAAACTCATTCGTATGGCGAATACGTATTTGATTGGGCTTGGGCCAATGCGTATCAACAACACGGACTCAGCTACTACCCTAAATTATTATCCGCCGTCCCCTTTACTCCTTCTACTGGCCCACGCGTTGCTTTTCACAGTGACATCCATGCAGATGATGAGCAACTGCATATCCTACGCACCATTGACCAAGCAATCGGAGATAAGTTCCGCCCACGAGGTATTTCAAGTTGGCATTTACTGTTTCCAGAAAAGCGGCTCTCTACGCAGCTAGATACATGCAATTGGAAACAACGAGTCGGCATCCAATACCATTGGTTTAACAAACATTACACGTCATTCGCAGGTTTTTTGGGCACGCTCAAATCACGTAAACGAAAAAATATTAACAAAGAACGTGCTGCTGTTGAAAAACAGGGCGTCTCATTGCGTACGATCTCAGGCACCGAGATTAACCATGAATTAATTGAAAAATTTTATGCCTTTTATCAAAAAACGTATATAAAGCGTAGCGGCCAACAGGGATATTTAAATCTGAACTTCTTTCAATTATTACAAAAAAACATGCCTGAAAATTTAGTCATGTTTTGTGCTGAAAAAAATGCTACGTTAATTGCCGCCGCACTTTGTTTTAAAGATAAAGCAAACTTATATGGGCGCTATTGGGGCTGTGAAAAGGAATACGAATTTTTGCATTTCGAAACGTGTTACTACCAAGGCATTGAATATTGCATCAATAATAAACTCCAACATTTTGATCCTGGCGCTCAAGGCGAACATAAGATACCCCGTGGATTTGAGCCCATAATCACCTATTCAAACCACGTTATTTTACACACCGAATTTTGCCGCGCTATCGAAAATTTTATTGATGACGAAAAAGACCAAGTTAATGCGCACATAAAATATTTAAACACCCTTTTACCATTTAAGTCGGAGATACCATGAACGAAGCTATTAACAAAATCATCAACGACATCATTAACTTAGAAAAAGAGCTGGAAACGCTCGTTAATGCACACCAAAAAGAATTATTTTATACCATAAAAGGCGCTAAAATTGAGTTTGAGAAAAAAATACTCGCTCAACAAAAGGCACTACGAATAAGCCTAGTGCAATGGCTAAAAGCTAGCCGCATTCAGTCTATATTGTCGATTCCCTTTATCTACGGCATGGTCATTCCACTAAGCTTCATGCACGTTACAATCGAAATCTTCCAAGCAATTTGCTTCCCTCTATACGGCATACCCAAAGTAAAACGCTCAGACTACTTTATTGCAGACCGGCATCAACTACCGTACTTAAACATTATCGAGAAGTTCAATTGTGCATATTGTGGCTACGGGAATGCAGTTATTGCCTATACACGGGAAATAATAGGCCGTACAGAGTTGTATTGGTGTCCTATTAAACACGCTAAAAAAGCCATAGGTACGCATAAATACTACCGGCACTTTTTAGACTTTGGTGAATATGACGATTTTCACCAAAAAACGACTGAACTTAGGTCAACCCTATCAGAAGTAGACAAATAACACCTTACTCAACTTTAAAATTAGGCATATCACTGTCTAAAAACCAACGCTTACTTTCTTTGTCATACCACCAAATTTCTTTATGCTTCACCTGCAACAAACGCCCTGTTTCATTTTGCACGTAAGAAAACAAAACAACAATGGTATACACATCTTCCTCGGCTGTGGGTAATGACGCCGTTTCCTCGTAATTACTGATGGTGATTTTGTCCAAATCATCAATAGCAGCCAATTGTCGGGCAGGGTTTCTGAAGCGAATAACACTAACCGCCGTATCGTAGGACTTCCAGCGTAAAGACTTCCAAAATAGCTTTTGAGTTGCTTGTAGTTTTTCAAACTTTTTTTCTGCCGAAAGGTGGGCGCAACCGCTTGTCATCACTACTACTAATATTACTAACAAATAAGCTATTTTTTTCATTTCTCACCTAAGGTCTCTTTTATATCACTAGTTTATTACGCTTTTACCCTTTTATTCAATGAACAAAACAAATTGAAATTTTAGTCCATTAATGAATACTTATATTTAACGGTTGAATTAACTATGTGATACGCCGTAAAATACACTATGATTATTGCCGTTGCTGACTGACCACATAACGTCTATTTCACTGAATTAGACGCATAGGCATTATGCTAGTTTGGAGATATTTTGACTAAAAAAATAGTATTATTAGTATGCCTTATCGTTGTTATTTTTGGTGCCTTATTTGGCACTAAGTTTATTCAACTCAACAATGCAATGTCCTCTCGCAAACCACCGCCACCACCACTGGTGACAACGACTAAGGTTACCGAGGAACGTTGGGAGAGCATCCTATCCACCGTTGGTACAGTCAACCCTGTACTCGGCGTCATAATCAGTAATGAGTTAGCGGGTATTGTGTCCGTTCTTCACGTAGAGTCTGGCCAAACTGTACATAAAGGCGACTTATTGATCGAACTAGATACGTCAACTGATCGGGCAAACCTAAAAGGCCTGATAGCAGCAGAAAAATTAGCACAAATAAAGTTTGACCGACAAGTAAAATTACTCAAGAATAGGGCAACATCAAAATCCAGCCATGACCAGGCGCACGCAGAACTCGATATTGCAAGAGCTGGCGTTCTAGCGCAAAAAAGCATTATTAATAAAAAGAAAATACGCGCCCCATTCTCAGGCAAGCTAGGTATTCGGCAAGTGAGCCTCGGCCAGTACCTAGACAAAGGAACTGAAATTATCCCACTCGTATCATTAACAGCAACCATTGCTGATTTCGCATTTTCTGAACGTCATTTTGCCAAATTAAAAGTCAATCAAGAGGTAAGAATCCAGGTTAACGCCTATCCGGGCGAAGTCTTTAAAGGAAAAATACAGGCTATCAATCCTGGTCTGCATCAAGATACTCGTACCATTGCCGTTAGAGCTGTCATTGCTAACCCTGATGAAAAATTAAGAGCAGGTATGTTCGCCGATGTCAGCGTGATCACGTCACAACCAAGATCCGTATTAACGCTTCCTGAAACCGCTGTGCTGTATAACACCTATGGCGAAAACGTCTATCTCGTACAAAAAAAGGATGGCAAAGATACCGTAAAACAACACACCATTAAAACAGCTGAGCGTCGACACGGTCGTATCGTTGTAACTGATGGCCTTAAACTAGATGATACAGTGGTTGATGAAGGACACATAAAGCTACGAAACGGTATGGCAATCAGTATCGCTAAGCATAATAAAAACTGAGTTTAGCTGTGAAATTTACCGATACCTTTGTCACCCGCCCTGTCCTAGCTAGCGTTGTTAGCTTGCTTATTTTGGTCTTAGGGCTACGATCTATAGCCTCATTAGAAATACGCGAGTACCCAGAAACTAAAGACACCGTTATTTCCGTCAGCACGTCTTACCCCGGAGCCAGCAGCGAGCTCGTTAAAGGTTTTATCACAACCCCTTTACAACAAGCCATAGCCCAAGCCGAGGGGATCGACTACATTTCTGCCACCAGCCGCCAAGGACACTCATCGATCGAGGCACATATGCGGCTAAATTATGACGCAAATGCCGCCATTGCAGATATTCAAGCCAAAGTTGCAAGTCAACGAAGTGTTTTACCCGACGAAGCAAGAGACCCCGTTATAACGTCAAAAACAGGCTCTACCACCTCTTTAATGTATCTCGCTTTTTTTGGCGATACAATGCAGCCCACGCAAATAGCCGATTACCTTCTACGTGTTATTCAACCAAGACTACAGTCCATCGAAGGTGTCGGGCAAGCGCGGCTATTAGGTAACAGCATTTATGCCATGCGTATTTGGTTAAAACCCAAGAGAATGGCTGCTTTAGGCATCACCGCTAATGATATTACCCAAGTCCTACGCAAAAACAATTACCTGTCCAGCGTCGGCAAAACTAAAGGCCGCCTTATCAGCATAGACCTTGGCGCGACAACTGATGTGGCTGAAAAAAAAGACTTTTACAATCTCGTCGTCGGTAATAAAAACGGTACCTTAATTCGTTTATCCGATGTCGCCGACACTGAATTGGGAGCCGAAGGTTACGACAGTGAAAACTTATACAATGGCAAACCGGCTATCTTCATGGCCATCGACCAGTCACCTGGCTCAAACCCACTCAACGTGGCACAAAGAGTACAACTCGCCTTGGAAGATATTAAGCAAAATCTACCTGAGGGCCTTAATGTTTACATGCCTTATGATGCCAGTAAATTTATTAGCGAATCAATCAACGAAGTTGGCATCACCTTACTCGAAGCATTAAGCATTGTTATCATCATTATCTTTCTATCCCTTGGATCGATAAGAGCCGCGATCATACCCGCTATCACCGTTCCCTTATCACTAATTGGTGCTGCTTCTCTCATGCTAGCACTCGGTTTCTCACTCAACTTACTGACTCTACTTGCAATGATATTGGCCATTGGCCTAGTGGTTGATGATGCTATTGTGATGGTTGAAAATGTTCATCGTCATATCGAAATGGGTAAAACCCGAATTCAAGCAGCACTAGATGGTGCTAGAGAATTGGGCCTGCCCATTATCGCGATGACGACAACATTAATCGCTGTGTACTTTCCAATTGGTTTTATGGATGGTTTAGTGGGCACATTGTTTACCGAGTTTGCCTTCTCTTTAGCCGCTGCCGTATTGATTTCTGGCATTGTCGCATTAACACTCGCCCCTATGCTCAGCGCCCGAGTATTAAAACCAGCCAATACAGCAGGGCCTTTTGAGAAGTCAGTGGAAGCATTTTTTGATCGRCTTACACAAAGGTACAAAAACACCTTACACCCTTTACTATCCACACCCTCTATTGCCATCGCCTTTTCATTGGTTGTACTTTTAAGCCTATACCCCATGTACATGCTATCGAAAAAAGAATTAGCACCAACAGAAGATCGTGGCTTCCTCATTGCCTTAGGCGCCGCGCCGCAAACGGCAACGCTGGATTTCCTCAAAAAGCAAACTGAAAAAATTATTGCTATTTTCCGTGACATTCCAGAGCATGATCATAGTTTCGTATTGCTCGGCTTTGGCGGTGAAAGTAATAAAATGCTGGCAGGCTTTAAAATGTCTGACTCTGCAGATCGAGAACGCACGCAGATGGACGTAAAGCCTGAATTACAGCAAAAACTTGCTAGCATAACTGGACTGAGAATAGCGGTGGTACAGCGCCCTGGATTGCCTGGTGCTGGAGGTGGACTACCGGTTCAATTCGTTATTCTTTCTGATGCTGGTTATGCAGAATTAAGCGATGTTGCAGGAGAACTTATTGGCAAAGCAATGCAAAGTGGCAACTTCATTTTCCTACAAAAAAGCGTTGAATTTGACCGGCCCAAAATAAACCTAGTCATAGATAAAGATAGAGCCGCTGTTCTTGGGATCAGCATGGAAGAAATTGGTCGCAACTTATCTGGCTATTTTGGCGAAGGTTACGTAAACCGATTTAGTATGCAGGGGCGTAGCTATAAGGTCATCCCACAGGTAGCAGATAACGACAGATCCAGCATAGAAAAACTGGACAACATTTACCTACAAACAGCAAGCGGCCAGCAAGTTCCACTGAGTTCGATTGTAACAATATCCAATCAAGTTGAGCCAAGCAAACGCACCCAGTTTCAACAACTAAATAGCCTCAGCATCGAAGGAATCTTGCGCCCAGGCATCACCTTAGGCACTGGCCTAAGCTACCTTGAAGAGGAAGCAAAAAACTCTTTTCCAAAAAGTTTTAAATGGGACTACACCGGGAGTTCAAGACAATACAAACAACAAGGTAGTGCCTTGGTATTAACCTTCTTTATGTCACTATTAATTATTTATTTGGTTCTCGCTGCACAATTCGAAAGCTGGCGTGACCCACTGATTATATTAGTCTCTGTACCGTTGTCTCTCGCCAGCGCGATGGCATTTCTAATGCTGGGCGCTGCCACTATTAATATTTACACCCAAGTTGGGCTAATTACATTAATTGGACTTGTCGCAAAAAATGGTATTCTCATTGTAGAGTTTGCCAATCAATTGCAAATAACAGAAAAACTACCCCTAAGAGAGGCCGTGGAAAAGGCAGCATCTGTCCGCTTAAGGCCGATTCTAATGACGACCACCTCCATGATCGTTGCCATGCTACCGTTACTGTTCGCGTCTGGGCCGGGGGCTGTGAGCCGTTTTGATATTGGTTTAGTGGTTGCCACAGGCTTAGGTATCGGCACCCTCTTCACCTTATATATTGTGCCTGCTTTTTATCTTGTATTAGCCAAGGATCATTCGGCTGAGCAGCGCTAGAGCCATTCTATTGCTTGATCCGCAAACTCTTCTTTAGGAAGTTCGGCAGTCGTACCGGCCAATACCGCTAAAGAACCTTTTCGCAATGGTTTGACCCAACCCTTCAAGCCTGCATAATTGAATGGCAACATAGTTTTGGGTGATAACTCAGGCATATAAATAACCGTTATTGGTTGCCCTTTATATCGATACACCATATGTAAGCCATAGCTATTACCAATGGGACACTTTTCCGCAAAACTCACCTCATTGGCAAATTTAACCTTCACACCAAATTGCTGGGTTACCTTTGCAAATTGAATATCACTTAAACGATGCGATGCTTGCATTGACCTGATACCATCGTGCTCAATGTGTTCAACCACTAAACGATCAAGGGGCAAACCTTGTTCGCCAGTCGTCGATTGATAAACATTTACCAATCCTACTGCCATCAACAATGACGCCACCAAAGCCAACGACGATTTTGGCAACGTCCAGAATGACGATTGATGATTAACCACGTATTTACGCACTGTGTGCCTAAAGCCCTCTGGCACGTCACAATGAATCACCTCAGCTAATTGCTTCTCAAACGTTGCTTGTTGCTCCACAAAAGCTTGGCAAGCCGTACAGCTTTGCAAATGCTCACACGCATCTCCGGCTATTTCGTTTGGAACCGCTATATATTCAAATTCAAACTCATTACATTTCATCATGCACCTACTTGCCCGTCTTCGGGTCGTAATACGTCTCTTAACTTTTGTTTCGCTCTGAATAATCGCGTCATGGTTGCGCTTTTACTGATATTACAAACAGACGCTATCTCTTCACAGCTCAAACCACCAATCACTTGCAGCAACAACGGTTCACGATATTCTTCTGCCAATTCGGCTAATGCTTGCTTTAAAGCAAATGCTTCAGAGCTAGTATCATTTTCAGTATCTTTTAAGCTCACTGTGTCTAATTCCATGTCCACCATATCAGGTCGGTAACGTGAATATATTCGAGCGTGCTCATTGCGTAAAATAGTCATTAACCATGCTTTGCTAGACGACACATCACGTAATTTATCTAGCGACTTCCACGCCCGCATACACGTTTCTTGAACTAAATCTTCTGCCATGCTCTTATCACGACATCGCCACATTGCATAACGAAAAAGTTCATCGCTATACACCAGCACCAACCGTTCATATTCGAGTTGTTTTTGCTTCTCTTGCAACACTAGACCTCGATAGCATTTGCTATCTTACAAAGATAATAGAAATATAAATACCATGCGTTATTTCGATAACATCCATGTATTCATCCAGTTCCTTAGATGCATTTAAGTACACCTCTTGCAAGAATACAAGAACAATCATCCATCACGAAACGATCATTGATTAGCTCTTTATGGGTCAATATAAAAAAATACATCCCGCTCATAAATAAACAAAAAGGTGTTAACTAAAACAAACATAACCCGTCTTTCCAGTACCTGACTAACTCACACCCTTTGGTCTAATAATTTTGCTGAAATAACGGCCAAAAGCTGTATAACTCAAACACCTTATGCACACCCACAAATTTTTTGACTGTAAATTAATGATTTCTATTGCAACGCAATATTATTGTTATTCTTGAATAATATAAGTTATTGTTTTTTATGATAAAAATAAAGTTGTTTTATTTTGTTACAATTCAATGACAAGCCTGTTTAAACAAGCACTTGGGGCGTTTATAAATGAATAGTCCACAAAGTTATCCACAGAAAATGTGGATAACATAAAAACTATATTTAACTCATAAAGTTAGCGTTTTTATATAGAATGATTCAACGTTTACAAGCTAACTTAACAAAAATAAATAACGCGTCAATATAATGCCAAAATTTTATTTAAATATTGCCGTAGATACCCCTCTATTTCGACTTTTTGATTACTTGCCGATTAAGCAATCAACGCGTGCAGACTATCAGCTCGGGCAACTTGTAAGCGTCCCCTTCGGAAAAACACAAAAAGCTGGCGTCATTCTCGCTATATCAACAACAACACACCTCAAAGCAAAACAACTCAAACCCATCAACGCCCTGCTAGATCGCTCTACTTTGTTATCTCTCCAAGACATTACCTTATTTAAATGGGCATCAGGTTATTATCACCACCCAATCGGTGAAGTATTTGCACAAGCACTGCCTAAAAAAATTCGCTCAGGCCAAATTAGCCAAATTACCCAAGAAAAACTGTATTCATTATCTACGTTAGGCAAGAGCCTTCAGCAACAAGACTTCAACCGATCGCCCAAACAAGCTGTTATCTGGCAACACTTAAAAAAAGCTGAAAACCCTGTTAATAATGAATACTTTTCTGATTTTAGTTGGGATTGGCGTACCCCCATAAAAAGCATGGTTAAGAAAAAGTGGGTTCATATTTCTCAACAATCCAACGTTGTTAACTCCCCAGCCAATGAGCCTGCTTTCAGCCCCAACAGCGCACAACAGGCAGCCATCGACACTATCGCTGACCAACAACAATCGTTTCAAACATATTTATTAGATGGCATTACTGGCAGCGGTAAAACAGAAGTTTATCTACAACTGATACAAAAAGTGATTGCTAATGGAAAGCAGGTATTAATTTTATTACCTGAAATTACCTTAACACCCCAGCTGGCGGCTCGCTTTCAACAACGACTCGCCACCCAAATGGTTATTTCTCACTCTGGGCTTAATGATACTCAACGCGCTCAGGCGTGGCTAAAGCTTAAAGAGGGCGTAGCAAATATTTTACTGGGTACGCGCTCAGCCGTTTTCACACCGATGAAGGCCCCTGGGTTAATAATTTTAGATGAAGAACACGACACCTCGTTCAAACAACAAGAAGGATTTAGGTATTCTGCTCGTGACGTCGCCATTATGCGCGCGCGCGATTACAACATCCCTATCATATTAGGTTCTGCAACGCCTTCATTAGAAAGTCTTTACAACGCGCAACAAAAACGTTTTGTGCACTTGCTACTACCTGAACGTACAGCCGGCGCAGCTAAACCGGATATCCGTTTAATAGATTGCAGAAACCAGCGCTTAGACAACCACCTCAGTAAACCCATGCTTAACGCCATCAGTAAGACGCTAAAGCGGCATGAGCAAATTATTCTCTTTGTTAACCGCAGAGGGTTCGCCCCCGTTCTTATGTGCCATAGTTGCGGCTGGGTAAGTGAATGCCGTCGCTGCGATTCGCGAATGGTCATCCATAAGAATGCCAAGCTACTCAAATGCCACCATTGCGGTGTTGAACACGTTATTCCAAAAAACTGCCCGTCATGCCAGCAAGCGGAGTTATTTCCACTTGGTTTAGGTACTGAACGAATTGAAGAAACACTACTGCAGCACTTCCCAAACATACCCATTAGCAGAATAGACCGCGATACCACACGACAAAAAGGTGCTATGGAGAAGGTCATCGACAATATTCACAACGGTGGCGCACAAATATTAGTTGGCACTCAAATGCTCGCTAAGGGGCATCACTTCCCAAACGTCACGCTGGTCGGAATGATAGACATTGACGCCGGACTTTTTAGCTGTGACTTTCGAGCGAGTGAACGCATATCTCAACTAATTACTCAAGTTGCCGGTCGAGCTGGACGAGAGGAAAAACTGGGGCGCGTCCTTATACAAACCCATCACCCCGACCACCCACTACTGAACACCTTAATTCAACGTGGTTACTCATCTTTTGCCAATGATGCACTATTAGAGCGGCAACAAGCCGAACTGCCACCGTATCACTACCAGGCGCTACTGCGAGTTAACGCCATCAACGAGCAAGATGTACTGCAGTTTTTAAAGGACACCCAGCAGGCAATTACGACAATCGACACTCAACATGTATCAATATTTGGTCCCGTTCCGGCACCCATGCTTAAAAAAGCTGGGCGCTTTCGCTACCAACTGTTGATTCAAAGCAGGCAACGCAAACCTCGGCATCAGTTTTTAAAAGCACTGCTAACGACCGTGCAACAATTAAAATCATCCCGAAAAATTCGCTGGTCAATCGATGTTGATCCTGTAGACCTTTATTAGCCGCTACTTTGGCTTGCAAGTTTTACCTTACAGGCGATAATAAGCGCTGACGAAGCACCCAGTGCAAAACCCTTCAGCATTACTGTTCAATTTTTAATTTTACCCATGAAAACACGTTTGGCGTCCTTACTTCAGCAAGCCATTTCAACACTGCAGGCAAACGGCGATTTGCCAGAAGAATTAGTACCCATTATTAAAGTCGAACATACTCGGGATAACACCCATGGTGACTTTGCGAGCAATGTCGCCATGATGTTAGCAAAACCAGCAAAAAAGAACCCACGTCAAATCGCAGAAACTATTATTCAATATTTACCCAAAGATGCCGATGTATCGCGTGTTGAAATTGCTGGACCTGGCTTTATAAATTTTTTCATCAACCCACTTAGCCAACACGCCATCATAAAGTCTATCGTCGAAGAAGGTGATTCATTTGGCACCTGTGACCTGGCAAACGGCAAAAAAGTACAAGTTGAATTCGTTTCCGCCAACCCAACGGGCCCTTTGCACGTAGGGCATGGACGTG
>NVSW01000022.1 GCA_002401365.1 Piscirickettsiaceae bacterium | reverse complement strand
TTGATGAAACATATTCGGCCAAATTTCGGTTTCTAAAATGATCGCAATTCTCGGTTTAAATACGCGATAAAAGCGCCGCATCGCACCCGGCGTGTCATAAGGCAAATACACGTGATGAACACGGTGGCCTAAAAATGCCTTTACCCGAGCAGAGCCTGTTGGTGTTGTCGTTGTTACCAGTATTGGAACATCTGGATATTGTTCTGATACCGTATTTATCAGCGGAAAAGCGGCTTCTGCTTCACCCACTGAAACGGTATGAAACCAGATTACACCTTGAGGCTGGCCTTTTGGATAGAAGCCAAACCTTTCGCCCCAACGGCTTAAATAAGCAGGTGATTTTCGTCCCCGCATTACTAACCGCAACACGACTATTGGCGAAAATATGTATAACAATATTGAATACGCCAAACGCATATAAGGTGACTATCCCGTTAATTAACTAGCTATTTAACCATTCCATATAACACTCAACACCTTCGGCCACCGTTTTGAAAACATGGTTACAGCCCGCCGCACGTAAGGCGGTTAAGTCTGCTTCGGTAAAACTTTGGTAATGTCCAACTAAATGGTCTGGAAAAGGAATATAACTTAAGTTACCTTTTTGATGATAATCCAACACCCCTTTTGCAACATCCTTAAATGGCTGGCTGTTGCCCGTGCCACAATTAAAAATGCCAGACACACTCGGGTTATCTAAAAACCATAAATTAACATCAACTACATCAGTAACATAAACAAAATCACGTACTTGTTCACCATCGCCGTAACCATCGCAGCCGGCAAATAGCTTAACCTCGCCTTTTTCAAGTAATTGATTATTCAAATGAAACGCCACACTCGCCATGCTGCCTTTATGCCGTTCACGTGGCCCGTATACATTGAAATAACGCAGGCCAATCACTTGGCTTCTCACCTCTTGGTGATTGGATAATGCTTGTTTACGGACATATTGGTCAAACAAAAACTTAGAGTAGCCGTAAACATTTAACGGCGCTTCGTTTGCTAAGTCTTCTTTAAATACACTACCACCGCCATATACTGACGCGCTGGACGCATAAATAAAAGATATTTTATGCGTCTGACAAAAATGAAATAACGTCTTAGAATATTCGTAGTTATTCTCCATCATGAACTGGCCATCCCATTCTGTGGTCGACGAACAGGCACCTTGATGAAAAATAACTTCAATTTTCACATCGTCAAAATCACCACCCAAGATACCGTCTAAGAAATCATCTTTATCCATATAATCAGCAATACGCCCATCGACGATGTTTTTAAATTTAGTGCCGTCGCTTAAATCATCGACTACCAATATATCGTCTATGCCTTTTGCATTTAAACCCTGCACAATATTGCTGCCAATAAAGCCCGCGCCACCTGTTACGATTATCATCTTCGTTTACCTCTTATCCTGCGTATCGCGTATGTTTTTAATTAAATTTGTAGTCGAACAACCATCGACATAATCTAGTACGTAGGTTGCGCCGCCAGCGTCGGCAACACAATCATGTCCCTCAATATCTTCAATACTTTTATAGTCGCCGCCTTTCACTAAAATATCGGGGAGAATACGACAAATATGTTCCCGTGGAGAGTCTTCAGAAAACGCACACACCCAATCCACGCACGCCAATGCCGACAACATTTCTGCCCGTATTTCTAATGAATTAATAGGGCGCTCAGGGCCTTTTAATCTAGCAACAGACGCATCGTCATTAACCAAAATAATCAAGCGATCAGCTAAATTTTTTGCTTGTTGCAAATAACGCACGTGCCCTGGGTGCAAAATATCAAAACAGCCATTAGTTAAAACGATTTTTTCACCGTTAACTCGTGCCGTGGTAATAGCAATATCTAACTCATCCGCACTCACAAACCCTCTAGCCATATCATCTAGCGTGTGCAAGGTTGCCTTAAGTTCTTGCTGGCTAATGGTTGCCGCACCCAACTTAGCCACCACCAAACCAGCAGCTTGATTAGCCAATACGGTTGCTTCTGAAAAACTTGAACCCGCTGCCAAACACGCGGCCAAGGTTGAAATAACCGTATCACCAGCACCTGTTACATCGAACACTTCTTGTGCTTGGGTGGGCAAATGAATAGGCGCTTCATTAGGCTGTAATAACGTCATGCCTTTTTCACCACGCGTCACCAACAACGCTTCAAGCCCCAGCTCCTCCAACAAAGCAGAACCACGTAAAACGACATCCTCATCACTTTCGCATTCACCTACAACGGCCTGAAACTCACTCCAGTTTGGTGTAATTAAAGTGGCACCATGGTATTTAGCAAAGTCACTTCCCTTTGGGTCTATGAGCACTTTTTTTCCCGCCAATTTAGCCTCAGCTATAAGCTGTTGAACCGATGCTAATGTGCCTTTGCCATAGTCAGATAAAATGACCACATTATGACTTGGTAAGGCCTGAGCAAAACTTGCTAACAATTTTTCCGCTGGCAGATCGTGGAAGCTGTCTTCGAAATCCAACCGAATTAATTGTTGATGGCGACTCAGAATACGTAATTTGGTAATGGTTGGCTGGTCGGTCAGTTGCTCAAATTTACAGCGTACATTCGCCTGTTCTAATTGGCTTTTCAGCGCGACTGCCGCATCATCACTTCCCGTATAACCCATCACGGTAACGGATGCGTCTAATGCAGCAATATTCAACGCCACATTGCCAGCGCCGCCCGGGCGATCTTCAACGTCTTTAACGTGCACCACTGGCACAGGAGCTTCAGGTGAAATTCTCGAGGTATCACCTTGCCAGTTTCTATCGAGCATCAAATCACCAACAACCAATACCGATGCTTGACTAAAATCAGGTAGCTTCATCTTCAAAATTCTAAATTAAATCGTATGCCGAACATCATATCATGCGCTAAGCAAAGCATAAAAAGCCTGTCGTTTAAAGCTGAATTAAATTGAAGGTTTATTTTCAATTTCAATGAAACTTATGCCCAGTGGGTATAAAACTATCCAGACAAACTGTTTTATCCTTTGCGCGAACGGCATACCTTTTGGGTATAATAAGCGACTTATCCCCTCTACAAAATACTTTTAGGACGTTCAATTATGAGCATTAAAATCTACCACAACCCCCGCTGCAGCAAATCACGCCAAACACTGCAACTTCTTGAAGAAAAAGGCATCCAGCCGGACATTATTGAATATCTAAAACAAGCACCCAGTAAAGCCGAATTAGAATCTGTTCTAGCATTACTTGCCCTAAAACCACGCGATTTAATGCGCAAGGGTGAGGCCGTTTATAAAGAACTTGGCCTAGCTGATAACAGTTTAAGTGACGACCAACTAGTAACCGCAATGATTGAAAACCCGATTTTAATCGAACGGCCAATCGTACTAGCAAACGGTAAAGCCGCAATTGGTCGCCCGCCTGAAAGTGTTTTAGAAATTCTATAAAATGACGACCGAAGTCCTAGTTTTATTTTACAGCCGCCACGGCGCCACTGGGCAAATGGCAAACTTGATTGCGCGTGGCGTGGAAGAGGTCGATGGCGTACAGGCTAAGATACGTACCGTGCCGGCCATTTCGACAGTTTGTGAAGCCATAGAAGACAACATTCCAAGCGCTGGCGCTTTATACGCCAAGCTAAGCGACCTTGAGAATTGTGACGGCTTGATACTAGGCAGTCCAACCCGTTTCGGCAATATGGCTGCGCCTCTCAAATACTTTCTTGATGGTACCAGCAACCTTTGGCTGTCGGGCGCACTCATCGGCAAACCCGCTGCCGTGTTCACCTCTACTAGCAGTATGCATGGCGGGCAAGAAACAACATTAACATCAATGATGCTTCCACTATTGCACCACGGGATGCTATTGGCAGGCCTCCCTTACTCAGAGAGCGCATTGCTTGAAACAAACTCTGGCGGCACCCCATACGGCGCCAGTCACCTTGCTGGCATTGAAAACTCTCGTAAAATTGACCGTCATGAATCTGCTCTTTGCCTGGCATTAGGCAAACGCATCGCCCTACTTACAAAAAAACTATCCTAGCAATGACCCTACCAGGAAAAAAAGTTGCCTATTGGCTACAATTATTGAGCTACCTCAGTTTAATTACTCTTATCACGTTATGGATAACGGTTCTCGCCCCGCCGCAAACATTTCCCATTGCGCTAGTCATCATTACCTGCGTAGTACCATTATTACTGCCTTTAATGGGTGTTTTACACGGCCGTGACAAACCCGTTAATTGGGCGGCCTATTTAAGCTTGCTGTATTTTATTCATGGCACGATGGAAGCGTTTGCCAACCCAGCTACAAGAATACTTGGCATCATCGAAATCATTATCAGTTTAACCGTATTTTTTAGCGCATCCCTTTATATTCGACGGCTAAACAAACCGTAATGCACCCACAAATCCCGTTACCCTTGCAGTTGCACGACGACTACAATTTCGATAATTTTATTGCCGGCAACAACTCTCTTATCCTGCGCTCACTACAAACTCTTGATGATACGTTTATTTTTTTATGGGGCGATGCTGGCACCGGCAAAACACACTTATTACAAGCGGCCTGTCAACACGCCTCTACCTTAAATAAAACGACTAGCTACCTGCCGCTACAAGATTTATTGGATTTTTCACCAAACATCCTCGATGGCATGGAGTCAGTCAATTTAATATGCATCGATGATATTGACGCTATTAATGGTAACGCAACATGGGAAGAAGGCATATTCAATTTATTCAACAACCTAAAACAACAAGGTGGGCAACTAATTGTTAGCTCTAAAACGTCACCTCAATATTTGCCTCTCGCGTTAAGCGACCTAAAAAGCCGACTATGTAGTTGCTTACCACTTAATATCTACCCGCTAGATAACGAGTCAACTATAAAGGCGATGCAGCATCGCGCCAAAAGCTTAGGCCTAGTGTTAAATAGTGACGTTGCCGAATTCATCCTCAGCCGGTTCCCACGTGATCTCCCTACATTATGGCGTTTGCTTCAACGATTAAATCATGCGAGCCTAGCTGCACAGCGAAAACTAACCATTCCCTTTGTAAAACTCACCCTGCTTAATTAACCTAACGTTTATATTTATCTACAATCTGGAGTCAATCACATGGACAATTTACTGTCTGAAAGCACATTAAACCAATTAAATGAACTACTGACCGACTATGGCTTAAAAGTAATCGCCGCACTCGCCATTTTTATTATCGGCAAAATCATCGCGAAAATGGTTAGATCTGGTATTGCTAAAACGATGGGTAAAGCAGGCTCCGACCCTATCCTGATCTCCTTTACCACCAATATTATTTATGCCGGCTTATTGGCCTTCATAATTATTGCATCACTGGGCCAACTCGGCATTCAAACCACTTCATTTATTGCGATTTTGGGTGCCGCCGGTTTAGCCATCGGTTTAGCATTGCAAGGCTCCCTATCTAATTTTGCGGCTGGCGTTCTAATGATTATTTTCCGGCCTTTCAAACAAGGCGACTTTATCGAAGGTGCCGGGGTCGCAGGTATCGTTGAGGAAGTTCATATTTTCAATACCATTTTAAGAACTGGCGACAATAAAACCATCATCATCCCCAATGATAGCCTTATGAATGGCAACATTACCAACTACTCAACCAAACCAACGCGCCGGCTAGATTTAGTTGTTGGTATTGGCTATGACGATGACATTAAAAAAGCTAAAGCTGTCTTAAATGAACTAATGGATGAAGATGAGCGCATTTTAAAAGATCCAGCACCTCTGTTGGGGCTACTTGAATTAGCAGATAGCAGCGTAAATTTTGCCGTTCGCCCTTGGGTTAAATCAGCCGATTATTGGGGCGTACATTTTGACTTGCTTGAGAAGATAAAATTACGTTTCGACGACGAAGGCATCAGCATCCCTTACCCTCAACAAGATATACACCTGCATAGCCCCACAAAGAAAATTAATGCTTATTGAGGCTTGCTTATAGGTCTGTTTTTTTAGCCTCAGATTCTTTAACTTGGTTAAATATGTTGATTTTACAGACCAACAGCACTATTCTTAACGACTAACTTTTTGATACTCTACATTGAAATTCGGAGTTTATAAAAAAGGCATAATAGCTAAATAATTGTTAGCACTAACTCAAAGGAGATAAAGATGGGATTGATTAAAAAACTTTTAGCAAGCATTAAGGCAACTATTATAGCGGGCTTTGTTTTAGCTATTTTAGTCGCATTGTTCGGATGGAATAGTTCAGGTGGTTTTAACCTGCTTGAGGCAACAGTTTGGCTGCACGTGATTGTTGGTATTACATGGATTGGACTCCTTTATTACTTTAACTTTGTTCAAGTTCCTGCAATGGCCGAAGCCTTGAGTGATGAAGGTGGCCCAGGCCCCGCAGCTATTGGCAAGTATGTTGCACCTCGCGCATTACTTTGGTTTCGCATGTCTGCTGCAGTTACTTGGCTAACTGGCGCCAGTGCCCTTGAGTCTACTGGCGTAGGTATTGTAAATGCGTTTACATTTGCAAGTCCTGTTATTGGTTTAGGTGCTTGGCTAGGCACAATCATGCTATTTAATGTCTGGGTTTTAATTTGGCCAAATCAAAAGAAAATATTGGGTATCGTAGAGGCGTCGGCTGATGAAATTGCAAAAGCAAAAATAGTTGCTTCAATGGCGTCTAGAACCAATGTTTTGTTATCTATACCAATGCTACTATCAATGACAGCTTTTGCTCACGGCAACATTTTCTAAATTAGTCATCTGCATAAAAAATCGAGGCAAGCCTCGGTTTTTTTATGCTTACATGTTATCTGCAATAATTTTCAAAAAACCCACCCTAAACTCTACGCTCCCCGATGAATGAGGGCACAATTCACTTAAACACAAGGTACAAAACATGACACATGAATTACCCGCTCTACCTTATGCAATTGATGCATTAGAACCACATATTTCACAAGAAACCCTTGAGTTTCACCATGGCAAACACCACGCCACTTACGTAACAAAACTAAACGGTTTAATCCCAGGAACTGAGTTTGAAAACTCTAGCCTTGAAGATATCGTAAAAAATTCTTCTGGCCCAATTTTCAACAATTCGGCGCAAATTTGGAATCACACCTTTTACTGGAACTGCTTAACACCTAACAGCACTGAGCCTGCTGGCGACTTATTAGCGGCTATTAACGAAACGTATGGTTCTGTTGATGCGTTTAAAGCAGAATTTACCGACAAGTCTGTTAATTTATTTGGTGCTGGCTGGTGCTGGTTAGTTAAAAACGCTGCTGGCAAGCTTGAAATTGTACAAACAAGTAATGCAGGAACACCGCTAACATCAGGTCAAGCACCTTTACTCACTTGTGATGTATGGGAACACGCTTACTACATTGATTGTCGCAACGCTCGTCCTGCGTATTTAGATAAGTTTTGGGCATTAGTGAACTGGGATTTTGTTGCATCCAACCTATAAGCACTAGTCTAGATTAAGAAAAAGGCGCCTTCGGGCGCCTTTTTTTGCTTACCCAGCACCAGTTCATCAAGCCTTATATAGCTCGCTTTCCTTGTAATGTTTATTGGCATGACGCAGAAAAACCATTAACACAGCCGCAACAGGTAAGGCCAATAAAATTCCCGTAAAACCAAACAGCTGACCCCCGGCCATAACGGAAAATATCACCGCTACCGCATGCAAGCCAATTTTATCTCCAACTAATACCGGTGTTAGCACAATACTTTCCAGTACCTGAGCCACAGTAAACACCAGCAATACCGGTAACAGTAGCGTTAAATCATGAAATTGGAACAGTGCAGCCACACAGGCCAAAACCAAACCAACAATCAAGCCTAGGTACGGCACAAAACTAACCAAACCAGCAACCAAGCCTATTAACAAGGCAAACTCCAAGCCAATAATGCTCAGGCCAATACTATAAATAACGACTAGGCTCAACATAACCAAAATTTGGCCTTTGAAAAAGGCACTAAGAACAGTATCAACTTCGGCTGCAATTGTTGATGTTTGCTGCTTAAACTTATGCGGAATAACACCAAGAATACTAGCAACAATAACGCGCCAGTCTCGAAGAAAATAAAATGTCAACACTGGAATCAGCACTAAGTTTGCTAAGGCAGCAAAAAATGTCATCCCTGAAGAACCAATGGAACCTAATAGATTTATGACTAAACCACTAGCCGTCCCAACATTTTCCTGTAGGCCCTGCTGAATTTTTTCAGCATCAATTATCGCCATACCCCCTAAACGGCTTTGCAACCATGGCAACATGGTTTCTTTAAACCAACTCATTATTGCTGGCATTTTGGCAATTAAGGCGCTAATTTGCTGTTCAATTAAAGGCAATATAATTAATAATATAAGCGTTATCACAGATGACATAACGGCAAAAACAACCACCACGGCTACTGTCCGCGACCACTTGAAATTCTCAAGACGCTCTACTAGCGTTGTACCCAAATACGCCAATAGACCCGCACTAAAAAATGGCATTAAAATCGGCGCCAAGAGGTAAAGCAGCCCTAATATAATCACAAATCCTAACATCAGCCTATTACTCATCTCGTTCCCCATGTGTTTTTTGCATATCCCAATATTTAAAGCCCCATACCCAAATATATTCAAAACCACTCACTGCCGTAGTGGCCGCCACAGAATACAATACAAACGTTAACCAAGTTTCTGGAATATTAACCAACGATTGCGCAGCGATAATCATCACCAAAAATAGAATTTGCAAAGCAGTATTTAGTTTGCTTGAGAATGGCGGGTTACCACGAAACTTTTCGACCATAAAGTGACAAGCCAATGCACCAAATGCCACCACAACATCGCGTATCAAAATAATCGCAAACAACCAAACAGGTACTAGCTCAATTAACACGCATACTAAAAAACAAGAAACTAAAAGAAGCTTATCCGCTAGCGGATCCAAAAAAGACCCCAAGCGACTGACCCAATGGTATTTTTTAGCTAAATAACCATCTAGTGCATCCGATAACCCAGCCACGATAAATAGTATTAATGAAACTGTAAATTGCTTATTCAGTAAAAAATAAACAATAGGTATAACCGACACAATTCTTAGCAAACTAATCGCATTAGGTATGTCTTTTTTAGTCATCACCGAACTCGGTAATACAATGTTTGTTGAGGCGCTGTTAAAGGAAACTGCGCATTTTCTGCTTGCAAATTATTTTCAGCAACCGGCACCGGCAAGATTCGCTGAATATCATTAACGTTCTCTAGCACCCTATTGAGCATAATAAGTTCTTTTAAACCGTTTACACCACCACTCATATTAATCACAAAAGAGGCTTCTGTAGCATTAACATGCTGCCAGCTAACCTTCGTAACGACGTCCAATGCTGCCAAATACCGTGATACGCGCGAAAAATCAGCCAAGCCTTTAATCCCACTCACGTGCAGTACCACATGGCTTTCTATGCTATTGCCTCGTGGCGCATAATTATTTGCAAGCTGCTCTGCGCTGGCGTTTAAACTAGCTGCCAAAGCATCACTCAGCCGAATCTGTCGGCTTTCACCTTCGAACCGCCCCTTATTGCCAACAAATGACCAGCTTATTTTCCAGCTGTTTCCTTGTTCTTTTAACAACCTAGCAAACAATACTTGTTGTGCACCATACCTTGCCGAGGCCTGAACAATACGCTCAGAAAACAAGCCCCAAACGTCATTAAAGTCGAGGGCGCGCTGATCTTGCAAATCTAACAATGGCAGTATTATTGGCACGCCCGACTGGTTAGCAACTTTTTGTAGAAGTGCTGCCGTTTTACTCGTTGCTTCTCCAACCAAATAGCGTTTGCTACCGCTTTCAACCGCTAACCAAACCATTATGGCTGGGCGGTTAGCCCCCCAAATGGGAAAACCATACTGTTGAAGCGTACTGTCCATAGCCGCTTTTTGAAACTCGACTTGTAAGTTAAAGCCCCGCGCGCGCCCTTCAGCCTTAAGGTACTGGAACTGTTCAATATAAGAATCAACATTTGATAACGCCGACTGCAACGCTGCATTATTTAATACCTCAACACGCCCCGTTACTTTTTGCACAACACGGTTGATTGCCTTTCTAACCGCAGCACGCCGTTCTTTAACTGCTTGTGTCTGCACCGGCTCAATGGCGGCATATAAACCCTTTACCTGTACCGCAAAAGCATGGTTTGACAGCAACCCCAAAATAATAATAACTCCAAAAAACCGCATACGCTTAGAAACCTAAATTTATTTGTGGGCTATAGCATAATATAGATAGACCCAATACTGCCAACATTTACCCTAACTGATATAATGACGACTTTCATAACCATTTGAATTTATTTTGAACAACTCCAAAGAAAGCCTAAGTTACAAGCAAGCTGGTGTAGATATAGATGCAGGCGCACAATTGGTTGAACGCATAAAACCCATTGCCAAACGCACTCAAAGACAGGGCGTAATGTCTGGCCTTGGCGGATTTGGATCCCTATTCGAACTCCCTCTTGATCGCTATAAAAAGCCGGTGCTAGTATCAGGTACCGATGGCGTTGGCACCAAGCTTAAACTCGCGATGATGCTTAACAAACATGACACCATTGGCATTGACCTAGTCGCCATGTGTGTCAACGACATTGTTGTTACTGGTGCAGAGCCGTTGTTTTTTCTAGATTATTATGCCACAGGCAAACTTAACCTTGATGTTGCCAGCGACGTTATCACCGGTATTGGTAAAGGCTGCGAATTAGCTGGGGCGGCACTAGTGGGTGGTGAAACTGCCGAAATGCCAGGCATGTATGAAGGCGAAGATTATGACCTAGCTGGCTTTAGTGTTGGCATTGCTGAAAAAGATCAAATCATTGATGGCTCTAACGTAGCTGTTGGCGATGTTTTAATCGGCATGGCATCCTCTGGCGCGCATTCAAATGGTTATTCACTTATTCGAAAAGTCATTGAGCGGCAACCCAACCTCGAACAAACACTCGATGGCGTTTCTTTGGCAGAAGCACTGCTTGAACCCACTAAAATTTACGTTAAATCACTCCTTAAGCTAACTAAAAAGTTGCCTGTACATGCCTTGGCACACATTACCGGCGGCGGCATCACGGAAAACTTACCTCGTGTGATGCCAAATAACACCATGGCCAACATTCGACTGTCCAGTTGGCAAATGCCCGCTCTTTTTGACTGGCTAAAGACCGAAGGTAATATCAGTGACGCAGAAATGCTAAAAACCTTTAATTGCGGCATTGGCATGGTTGCTTGTGTCGCTAAAGAAAATGCTGACGCTGCATTAATTGAACTACAGTCAAACGGTGAAACAGCTTATATTATTGGTGATATTGCAGCATCAAACGAGCAACAACCCAAGGTCAACTATTTGTAGCTCTCATGAGTAACGATTACCGTATTGTTGTTTTACTATCTGGCTCAGGCACAACATTGCAGTCCATGATAGACGCCAAACTACCTGCCAATATCGTGGCTGTCGTTAGTAACCAAGCTGATGCTTACGGCCTTGACCGTGCGAAAGAAGCTGATATTCCAACCCACACCCTGCCACACACAGACTATACATCACGCGAAAATTTCGACTCAGACCTGCAACAGCTGATTGACCGCTACCAACCTAATTTAGTTGTACTAGCGGGCTTTATGCGCATCTTTAGCGAACAATTTGTGGTCCACTATGCGGGGCGGCTAATCAATATTCACCCGTCTTTACTACCCGATTACAAAGGCATGCATACCCATCAGCGAGTGATGGATAAGGGTGAGCCTTTACATGGCAGTAGCGTTCATTTTGTTACCGCAGAGTTAGATGGCGGCCCCATTTTATTGCAAGCCCGCTTGCCAATTTTACCCTCTGATAGCGTAGAGAGCCTTGAATTACGTATTAAAACAAAAGAGCACCTTATCTACCCCACCGCTATTAGCTGGTTTGCTGAAGGCAGAATAGAACTAAAAGATAACACCATTTATATGGATGGAAATAAAATGAATGGCCCCGTGGTGATGGATTATATGTAAAATAAACTCATGAGCTCCTTATTAAAAAAATTAGCCTCATTAACGCTTAGCTCTTTGCTCTTTTACAGTGTTTGCCAAGCAACCCCGCCTTCTATACCGAACTTCAAAGCTGAATACCTACTTAAACATAATGGTATTGAAATCGGCCACGTTAAATTAACCGTCAAACAAACGGCAACAAACACATACCGCCTTATATCAGCTACCGAAACCAGTGGTCTACTGGCATTCATTCGCGACGATGATGTGATTGAAACCAGCCGATTCGAACTATACGAGAATAGACTAAGGCCGTTAAGTTACCAGTACAAAGAACACTTAGGCGATGGCGAAAAAAACGTCATTCTAACGTTTGACTGGACGACATTAAACGTTGCAAATGCCTCAAAAGGCCACGTTTGGAAACTGCCTATTTCAATTGGCGTATTAGACAAAGCCCTGATGCAAATTGCTTTAATGCGTGATTTAAACACTGCTGATGGCGTGCTAAGTTATCAAATTGCGGACGGGGGGAGATTAAAAAATTACGTTTTTACGCGACTTGGCACAGAGGAAATCACTATTGATGATAAACTCTACAACACCATAAAGCTTGCGCGTAAAAAGGACGATAAACCACTCATAACGTATTATTGGTGTGCGCCAGAACTGTATAACTTACCCATTTTACTTCAACGTAAGAAAACGTATGGCACATTTGAGATGCGATTAATAAAAGCATCCTTTGCAGCCAAAAAAACCGAACCCCAATAAACCATCAGATTAGCCCGCTTCAACAACTAAGCTTTTGGCAGTGTCACCCCTGTTTGACCTTGGTATTTACCGCCACGATCACCATAAGATGTTTCACAAATTTCATCCGCCCCTAAAAATAAAATCTGCGCAACACCCTCATTTGCATATATCTTTGCTGGTAATGGCGTCGTGTTTGAAAACTCCAACGTCACATGACCTTCCCACTCTGGCTCTAATGGCGTTACATTCACAATAATCCCGCAACGCGCATAGGTAGATTTGCCCAAACAAATGGTCAACACGTCACGCGGAATTCTTAGGTACTCAACTGTTCTGGCTAATACAAATGAGTTCGGCGGAATAATACAAACATCCGATTTAATATCTACAAAACTCTTTTCGTCGAAATTTTTAGGGTCAACGATAGCTGAATTAATGTTGGTAAAAATCTTAAACTCGTCCGAACAACGAACGTCGTAACCATAACTTGATGTGCCATAAGAAATAACGCGACCGTCTGCCGAGTTACGCACTTGGTGCGATTCGAACGGCTCAATCATGTTTTTTTCTTTCGCCATTCGGCGAATCCAGCTATCTGACTTAATACCCATGACTAAACCTTATTAATTAATAACAATATTTGGCATTTCACTGCTGAAATCTTTTGCCTTAACAGACAGTGAAGCGGCTAGTCGTCTAGCCATCGCTCTATACATACCAGACACTTGGCTATCAGGATCGGCAGCAACAGTTGGTACGCCGATATCTGTACTAATGCGAATAGACATGTCGAGTGGCAACGCACCTAAAAACTCAACGCCATATTCCTTCGCCATGGCCTCACCGCCACCTTGGCCAAAAATAGCTTCTTCATGCTGGCAATTTGAACAAATATGTACGCTCATATTTTCGATTAAACCCAGCACCGGAATATCTACCTTTTCAAACATCTTCATGCCTTTCTTCGCGTCAATCAACGCAATATCTTGCGGCGTTGTTACCACCACAGACCCTGTTACCGGCACTGTTTGCGCCAATGTTAGGTGAATGTCGCCCGTTCCCGGTGGCATATCAATAATTAAATAATCTAAATCGTCCCAATTGGTGTCATTCAATAACTGACCTAATGCTTGCGTTACCATAGGGCCACGTAAAATCATCGGCGTGTCTTCATCAACCAAAAAGCCTACTGACATGACTTGCAAGCCATGTCCTTCCATTGGCTCGATGGTTTTACCGTCTGGTGAACCTGGACGTCCTTTAATTCCCAACATAGTGGGTTGGCTTGGCCCGTAAATATCCGCATCTAAAATACCAACGCGCGCGCCTTCT
>NVSW01000021.1 GCA_002401365.1 Piscirickettsiaceae bacterium | reverse complement strand
AGTGATAAGTATAATGCTTTGCGCTGCGTTAAACTCTCACCATGACCGATAATGATGCCAGATAGGATGGGGATCATTGGGAACACGCAGGGCGTAAATGAGAGTGCTAAACCCGCTCCAAACAAAATAACACAGGTCCACCAAAAGGATTGGTTCAATAAAGAATTAGCAATTTGATCGGTTTCGGTTAAAGAGCTTTGCAGCGGAGGTGGGGTTGAACTAGTGGCAGCTGATGAACTTGGAATTAACAGTTCAACTGTTTTGTTCATCGGAGGATAGCAAACACCAATGTCGGCACAGCCCTGAAAAGAAACGGATAAAGAAATAGTATCGCCAGCTTTTAAATGATGGGTTAACGGTTGTGTGAGCGCTAAATTGTTATAGTAAACAACCGTGTTGCCGAACGTCTCGTCGTGCTTTGATATGCCCGGTGGAAAATCAAGCGGGCCTAGTTGCAGCGATTTGGGTTCGTCGACAGAGACCTTGACTTTGTCTTGGTATAAGTAATAACCGTCGGCGATATTCCAATCCAAGCTGACACTGTTGGCGTTCGTCATTTCAGCGGTAAAGCTAAAGGCTTTTTCCGGCTCGAGCAATTCATTTGTTGAGGAGCTAAAGCCGTTAAATAACTGTTGCAGGGAGCTGATTCCGTTATTGCTGGTATCGACTATCGCAGGTTGCCTTGAGTTTTCATTTACTGCAGATGCTATATTGATAGAGGTAGCAAGTGTGAACAGCACTGCAAAAATAGATTTTAGTATTGTATTTAACATCATCTCGTTAATGCGGATAGGTGATAGCCGGCTTTTTGATATCGTTTCATTATAGCGTATTACTTGTTTAATTCGTATTTGTTGCGATGCTTGCGCCGTCGGTAAAAGATAAGACCTATGTGGGTGTAACTTTCTTTCTGCATACTTCCTGTGTAAGCTGAATAGTATGAATCCATTTTCCTTTTTTTTCTTGTTATTGATTGCTGTCCCCGTTGTAGAAATTTATTTTCTTATCCAGGTCGGTAATGTCATTGGTGCGTTTTCAACCATCGTATTGATTGTTTTTACCGCTGTTTTGGGTGCCTATCTTTTTAGGCAACAGGGGATGGCAACTTTTCAACGAGTTCAAGCAACCATGGCTCGGGGTGAAATTCCCGCATTGGAAATGATTGAAGGCTTGATGCTGATGGTGAGTGGCGCATTATTACTAACGCCGGGTTTTTTTACCGATATTGTCGGCTTTCTGTGTTTAGTGCCCGTGTTAAGGGCAAAGTTAGCAATGATGGTGATGGGGAGTCAGATGATGAGGTCAGCTGATTTTCACCGTGGTGGGTTTTCTCAGGGTGATGATACGTCAAAATTTGATGATGCCGATATTATAGAGGGCGAATTTAAACGCGAAGACGATGAGCCAGAAAAGTTGGATAAAGACGACTAACTTAAAGTACTACCTCAAAACCTTCAAAATTTGGGTGGCCTAGATACAGGCCTTTTGTTTGCCCCGCTTGAGCGTGCACCTGTTTAAAGGCATCGGAATGAGTCCACGCATCAAAGGTCGCTTTATTTTCCCACGTGGTGTGTGAGGCAAATAACGTATGGTCGTCGAGTGTTGGCCCTTTTAATAAGTGAAACGATTGAAACCCAGGCACATCATTCAGACGTGACTCACGGTTACGCCACACGGCTTCAAATTCATCTTCTTTGCCAAGGGTGACTTTAAAACGGTTCATGGCGATGAACATAACGAGTGTCCTTATTTAATTAATGTATCGAAAGGGTGAGAGGGCGTAATTTGTACAAGCCATAAAGTGGCCCCAGTACCAATAATAATACGGCAATTTGTAGATTGGTGTTCGCCAAAATAAATTCAAACACTTGCAAGCTAACAATGGTCAAGGTAAAACCTATACAAATGACGAGGGTGATGGCAGAGCCGAGAATTTCCGGTGGCGCTGTTTTTGCGTTTAACGTTGAGAATTGGGGCGAGTCTCCGGCAACGGTTATGCCCCAAATAATTAAATAAGCAAGAAAAACCTCAATTGAGCTGGAGAACAAAAACGGAAAAACTAAACAGCACAGACCAGATGTAGCCAATTGATAAAAAGCAATGCGTGCGCTGCCCAGTTTTAATGTCAGTAATCCACCTGCGGAACAACCGATCCCACCAGCAGCGATGATAAGAAAACTCCATAGCGGGATATTTATGTTTGTAGCAAATTGTGTGGCATAAGCAGTTAAGATGATGGGCACAAAAGCCCAAAATGTATACAGCTCCCACATGTGTCCAAAATAACCTGAGGACGATGCTCTGAAGTCGTTGGATTTGAAGATGTTTAGTAGGGCTTTACCTTCATGGTGTGGGGTGCGTTTAGCGATGGATTTTTCAGGGATTAGAAAACCAACGAGTAGGCCGCCAATAATGGCGAGGCTTGATGAGCTGATAATGACCCACTGCCAGTCTAATGATAAATCCAAGCTATTAATGAAGTGCGGGAAAGCGGTACCGACCACCAAAGCGCCAACGATATGACCCAATGCACGGCCTAGATCATGTTGGCACCATAGAGAGGCAATCTTAACGCCAACAGGGTAGATGCCGGCTAGAAAAAATCCTGTTAGGCAGCGAGATAATATCAATGTATTGCTATCAAGTGGTGCATATACTATCAATGCATTCGATAGACTGCCTAGCGTGCTTGAGATTAAAAAAACACGTCCAGCCGAAAACCGGTCTGAAACATTTAACAGCGCGAATGTTAATGTGCCAACAATGAAGCCAAACTGCACTGCAGATGTGATATCAGATATATCGAAATTGGCGTTAGGTAGAACTTGACTCAGTTGGATTAAAATAGCGTTACTCGAGAACCACAAAGAGGAACCGGAAAAAACAGCAAAAACTAACACCAATAAAACAGTTCGCGTTCGCATCGTCGAGTGAACCGGAATTAGCGAATCCCCGATTGCCAAATATCACCCAGCGGTTTTCGTGCGGATGGCTGTTCTTTTTCCCTTAATGGTTCTGCTAAAGACTCCGGCTGGTCGGCCTCGCCTAATACAAAACCACAAATAATATCGTATTCATCACTCGCTATGTTTAGCACTTGATACACATTAGCGTAGTCAATGCCGCCAATGCCATGCGTGTGTAGCCCATGCATATTAGCTTGTAGTGTCAAGCTCATCCAAGCGGCACCGCAATCAAACTTGGCTTTATTGTTATCGGCGCTGTTATGAGAGAAAGTTTTTTTTGCAAAAATAAAACCAACCAAGCCAGCATTCTTAGCCCACACTTGGTTTGATTCATTTAATAAATTTAAGAATGTGTTGAAATCATGTTCCCCAGATGAGGTGACAAATAGCCAAGGTTGTTCGTTAAAGCACGAAGGTGCCCATCGAGCGGCATCAAAAATGCTATTAATAACGTCTTGAGAGAGCGATGTGTTTTTAAACGCACGTGGTGACCATCGCTGATGGAATAGTGCATTTACTTTGGGTAGTGGGTTGCGGTTTTCATGGTTAACGGATTCGCTCATGTGTTCTCTCGATAATGTTGTGTGCAGAATAGGGTACGTTTGGCTTGATCGCTTGGCAAGAAGAGAACAATACAATCAACCAGTAAATGGGTTTTAAAAAAAGTGTTGCGCCGCAATAAAAAGCATGTATAATGCGCTGCAACAAAACAATATTTGTTAATTAAACTTAAACCTAAAAGGATATGACATGTTAAACAATCTAGAATTATTATTGGCTCCTGCTAAAAAATTAGCTGAATTAAACAAAGCACAAATCGAAAAAGCTGTTGCTTCACAACAAGCTGCTGCTAAAGAATATGCTTCTTTAACTGAAGCGCGTATTAAAGCTGCTACTGCAATTAAAGACGTTGCTGGCTTAAATGCTTTCGTTAAAGAGCAAGTTGAATTAGCTAAAAGCGGCCTAGAGAAAGTACAAGCTGACAGCAAAGTGTTAATTGAAGATGCTAAATCTTACAACGAAGACGTTATCAAACTTGTTCAAGAAAGCAACGCAGTTGTTACTAAAGAAGTAAAAGCAACAGTAAAAAAAGCAGCTAAAAAAGCAGCTTAATTCTGTTCAGTGTGATTTATGCCTTAGGGTGTAAACGACATTAGTACTAAAAAAAACACCACCTTAAAAGGTGGTGTTTTTTTATCTGTGTTCATTGTTAAAAGATCTTTGCACGAGTCCATTTTCCGCGATAGCGGCGTTTACCCACACGGGGCACTAGAAAAATAGGCTCAAAATGCCCATTTACACCCTGTAAACTCGGCTTTGGCTCCTGCGTCGCTCTACCTCCTCCATCCATGGAGTCGTGCGCTTTCTCACCTCTTTTCACCTCGCCTAATACGTTTACTGTTGGTGCTCTTACGAAAACGGGCCCTCCTGCAAAGCTCTCGTTACATTAAATGAGGTGCTGAATAGCTGGTCGTTCGGTTTTTAGCTTTTCTTTGAAGAGAGCAATGTTGTTAGTGTTTCTTTTTGATCTTGGGATATCAACGGTTACGTCAGCAATGATGCTACTTGGGGACTCAGATAAAAATAACACCCTATCAGCCAGTTCAATTGCTTCGTTTAAATCGTGAGTGACGAAAACGACACTTCGTGATTGTTCATGCCATAAATCTAATAGTAGGCTGCGTGCCTTACGGGCGGTCGGTTGGTCCAGTGACACAAACGGTTCATCCATTAGTAAAATATCACTTTGCACAGAAAATGCACGCGCTAGCGCAACGCGTCGCTGCATGCCTAAGGAAAGGTGATGCGGATAACTGTTTAAGTTTTTTTCTAACCCCAGGCTATCTAACAAACTCTCGATTTTTGTTAACGATGGTGATTCACCGCCGTTCGCTAATTGAATATTCTCGAGTACGGTGCGCCAAGGTAATAATCGAGGTGTTTGGAAAACATAACTGCTTTTTATCGTACCATTAGTATTGCTAGCATCAATAGAGCCGGTAAAATCGGTGTCCAGCCCAGCAATAATGTTAAGCATGGTTGTTTTGCCGCAACCGGATGGGCCAACAATGCAAACAAACTCGTTATTTGATAGGTCGAAGTATAAATTTTTAATGGTGGTAAAGGTTGCTTTATCATTAATTTTAGGGAAGCTTTTATTTTGAATATTAACGGTTAGTTTATTCATATTGCCTACTTCCAGCGTTGAGACTTTGTGTCTAACGGCTTAAGAATAGTGGATTCAATTATTTGAATAACAACAATAAATGACACGGTGTAAGCTAAAATGCTTGTAATATCAAATAGTTGGAAAAATAGGTGTATTTGATACCCCATGCCGTCGCTTCTACCTAGCAACTCAACAACCAATACAATTTTCCATATTAGAGCAAGGCCTGTTCTTGCTGACGCCATAATATAGGGATACAGTTGTGGCATGATAACGTGCCTTAATGTATTGAGCCGCCCAAACCGGTAAGCTGTGGCCATTTCGATCAGTTCTTCATCTAAGTTTCTAGCGCCTTCACGAATGGTAACGATAACATTAGGTAATTTGTTGATAACAACAGCGAAAATAGCGGCAGTTTCAATCAGGCCAAACCATATATAGCATAAAATAATGGTGACCAGTGCTGGCACATTAAGCAGGATAATCAGCCAGCTGTCGAAAAAAGCATTGGTTTTTTTATGCCGCCCAAGAACCAGGCCAATAGCGATGCCAAGTAGCATGGCAAGAACAAAACTAATAACAAGCCTATAGAGAGTAATGCCTAGGTGGTGTGGTAACTCGCCGCTTTTAATGGCGTCGGTCAGTGTGCTTAAAACTTGAAACGGTGTAGGCAGCACGGGCGAAGAAACAAACATAGCAACAAGCTGCCAGATGAGTAGTAACAAGCCCAGCGAAAGTGTTGAATTTAAGAAAGAGGAACGTGGCATTTAAGAATACAAAAGATTTTTTAATGAGGGCTATTATTCCAAAATAATCGGCGATCAAGTTGTTTAACAGAGCCAACAAGTTTAGCACCGCCTGTGGAGGCTAAAATAGCATAAATATCCTGGATGGCACGCACGTCTTCGTCGGTGAAATTTTTAACGCGTCCTTTACAGTAGCTATTACGGAGTAATTTTTGCGTGTTGAGATCGTTTGTTCTGGTGAGTGGTAGTATAGCTTTCCAGTGTTGCTCTGAGGTGCATAAAAGGTTGCTGGCTTGTTGACTTGCCTGCAAAAAACTATTTAGTGTGGTCGAGTGTGTGTTTGCCCATTCCTGCCTGAATACATACCCCAATATTGGTATGGTTCTGTTGATGCCGAGTTGGTGGATTGAGTCGTGTGTGGTCAGAAGCTGCCGGTAACCCTTGGCCTTAAGTCGGGCGCTATAGTGCCAAAAATTAATCAGTGCATCTATCTCGCCTTGCTGAATAAGGTTATTTAGTAAGGGAGGTGCGCCAAATACCTTTTCAACGCCTTTATCTAAATCAATGCCATCTTCTAATGCAAGAGCGCGAAGCAATAGCCAGTTTTTATCGAGCGCGCCACCGGCTATGCCAAGTTTTTTACCAATAAGATCACTAATGGATTTAATTGGAGATTGTTCGGCAACCATTAATGCACCTGCGGAACTTGAATAGGGTGCAAATAGATAATCTGCTGAGAAGCCACGCTGGCGAGCAACCCAGGTCCAATCAGAAACAATAATATCAGCTGCATTTGCTTGCAAAGCAATTTTGCTTGCCTGTGTACTAGCGAGGGGTTGAATAATTAACTCAAAACCATGCTTTTTATCGAGTTCATTATTTTTAATGGTTTCTAGTGTCCAGTTGACAGTACCGTACTTAAGTACGGAGATTTTTATCGCGGTTTTATTTTCAGCATCAGAGCAAGCGGATAAAAATAGGCAAAAAATAAAAGCAGCCATCATCAACGTAAGTTTTGCACATGGGATTACGTGATAAATATATTTAGTTAATGCATTAAACTGTGTCATGAAATGTATTTTACACATCTGATAGACCTAATGAACATCAATTTAGTGTTCAGATTAATAGGGTTTGCTAGTGGTCTACATAAAATTCAGTTCGAATATTGGCTAGCAGTAATCAAAATTATAGATTTTTGTTAAGTAAATATTGACCCGTAAATTTAAATTGGGTTAAGGTATGAGTCTAAGTAAAGAAAGTTCGTAAGTTATTAATAATGATAGGAATTGTTTTCATTTAAGAACAGTTCTTAATAACTCGTCAAGCTAATGAATAATAAGAAAACATAATACTAGGAGAGCTCTATACTTTTTATGAATGCCGTTTCACCAACTATAAATGCTAATAAACTGATCGATAAGTTCGGTCGGCAAGTAACGTATGTGAGAATTTCTGTCACCGATCGTTGCGATTTTCGCTGCGTTTATTGTATGAGTGAAGATATGGAGTTTTTACCACGCGAGCAGATTTTAACATTGGAAGAAATTGAGCGTTTGTCTCAGGCGTTTGTTGAAATGGGCGTGACAAAAATTCGTATTACAGGCGGTGAGCCTTTAGTAAGAAAAGATGTTGTTGGTATGTTGGCTAATGTGGCTAAGTTAGAAGGCTTAGAAGAACTCGTTATTACCACGAATGGATCGCAGCTAGTTAAGTTAGCGCAGCCGTTGAAAGACGCGGGCGTAAAACGAATTAATATAAGTTTAGACAGTTTAGATGCTGATAAATTTAAAAAAGTAACGCGCGTGGGTGACCTTTCTGTCGTGTTGGCGGGCATTCAAGCAGCAAAGAAAGCGGGCTTTGAAAAAATTAAATTAAATGCCGTTATTCTTAAAAATAGAAACCATGATGAAGTAAATGAACTTGTTCAATACGCTATGAACGAAGGTTTGGATATTAGCTTTATTGAAGAAATGCCATTAGGCGCGATTGATGATCATTCGCGCGAAGAGGCTTACTATTCAAGCGATGAGATTAAGCGTGACATAGAAACGCAGTTTGAATTGTTGCCAAGTACCAAGAATACGGGCGGGCCAGCGCGTTATTACAGTGTGAATGGCTACGATAATTTAGTGGGCTTTATTTCGCCACACAGTCATAATTTTTGCGATACCTGTAATCGGGTGCGAGTGACGGCATCGGGTTTGTTGTTGCTGTGTTTAGGGCAAGAGCACTCAATGGATTTGAAAAGCATATTACGTGCAAATCCTACTGATTTAAATAAAGTAAAACAGGCTCTTATTGAGTCTATGGATATAAAGCCCAAAGGGCACAATTTTGATATTACTGAACAACCTGTTATCTTTCGTCATATGAGCGTAACGGGTGGCTAAGTTTTTTTTGTTAACGTTTTAAAAATAAAATAGAACCCAGAGGAGGGTGTTATGCAGATGTCATTAGTTATTGATGCAAATAAATGTACAGGTTGTTTGCAGTGTGAAATGGCTTGTTCTTATGAAGGTGAAGGTGTTTTTAACCCAACTAAGTCAAGAATTAAAATTTTCCCATTTCATGAAGAAGGTATTTTTGTACCTTACACATGTACTCAATGTGATGAAGCGTGGTGTATGCATGCTTGCCCTGTAGAGGCTATCGTATTAAACAAAGAAACAGGCGCTAAAGAAATTGTTAATGACTTATGCGTAGGTTGTAAAGTTTGCACAATTGCTTGCCCATTTGGCACCGTTAACTATAACGCAGACAGCGGCAAAGTGATCAAATGTGATCTTTGTGGCGGCGATCCAGAATGTGCAAAAGCATGTCCAACAGATGCTATTACGTACCAAGATGCAAACTGGACAGGTTACGACAAAATGAAAGACTACGCTGCGAAAGCAATGCCGGCCAGCTAAAGATTTTTGTCAATAAAATAAAATAATAATTGGAGTAGGTTATGTCTTGGACAAAAAAAGTACTAAGGATTAATTTAACAAAGGGCACCTGTACGCCAGAACCACTAAATATGGAATGGGTTGAGCAATTCCTGGGCCAACGTGGGTTGGCTACAAAATATCTAACAGAGGAAGTTCCACCAACTACGGATGCTCTTTCGCCTGAAAACACAATGTATATGATCACTGGACCGTTAACAGGCACAATGGCATCTACAGCGGGTCGTTATTCAGTGGTAACAAAAAGCCCATTAACAGGTGCGGTTGCTTGTTCTAACTCAGGTGGTTTCTTCGGTAAYGAAATGAAATGTGCTGGCTGGGATATGATTATTCTAGAAGGTAAATCACCAACACCTGTTTACATCAGCATTAATGATGATAAAGCTGAGATTTTACCTGCAGATGAAATTTGGGGTAAATCAGTATGGGAAACAGATGAATGGCTACATGCTAAGCATCAAGACCCTCAGCTGCGTATTGCAGCGATTGGTGTGCCAGGTGAAAAAGGTGTACTTTACTCAGCCATTATCAATGATTTGCATCGTGCGGCTGGCCGTTCTGGTGTGGGTACGGTTATGGGCTCTAAAAACGTTAAAGCGATTGCCTTACGTGGCAGCAAAGGCGTAACGGTAAATGACCCTAAAGCATTCTTCGAAGCAACAACAGCAGCGAAAAAAATATTGGCAGAAAATGCAGTGACAGGCGAAGGTCTTCCAGCATTAGGCACGCAAGTGTTAATGAACGTTATTAACGAAATGGGTGCGCAACCAACCCATAACTATAAAGACAGTGTGTTTGCTGGTGCGTCTAAAATTTCAGGTGAAGCAATGCTTGAGCCACGCGAAAGCGATGGCAAGCCAAACCTAACAAGAAATGCCGGTTGTTTTGCTTGTACTATTTCTTGTGGTCGTATTGCAACGATTGACCCACAACATTTCTCAATACAAAACAAAGACGATTTACACCATAGCTATCATGCTAATTCAGGCGGTTTAGAATATGAAGCAGCTTGGGCACTAGGCAGTGATACCGGTATTGATGATCTTGATGCGCTGACGTATGCGCAGTTTGTTTGTAACGAACAAGGCTTAGATCCGATATCATTAGGCTCTACCATTGCTGCCGCAATGGAAATGTTTGAAGAAGGCGTGATTACTACTGAAGACACGGGCGGCATTGAACTTAACTTTGGTAATGCTAAGGCGATGATTGAATGTACTGAGCTTGTTGCTAAAGCTGAAGGCTTTGGTCTAGAGCTTGGTCAAGGTTCAGCGCGTTTCTGTGCTAAACACGGTCGACCAGAATTATCTATGACAGTTCGTGGCCAAGAATTCCCAGCATATGATCCTCGTGCTATTCAAGGTATGGGCCTAGGTTATGCAACATCTAACCGTGGCGCATGTCACTTACGTGGTTATACAGTGGCGTCTGAAGTATTAGGCATTCCTATTAAAACAGATCCTTTAGAAACTGAAGGCAAAGCAGGGTTACAAATTGCATTCCAAAATGCAACGGCAGCGTTTGACTCGGCGGGTATTTGTATCTTTACATCATTTGCATGGTCACTAGAAGACGTGGCTCCACAATTGAATGCAGCTTGTGAAGGTGAGTGGACGCCAGAGCGTTTAGGCGAAATTGGCGAACGTATATGGAACTTAGAGCGTTTATACAACGAAGCAGCTGGCGTAGGTGCTTCTGCTGATAAATTACCACCAAGACTGCTATTAGAGCCTGCAACATCAGGCCCTGCTGAAGGCAAAGTAAGTGGGTTGGCAAAAATGCTTCCTGAATACTATGCTGAACGAGGCTGGTCACCAGAAGGTGATGTAACGGCTGAAACAAAGACTCGTTTAGGTCTTTAATTTAGCGTAGTTAGTTAAGTAAAAAATAGAGGGCGAATCGTTTAGGTTCGCCCTTTTTTATGGTTAAATAAACAATCAAAAATGAATAAGGTGAACAGATGAAGCATTTAATAATAGGCGCGGGGCCGTCAGGTGTTATAGCTGCAGAGCATATAAGAAAATTTGATAAATCAGCATCCATCACCATCATTGGCGATGAACCAGAAGCACCTTATTCAAGAATGGCAATTCCTTACCACTTGATAGGAAACATTGAAGAAGAAGGCACGCATCTTCGTCATACGGCAGGTCATTTCGATAATTTAAATATTAAATTAATGAATGAGCGAGTGATTAGAATCGATTCAAAAAACAAGTCCGTTGAATTAACAAACGGTGACAATGAATCATACGATAAACTATTAATTGCATCTGGTTCTCGGCCAGTCTCGCCGCCTATTCCCGGTATTGGACAGCCAGGTGTGCATTCATGTTGGACGCTGGAAGATGCTCGAGCTATTGCAGCATTAGCAAAGCCAGGTGCGAAGGTTATTCAAATTGGTGCGGGCTTTATTGCGTGTATTATTCTTGAAGCGCTTGCTAGACGAGATGTAGATCTCACTGTCGTGGAAATGGAAAACCGTATGGTGCCGCGCATGATGGACAGCATTGCGGGCAATATGATTAAAGACTGGTGTGTGCATAAGAATATTGATGTATTTACCAATGGCCAAGTAACTGAAATTAGAAAATCAGAAGGCCCGCACACGTTTAAAGTAAGCGTAAAAACAGCAGACGGTACGACCGAGTTGGATGCGGATTTAGTCATTACAGCGACAGGAGTTCGGCCTTGTATAGACTTTTTGGAAGGGTCGGGTGTAGACGTGGATGATGGCATCATAGTGGATAAGAATATGCAGACTAATATAATGGATATTTTTGCTGCTGGTGATGTTGCACAAGGAAAGGACTTTTGCACGGGCGAATATTCCGTGCAAGCTATTCAGCCAACAGCAGCGGAACATGGCTTAATTGCGGCGCAAAACATGGTGGGTTTAAACAGTGCTGAGTGTGGCGGTACTATCAATATGAATGTGCTAGATACGATAGGGCTTATTTCTTGCTCATTTGGATTATGGCAGGGCGTTGAAGGTGGCGATAGCTGTAAACTGGTTGAGAAAGACAAATGGCGTTATATTAATTTGCAGTTTGATGGTGATGTCTTGATTGGCGCTACGGCAATTGGGCATACACAGCACGTTGGTATTATGCGCGGATTGATTCAGTCTGAAATTTCACTAGGATTATGGAAAGATAAGTTACTAGACAACCCTTTACAATTAATGGGAGCCTATTTGGCTTGCACACAATCAGCGACAATAAAATAATGAGCAAAAAAATGACAGTAAAGCTGTTTGCGAGTTTGATGGAATATCTGCCTGTAAACAGTACAAAATCACACGGCTTTGATTATAAAATAGATGGTAGCACCACGGTTGGTTACTTAATTGATGATTTAAAATTACCGCGGAACGTGATTCATATCGTGTTATTAAATGGCGTGTACCTAAATGCTGAAACACGTGATGCAACTATTTTAAAAGAAGGTGACACACTTGGTTTTTGGCCACCCGTTGCAGGTGGGTAATGCAGCTTTTTAAAGAAAAAACATTCTCTTTGGAAATGGGCTTTTCACGTAAAGAGTTTATTGCCTTGTTAGATAGTCAAGGTAAGCTTATTTATCAACGCGATGGCAATCTTATTACATTTACATTGTCTGACCAACAGGCGATAGTCATACTGGGAGACGAGGAAGTAAGGCGTATAGCTTCAGTGCGATTGCCGAAGCTTGATGTCCGCTTTGATTTTTCCAATATGGGTGATGAAGAACAAGCGCAATTTATGAAAATTTTCTTACTCAAGTTCCATCGTGGTGGTGGCTAGTTAGTGCCGTATTTATTTTGGTACTTAACGATAGCATTCAGGTGTTTGGTGTTATCTGATTTCTCGAGATAAGAGATGATATCAGCTAAGCAGATAATAGATGCAACCTTGAAGCTATAACTTTTTTCTATCTCGTCAATAGCGGATGTTTCACCGAGGCCTTTTTCTTGGCGGTTTAATGAAATCAATACGCCAGCAGGTTCGGCATTTGCTTGTCGAATAATATCAACCGATTCTCGTACAGATGTGCCTGCACTAATCACGTCATCAATAATCAACGCTTTGCCATGAAGTTCCGCACCTACCAGCAAGCCGCCTTCGCCGTGGTCTTTTACTTCTTTGCGATTGAAGACATAAGGCACATCAGTATTCGAAATCTCAGAAAGGCCAATGCCTACAGCGCAAACTAGAGGGATGCCCTTGTAAGCTGGGCCGTATAGTATGTCGTACTCAATACCCGAATCGTTTAATGCATGGGCATAAAACTGACCTAGTTTACGTAAGCGGTTACCGGTATTGAAAAGACCGGTATTGAAAAAATAGGGGCTAACACGGCCCGATTTAAGGGTGAACTCGCCAAATCTTAAGACCTCACATTCAAGGGAAAATTCAATAAACTGATGTTGGTAGTCTTTCATAGCGAAAAGGTAAATTTGAAATGCGGTATTTTACACCCAAAGTAGTTAGCTGTTGTTAATGGCACAAAGAAAAATAGTTGATATCAACTCAGTCGGTATCGGTTTGGGCGACCAGCTTAATGGATTGGTTTATCTCATCCACGGTAATATTTAATTCAATAGGGCGGCAACAGACACTGCAGTCTTCGATTATTTGTTGGTTTTCTTGAGAAGTGTCAACAAAGGTATCAATTTGCTCACCACAATACGGGCATTGGTACGATTGTTCGATAAGAAGATGATTCATTACGCAGGCAGAAAGTGCTCTAAGGTGTTGTTTAGAAAGTTCCAGCCTCGCTCGGTGCAACTATAGGTTGTTTTATTAAGCCGCAGTAGTTCTTTGTTTAATAAGCTGGTTAGAGTGGCTTCGATAGTCGAAGCATTTAGGCCGGTTCTATTGCTGAACTGTTCGAGGGAGAAGCCTGATTTTAAACGTAACGCATTCATCATATATTCAAAGGGTAGCTCGTTAGCGATAACGATATTTTTACCGCCAATAGCCACGGCTGTGCCAGCGTGTTTCATAAAGTCACGGGGTTGTTTAAGCTTCCAAGAACGCGTGATTTGATCATTATTATCGGTTAGTTTTCCGTGAGCACCCGCGCCAATGCCAATGTAATCGCCAAACTGCCAATAATTAATATTGTGTTGTGATTGTTGCCTTTGGGCTGCGTAAGCAGACACTTCATATTGCTGAAGCTGGTAAGCGATTTGCTGTTGGCAAGCTGTCTGCATATCCCAGATTAATTCATCGTGCGGCAATACAGGTGGGTGTTTATGAAATAAGGTGTTTTTTTCAAGTGTTAGTTGGTAGTGCGACAGGTGCCCAGTTTTGTAGCTTAGTGCAGTATTGATATCACTCACGGCTTGTTCAATGGTTTGTTCAGGCAGGCCAAACATTAAGTCTAAGTTGATGCGCTCGAAGCCCGCATTCTGTGCCATTGTAATGGCGCGATGGGCTTGCTGGCTATCGTGAATGCGCCCTAACTTTATTAAGTGTTGGTCGTTAAAGCTTTGTATGCTAATTGACAAGCGGTTGACGCCAATTTGTCGAAAGGCTGAAAATTTATCTGCCTCAGCCGTACCG
>NVSW01000020.1 GCA_002401365.1 Piscirickettsiaceae bacterium | reverse complement strand
ATTGAGCCTTATCTGACGGTGACTGACTTTAATGTGATTCCAATTGTGGGCTTTGTAGATCCATCTTTTAGCTTAAATATTGATAAATTTGAAGTTGCAGAGGTGTTCGAAGTTCCTCTAGCTATATTATTGGATCAATCATTGTACGAACGAAAAGAAATATTTTGGCAAGGTGAAAAGCGTTTTTTCTGGGAGTTAATGTACGATGGTTTTCAGATATGGGGGGCAACGGCCGCGATGCTGTATTTGTTTGCTGATCGCATTAATAACGGTGTTTCAGGGTTAAAGTAAATATCATTCGTGTCGCTCAAGTTGCAGCAAACGCTTTTTTGTTGGTAGGCCCCCAGCATAGCCAGTCAATTCGCCGTTGCTACCGATAACCCGATGACAAGGAATAATAATGCTCATGGCATTAGCTCCATTTGCGCTGGCAACAGCGCGTACGGCCAGTTTCTTGTTTAGCGTATTAGCTAGTTCGAGGTATGAACTTGTTGAGCCATAAGGAATGTTCAACAGAGCGTGCCAAACAGATTGTTGAAAATTAGTTCCTATCATTTTCAGAGGCAAATCAAACTGGCGCCGCTTTTGTTGAAAATATTCATCAAGCTGTCGTCTAGCGACCTCTAATAGATCACAAGGTCGGTCAACATATGTAGCATCTAAGCCGGTTTGAATTCGTTTGTCGATAGTTGAGCGCATTTTTCTATATGTCCAATCACATAAGCATAGCTGTTCGTTAAACGAGCCTAATAAAAGCTCTCCGTAGGGCGTTTTGTATGAATGAGTGCTGATTGTTTGCATTATTCAACTAATTGTTCAAACTACGCGTAACAATCTCTAATAGGTCCTTCGATATTGAACGATGTGATTGAATCCGTTTAAGCTGTTGTTTTATCAGTAATTGGCGGTCGTCGTCGAATTTTTTCCAGTGACTCAGCGAGCTCGCTAAACGAGCAGCAATTTGTGGGTTGGTATCGTCAAGCTTGATAATATTACTTGCTATAAAACGGTAGCCATCACCATCGATTGCATTGAAATTTAATGGGTTAGCAGTAGCGAATGCACCAATAACGCTGCGTACTCGGTTGGGTATTTTATAGTCGAAATCTGGGTGCTGTAGAAGCCGTTTTACATCGTCTAATGCATTAAGCTTTTCTGAGCAAGCTTGCAGGCTGAACCATTTGTCGATAACCAAGTCTTCTTGTTTCCATTGGTTATAAAATGTTTCGAAATAAGGTTGACTGATGCTATTTTTAAGATGGCTTAACTCACCTAGAGCGGCAATTTGGTCAGTCATATTTTGTGCCCTATCAAATTGCTGTGAGCATAATTCAATATTAACCTCATCTTGTAAGGCCATTAAATAACCTAAACATAGGTTCTTAAATGAGCGTTGGGCGATATCTTGTGCGCTGGCACCAGCGCCTTCTACATGATTATTATGATAGTTTAATAACCAAAGCTCTTTAAGCGAGCTGGCCAGTGACCTCTTTATAAATTTATGTGCTTGAAATAGTGCCTCAATATCAACGACGTTCATTTGTTCGGCCAAGTATGCTTTTGAAGGAAGGCTAAGCAACAATGTTTGGTATGCTAAATCATCGAGCGGTTGTTGGAGGACAGCACGAAAAGCATTCTTAATTGATGAAGGTAGTGGCGCGGGTGTTTGCTTTTTTTGAATGGCGTTAACAGTGTTAAAGATGATGTTAGTTAAACAGTTTTGCCCTGCTTCCCAACGGTTAAATGGGTCACTATCATGCTGAAAAAGCAAAATATGTTGTTCAATCGATAGCTTTTGTTTTAGTTTTACAGGTGCAGAAAAATGACGTAGTAAGGAGGGAGTGGGTTCGCTTGGAACCTGTTCAAACGTAAAACTTTGACTGGCCTCTGTTAGTTCGAGTAGGGAAGATGTGTTTTTGCGAGCTAATTTTATTGGTTCTCCCGCGTCGTCTAACAAGCCAAAACTTATTGGGATATGAAGTGCTGCGTTGTTGGGTTGGGTCGCTGAGGATTCACAATATTGTTTAAAATCAAGTCTGTAGGTTTTTTGTTCTGCATCGTAGTGGCTACTTACCTCGACAGTTGGTGTGCCAGCTTGGCTATACCAACGCTTGAATTGGCTAAAGTCTACGTCGTTTGCATCTTCTAATGCTCGCACAAAGTCTTCGGTTGTTACTGCTTGACCGTCATGTCGTGAAAAATACAAATCACAGCCTTTTCTAAAGCCTGCTTCACCTAATAGGGTATATAGCATGCGAACAACTTCGGCCCCTTTTTCATAAATAGTGAGGGTGTAGAAATTGTTGATTTCGACAAATGAGTCGGGGCGAATAGGATGAGACAACGGCCCTGCATCTTCGGCAAATTGATGTGTACGGAGCATATTGACATCTTTGATGCGTTTTACCGCGTCTGATGTTTGGTGGGCGGTAAATTGTTGGTCACGAAAAACAGTAAAACCTTCTTTTAAGCTGAGTTGAAACCAGTCACGACAGGTAACGCGATTGCCTGACCAGTTGTGGAAGTATTCATGACCGATAACGGCTTCAATATTTTCATAATCGGTATCTGTGGCGGTTTCTTTACTGGCTAATACATACTTGGTATTAAAGATATTAAGACCTTTGTTTTCCATCGCGCCCATGTTGAAGTGGCTTACCGCTACAATCATGTAAAGGTCGAGATCATATTCGCGGCCAAACGCTTTTTCGTCCCAGCTCATGGCGTTTTTTAGTGATTGCATGGCGTGTTGAGTTTTATCAAGGTCATGCTCTTCAACGTATATTTCTAGGGTGACATCCCGTCCTGAACACGTTGTAAAGTTATCTTTTAAACACGCTAAATTACCGGCTACTAGGGCGAATAGATACGCTGGTTTTGGGAATGGGTCGTGCCACTTAGCCCAATGCTTGCCATTGGCCAAATTGCCATGTTTAACACGGTTACCATTAGATAATAAAATCGGGTATTTGTCTTTATCTGCTTCAATCGTGACGCTAAATATTGACATTACATCCGGTCTGTCCAAAAACCAGGTGATTCGCCTAAAGCCCTCAGCTTCACATTGCGTACACAGCATATCATTCGACTCATATAGGCCGCTTAATGCGGTATTTTGAGCAGGATTTATACTATTAACGATTTCTAGGGTGAACTCTTTATCTAATACGGCGATAGATAATGATTCATCATTTAGCGTGTATTGATCAGCTGTTAACGTCTCACCATTAAGTGAGATTGATTTAAGCGTTAACTCCTCTCCTGTAAGGGCTAGTCTAGGCTGCTTTTTTTTGCATAGAGGGTTACGCTGGATTTTAAGAAGGGAACGAACTTGAGTGTCGCTGTTCGATAATTCAAAATGTAAATCCGTATGGCTAATTAGAAATTCAGGAACGGTATAGTCCTTTAAATAAATAGTTTTTTGTTTAATGTTAGACATAAGGGTGTTAATTTTGTTTTAGCGAGGCGTAGGCAAATAGTAGCCAGGCGATTAAAAAAAGAACACCGCCAATAGGGGTGATAGCACCCAATATTTTTATACCGCTTAGGCTGAGTGCATATAAGCTGCCAGAAAAAATACTAATGCCAGCGAACATAAACCAGCCAGACTTTTTCAATAAAGAAGAGCTATTATGCTGTAGGCAAATGCCAATAACGATTAAGCCTAGGCTGTGCCACATGTGGTAATCAACGGCGGTATGGTAAACAGAAAGCTGCTCAGGCGTCAGCGTGTTTTTTAAACCATGGGCGCCGAATGCGCCGAGTGCAACGGCTAAAAATGCTAATAGTGCGCCAAGTGCAATAAAAGGTGGTTTTTGCATAATGCCTATTTTTCTAGTAGGCGAGGCATCACTTCGACGAGGTTGCAAGGGCGCGTAGTGAAGTCCAGTTGGGCTTTTATCAACCTATCCCAGGCAGTACGACAAGCGCCCGAGGAGCCGGGAATACAAAATAGATAATGGCCATTTGCGACACCGGCAATAGCACGAGATTGGATTGTTGAAGTGCCTATTTCTTCGTAAGAAATTGCGCGGAATACTTCACCAAAACCATTTAGCTCTTTGTCCAATAAAGGCTGCACGGCTTCGGGTGTTCCATCCCGCCCGGTTACGCCTGTTCCCCCAGTAGATATAATGACGTTGATCGTAGGGTCGGCAATCCATGCTGACATTTTTGCGCGAATAAGATAGATATCATCGGCTACGATCGCTTTTTCTGCACACCGATGACCTGTTTCTATTAAGCGATCAACCAATGTTTTTCCAGAGGTGTCCGTTTCTTCGGTACGTGAGTCAGATACCACCATAATGGCAATATTAAGCGGGATAAATTGGCGTTTTTGAATAGTCATAAAGAATTAACGAATAAGAATGAAGAAAGCGCTATTTTGGCGTTGTATATTGAGCAATAAAGACGATTGTCCTTTGATTACGCTTATTAAGTCAATGATGCTTTTAATACTGACGCGGTTGGCCATGGCAATAATATCACCTTTGCGTAGACCGGCATTCCAAGCGGCTGAGTTAGGTTTAATTTGAATAATTTTTACACCGAACTTAAGATATCCTTGTTTATCTTGGTTCGAAAGGTTTGACAAGGTAATGCCAGCCAACTTTTTATGGACTCTGCTACCATCAATGGTTGCGATTCTTTTCTTGGCAATTTTTAAGAATATTGTTTTTTTCTTAGTATTTCTTAAAATGCTTAGAGTTGCTTTGTCTCCAACACTTAAGAGCCCAAGACGATTGCGTAAATCGGCGCTATTTTTTATTGATCGACCATTTACGGACAAAACGATGTCCCCTGAGCGTAAGCCTGCATTTTCAGCAGGAGAGTCCTGTTGCACCTGACTGATAATAACGCCGCTGTTGCGTGGCAGATTAAATGCCTGGGCTAAATCAGCTGTTAGGTCTTGCACGTTAATACCAATTTGTCCTCGATTAACTTCACCAAACTTGATGAGTTGGTCTTTTAAACTCACGGCCATATTGCTTGGTATGGCAAAACCTATGCCCACATTACCACCGCCAGGCGCAATAATTGCTGTATTGATGCCGATCAACTCGCCTCTTAGGTTAATCAGTGCTCCCCCTGAATTTCCAGGGTTAATAGAGGCATCCGTTTGAATAAAGTCTTCATACCCTTCTATGCCGAGCCCTGTTCTGCCAAGTGCACTAACAATGCCAGACGTAACGGTTTGGCCAAGCCCAAATGGGTTGCCAATCGCGACTACAAAATCTCCCACGCGAAGTTGCTCTGAGTCGGCTATTTTAATGTGAGTTAAATTCTTTGCTGCTATTTGAATAACAGCGACATCTGATTCGGGATCGCTTCCCACAACGTTAGCAGTAAAAACTCTTCCATCACGTAGGGTTACCGTAATTTCATCGGCTTTATCAATGACATGGTGGTTGGTAATGATGTAGCCTTTATCGGCATCAACGATAACGCCGGAGCCAAGGCTTTGTGTTGAACGCTTGTGGCTCTGGTTGGGGGTTCTAAAAAAACGTCGAAAGAAAGGGTCGCGTAACAGAGGGTTTTCGCGTTCTTGAATTGAATTTTTGGTGGCAATATTAACAACGGCAGGTGTTACTTTTTCTAGGATAGGAGCGAGGCTAGGAATCGGTTCTTTGCCAATAAAGCTAGGTAACGCTGCGTACACGCTTATATTGCTGAAAATTAATATAAAAGCAGCCAGAAATTTAAGTTTTAAATTTATTGTCATAGAAGAAAAAGGTTTAATTATCAACGTCATCGGCATCAACTTGGCCGCTCATTCTGCGGCGAATATGTGACCAAGACATGCCAGTGGCAAGGATGAAACATAAAATTACTTGGCTGATGTAGGTGACGGCTTCTATATTACCGGCAGAAACAAACCCCCAATCAATAATCATCCAAAAAAGCGTACCAAAAATTGCAACAGCTAACAAAATTCCAATAAAGCCAAGTGAACGTAACGTTGCGCGTATGAAGATTATCCAGCCTATTAGTAACACAATGCCGGCAAAGGCTTTAACGGGGGAGACTTCTGGTAACAGTCTGATTGCCCAGTCGTAGTATGAATAGCCAGTTGGGTTGTAACTGGCAAAAACCAAGACAAGAGCCATGATGAAACGGATTATGAAATTTCCCCATGAGAACCGGTTTGCGCGCAACATTTTTTCCTTGTTATTGAGTTAGTTTGCCTGACATTCTAACCGAAAAATATTGCTCGGTTGAAATGCTTCTTTCACTAGCGAAAAACATAACGTGATGTAATTGGCAAAATGTTTAATTGCTAGTCTTGAAACAAGCGGTTTTGTACAACTGTTCTACACTATATAAACAGTTAATATATTGATAGTGAAATAATATACATGAGCGCAATTCTAAAACCTAAAGATCTCGATATTTTAAGGCGCTTTATTCCGCTGAATACGTTATCAGACGAACGTTTTCAAGAGTTAATCGATGGCCTAAGTTTAGAGCAAGTGGCAAAAGGTAGCGTGGTATTTGATCAGGGCGATGAAAAAAAGGAATTTATCTACCTAATCAGCGGCAGCATTGCTTTGTATGCTGGTCAGATGGAAATGGAATCAATAGCCACCGGCTCCGAAGCAGCACGATTTGCAATTGCGCATCAATTGCCCCGCAAGGTGAAAGGCGTGGCGAAGACTAAACTGCGAATTGTACGCGTACCTTCCAATAAATTAGATCAAGGTAAAGCAAAAGAAGTGAGCTCGACTTATACGGTCGACGAACCCTCAAGTGAGGGTGGTGATTGGATGGCAACGATGTTGCAATCCCCAGTATTTCAACGACTGCCGGCCGCAAACTTGCAAAAAGTCATGATGAAAATGGAGGAGGTAGCCTTTCAACCTGGTGAAACGGTTGTCAAACAAGGAGACACTGCGGATTATTATTATATTATTAAACGTGGCACTTGTGAGCTAACACGCCAGTCTTCTAAGAGCGCGAAGCCAATTAAGCTGGCTGAACTACATGATTGTGCTAGTTTTGGTGAAGATGCGTTGTTATCTGATGCACCTAGAAATGTAACAGTAACGATGAAAGGTGAAGGCCAGTTGCTCAGATTAACGAAGGATGATTTTATCACCTTGGTTAAAGAACCGGTATTGCAATACTTAGAATACGCGGATGCAGAAAAACAGGCCAAAGAAGGCGCTGCTTGGCTTGATGTGCGCGAGGTAGATGCTTATCAAAATGGTCATATTGATGACAGTATTAATATTCCATTCTTTTCGTTGAGAATGAAAGTTAGTAGCTTAAAGCATGATCAGGTTCAGTTGCTTGTATGTGAGGAAGGTAGAACGAGTGAGGCGGCTGCTTTTTTATTACTTAAATTTGGCTTTAATGCTTATATTCTTAAGGGGGGAATGGAATCTCTCGCGAATGCTAAAAAACAGGACGTTGAAGTTGAATCACAAACTAGCCATGATACGGCCCCGCTAGTTGTTGAAGAGTCAGGTGATGAGCCGTTAAAAGAAGTATCGCAGGTAGACTTGCTTGAGGAAGCTCGTCAGCAGATAGCCAATTTGGAAAAACTTTGTGCGGCTATTAATGAAGAGCAAAATAAAATTTCGCTAGAACGTGATGCGATACAAAAGGATAGAGACCACCAGCTTGAATTGGCTACGGTTTCACAATCTTCAATTGCTTTATATAAAGAGCAACTTGAAACACTAGAGACATCACAATTAAAGTTTAAAACCACTAGTGAAAATGAGCTAAAAACAGTACAAAAGCGAGTGCTAGAACTAGAGGCACTTGAAGGTCGGTTTGCAAAGGATCAGCAACAACTGAAGCAAGTTGAACAAGAAAAGGCGACGATTGCTGAAGCGTTACAGAATGAAAGAAACAAGTTGGCAGGTGTTGAAAATGATTTGCTTGGGAATGTAGCTGGCATGGAGGACTTGCAGAAACAGTATGAAGAATTGCAACATCTATTAACAACTAAGGATGAGCAAATTGAGCAGCAAAATAATGAGTTAACTAAGGTTCAACAAAACGTGTTGAACACTGAACAAGAAGTTGTTGAGCGTGTTTCGCTAGTTGAAGAAGAACGTGAGCAATTAAAGATAGAAAAAGCAGCGTTAGCGGCTGAAATTCAGCCTATAAATGAAAAGCTGACAGTGCTAGAAACTGAAAACAGTGATCTAAAAGAAGCACTTGATAGTATCGATAATTCTGAAGCTGACGTTAATGAAAAATTGAAGAGTGAAATAGAAACGCTAACATTTGCTAAGCAACAAGTTGATCAGCTCATTACTGAATTAGAAGATCGTTATCAAACCGTTTATGAAGAATCGGGAACACTAAAACAAGAGCTAGCCAGCCAGCAAAAATTATTGGATGAGCAGGCTCAAGAAACAAATGGTTTGCAAGACCAGTTGATAAAAGTTGAGGAGTTGGAAAAGACTAACGCTATAAAATTGCAAGACCTTTCAGGTAAAAACAAAGATTTGTACGTGGAAAATAAGTTGTTACTTGAACAGTCAGAGCAGCAACAAAAAACATTATCTGAGGTACAGGCGGAATTAATAAATAGTCAGCAAAAACAGAGTGTTCAGAAAGAGGAGCATGAAGTCCTTGTCCATGAATTGGACAACATGGATTTGGCATTATCAACTGACTATAAAGAACATGCTGAAGCGTTAGCAGAGCGTGATCGCCTATCTAAAGAGTTGGAACGCCTTAAAAGTGATGAAGAAGAGAGTAAGCGCACTGCTGAAAAGCTAAACCAAGCCAATGATGATTTGCAAAAAGAATTAGAGTCATCACTAGCCGCGACAGTACAGGCTCAAGCCGAAATAGAAAGTGTTCGGGGCAGTCATGTTGAATTGAAAGGAGAACTTGATCGACTTAAAGGTGCTGAAGAAGAAAGCAAATGCACTGCTGAAAAGCTAAATCAGAGCAATAATGATTTGCAGCAAGAATTGGAGTCAGCACAAACTGTGATTGAAGGGATCCAAGCTGAAATAGAAAGTGTTAGGGTCAGCAATGTTAGTCTGAAAGACGAATTGGCGAGCTCGCAACAGCTGCTGCAAGATTCGCAAGGTACGATGGAGATGTTGGCGGTTGATAAGCAATCAATGGAAGACTCGCTTAAACAACAATTGACAGAGATTGAGAATCAGCTGATTCTCGAAAAAGAAACTGCATCGGGCGCTAAAAAATTATTAGACGAAGCTACGTCTGACGTTCAAAACTCATCATATTCAATGCAGCAGTTGACGGATAAAATACAGCAATTAAGTGATGAAAAAGAAGCTGATATGGAGAAACTGAGCTCTCTCCAAGAGTCGTTAACGATATTAGAAGCTTCGTTAGAAAGCTCTAAAGAGGAAAAAGAGAAGCTTGAACTTGGCTTGATTGAGGCTAAGGAAGCTACGTCAATGGAAGCTAATAAAATTATCGCCTTAGAGGGTCAGTTGACGGAAGAAAAATTGACGATAGAAGAGAATGTTAAGCTATTGACGTTATCACTACAGGCCAGCCAAAAAGAAGTGGGCGACCTTTCGTTGAAGCTTGATAGCTTGCTAGATGTTAAAGCAGTAGTGGAGAATGAGAATGGCAGTCTAGAGCAAAAAGTTGCGTTGTATGAGCAAAATAAACAGGCGTTGACAGAAAATATAAAAATGCTTGAAAGCAAGCTTTCTCAACCAGAGGAAAAAGAAGAGTCATTGGTAAAAATCCAATCGTTGGAAAAACAGCTTAATGATGCGAGGACAGCCTTGATGGATAAAGAAGTTGAATTAGCAAATATTGACTCGGCTGTTAATGATTCAAACGCTAATGAAGGCAGTGAGTTGTTGGCGCTCAAGTCAGAGCTTTTGTTGGTGCGTGAGCAAACTGAGAGTGATATTAAAGCAATGCAAGAAATGTTAGAAAGTAGTGCTAAAATGAACCTAGCATTGAAAAAAGAGTTGCTAGCATTGCAAGCGACTGCGCATCAAGTGGCTGATAATGAACAGCCCAAAAAGAAAAAAGGTTTGTGGAAATAATTGAAATAGATCAGAGTAAATATGTTTTTGTGTGTGAGGTCGGTAGCCTGCCAGCTATGGCTTCCAAAGCATTCAGTGTTGAACTGGGTGAGGGTAAAGGCTGTGATGGATTTTTGGTGCGAACTGATGATGATAATTTGTATGCGTATGTCAATACTTGTCCACATACAGGAGCGCCACTTAATTGGACGCCAGATCAGTTTTTAACGTCGTCTGGCCGGTATATCCAGTGTTCAATTCATGGTGCTATGTTTAAATCGGATACAGGTGAGTGTTTTGCAGGGCCTTGTTCGGGAAAGTTCTTAAAAATATTGCGAGTCGTGGAGCAAACGAATAAAGCCTATGTGGCACTAGCGGATATATAAAAAAAGCCCATCAATATGATGGGCTTTTTTTATATTTGAATACGTAAGCGTTATTTTATTTTAACTTCTTTATATATAACGTGCTGTCTAATAGTGGGATCAAATTTTTTGATTTCCATTTTTTCAGGCATGGTACGTTTGTTTTTAGTCGTTGTGTAAAAGTGACCCGTTTTAGCGCTAGAAACTAATTTAATTTTTTCTCTCATAATGGTGTCCTTAAACTTTTCCGCCGCGAGAGCGAATATCAGCCAATACTTTATCAATGCCGCGTTTGTCGATAGTGCGTATGCCATTTGCAGAAACACGCAAGCGTACCCAGCGGTTCTCACTTTCCACCCAAAAACGATGGTGGTGTAGATTCGGCTCAAAACGACGACGTGTTCTATTAAGCGCATGGGAAACATTGTTTCCTGACATTGGGCGCTTGCCGGTGACTTGGCATACTTTTGACATGATAAAACCTCAGTTAATTTTTAATTGGATAGCATTTAGCTATGAAACGGTGCGAATTTATACCAGAATTGCTTAATCGAGTAAAGAAAAACCTCGGTTTTTGATAAAAACTGTGTGTCATATCTGCTTTTATATTAAGCCTCTTTCGGCGAGAGAAACAACATCATCTGCGCCGACAATTAGGTGGTCAAGGACACGAACATCAATTAACTCCAAGGCTTTCTTTAACTGCGTGGTTATGTCAATATCGGATTGACTTGGTTCAGGGTCGCCTGAAGGGTGGTTGTGTGCAAAAATAACAGCAGCAGCATTGTATTTTAAGGTGCTTTTAACAACCTCGCGTGGGTGAACCGTTGCATTGTCGATGGTTCCGTAAAAGAGTTCTTCGAAACAAATAACGTGGTGCTTGTTGTTAAGGTATAAACAGGCAAAAACTTCTTGTTCCCTGTGAGCTAGGTGGCTGCGTAGAAAGTCTTTTGTATCTTTAGGGCTGTTAAGAATATTTTTTTCTTGAATGGTTTCATGTAGGTGACGTCGAGCCATTTCTAATACGGCTTGTAGTTGTACATATTTTGCTGCGCCTAAGCCATGCCCTTGGCAAAACTCTTGTTGGCTCGCATGCATCAATGTTTTGAGTGAGCCAAATTGGCTGAGTAATGACCTAGAAAGATCAACAGCGCTAAGACCTTTAACGCCTGTGCGCAGGAAAATCGCAAGTAATTCAGCATCTGAAAGAGCAGCAGAGCCTTTTTGTAGTAATTTCTCTCGTGGCCGTTCATGTTCGGGCCAATCTGTAATAGACATATTCAATCCGTGAAAGTGTTATTAGTTAAGGTAGCATAGAATATCTATTGTATTGTTGACATAATAGCTAAATAAATTATTTTTTTACTCAGGAACACGTGAAGAAACTTAAAAATCGTCGGATACTATTAGGAGTGACAGGGGGAATTGCAGCATATAAAGCAGCAGAGCTTTTGCGTCAGTGTCAGGTGTTGGGGGCAGAGGTGCGGGTAGTGATGACACCGTCGGCGACAGAGTTTGTTACGCCGTTAACATTTCAGGCTTTGTCGGGGCTACCAGTGCATACACAGTTATTAGATGCCGAGCAGGAGGCTGGTATGGGGCATATCAATCTTGCGAAGTGGGCGGATGTGATTGTTGTTGCTCCAGCAAGCGCAAATTTTATTGCTCGCTTGGCATCAGGTTTGGCAAATGATTTGCTGACAACGGTTGTGTTAGCGTCAGAAAAAAAATTGATGCTTGCGCCTGCTATGAACCGTGTTATGTATGAAGACCAAAACACTCGGGATAATTTGTCTAAGTTAGAGCAACGAGGTGTTGCAATTTTAGGCCCAGATTCTGGGCTGCAAGCATGTGGTGATATAGGTTTTGGCCGTATGTTAGAACCAGCTGAGTTGGCGCAAAATATTGTGGACTATTTTAATACGGGTGAACTTGCGGGCTTAAAGGTGCTGCTAAGCGCAGGGCCAACTAGAGAAGCGATTGATCCGGTTCGCTATATTAGCAACCATAGTTCAGGGAAAATGGGTTTTGCAGTTGCACAAGCTTGTGTTGAAGCAGGTGCGCAAGTGACGTTAGTGACAGGGCCTGTACAACTTGAAACGCCGTCGGCGGTTGAGCGAATTGATGTTGTTAGTGCTGATGAGATGGCGCAAGCAGTACTGGACAGAGCTAAAAGCACTGATATTTTTATTGCGTCGGCCGCCGTTGCCGATTACACCCCTATAGATGTTTCAGACAATAAAGTTAAGAAGAATAAATCTGAAATTCAACTAAGCTTAAGAAAAACGACGGATATTTTGCAGACGGTTGCTAACAGTGTAACGAAGCCGTTTTGTGTGGGCTTTGCGGCAGAAACAGAAAAACTTGAGGAGTATGCGCGACATAAACTGCAACAAAAAAACATCGATATGATCGCTGCAAACTTGGTTGGTATGGAAGGTGGCGGTTTCAACAGTGATGTAAATGCCTTAACGGTTCTCTGGCAAGGTGGTGCGTATCAGCTAGAGAGTATGCAAAAATCAATGCTTGCAAAAAAATTAGTCACGTTAATTGCTAATAGGTTTCATGAAAAAAATACAACTTAAAATTTTAGATCAACGCTTAGGTAATGAAATACCGATGCCTGAATATGCGACGACAGGGTCCGCAGGCATAGATCTTCGAGCATGCCTTAGTGGGCCATTATTGCTCAAGCCAGGTCAGACGGAATTAATCCCAACAGGGATGGCTATTCACATTGAAGATGCAAACCTAGCGGCAGTGATTTTGCCGCGCTCGGGTTTAGGCCATAAACATGGCATTGTATTAGGGAATTTAGTAGGTTTGATAGATTCAGATTACCAAGGGCAATTGTTTGTTTCTTGCTGGAATAGAGGACATAAGGATTTTGTGGTTGAAGTAGCCGAGCGAATAGCGCAGCTAGTTTTTGTGCCTGTCGAACAAGTATCATTCGATTTGGTGGAGGAGTTTGGTGATAGTGAACGTGGTGCGGGTGGTTTTGGGCATACAGGAAAGCAATAAAAAGCATGAATAAAATTTTTATTTATCTATGTTGTATAGTCGTTGTTTGCGCGGCATCGGGGTACTATTATTTAGACACGATAGAACAAGATCGAGTCGTGCAAATTAAAGTGCTTAAATCTAAAGCGACCAAATCCGCGGCTGCCGTTTCAGTGCTTGTTAAAGGTTGGAGAAAAGCGGTAGTAGGTATGGCTGGTACGGCACCAATATTAAACCCTAGTGATAGTTTGCAGGGGGGGCTTGTAGATGTGTGGCTAGCAAAGCAAAAACAAAGCGCTGAGGCACTAACGAGTTTGAAGCTTTTTGTTCCAGGTCATATAGAAATTGACCACAGTACTAAGCCGCCTCTTGGTTATGCAGGGCTTGATTTGTTGCGCGCAGTAGAAGCAACTAAGAAAGCGCAGATGCCAGAGGTTCATATGCGGGGAAGCGTTGACGAGCATATTGCCATTTCATCCCCCGTTGTAGTGGGTGACGAGCTTAAATACATCGTATTAGCAACTTTTGACGTTACGGCATTGCTAAATAAATATCGGCAGTCATTTCACGGCGTAGAGGGTGCCTTATACGAACTAAAACAGGGTTCGCTAGCAATACAGTCATTGGGTGATAAAGGGCAGGCAAATAACAAGCAGCTAGAGGCTGTTTTTATACCCGGGACGCGCTGGAGAATTACTATTAAGAAAGAGATATTAACGTTTCCAGTGACATCGATTGATGTGCTTTTTTACGGAGGCGTGCTGTTAGCGTTGCTAATCCTAGCAGGCGTTATTGTAGGGACTCTTAATAATCAGAAACGGAAAGAGGCGTTATTCAATAAGATTACTGGGAAAAAAGAAACAGATATAGGGAAAACATATGGCGAGGCTGTTCAGGATGCCCGCAAAGAAATGGTAAATGAGTCTGGGCTGGTAGAAGCTGGAGCAGATTCTAAACAAACTACCAATCCTATATTTTTAGAAAAAAACTCTATTCAGGTTGGGGCTGAGAGTGAAGACGTACCCAAGTCTATTTTTAGAGCCTACGATATACGTGGAGTAGTCGATGAGACATTGACGGGGCCTTTGGTAGAAAAAATTGGCCAAGCCGTTGGTAGTGAAGTTAAGAAAGCAGGGAAGAATAGAGTGGTTATTGGTCGTGACGGCCGATTGCACAGTTTAAGGTTGAGTGAGTCACTGGCAAAAGGAATACAGGCGTCAGGTTGTGATGTTATTGATGTCGGTCAAGTGCCAACGCCGGTGCTTTATTTTGCGACCCACTTTGTTGACGATGCGACCTCAGGGGTGATGATTACGGGTAGCCATAATCCACCGGAATACAATGGCTTGAAAATAGTTATTGATGGAGATACGTTGTCGGGTGATTCTATTCTTGAGCTGTATGAACGAATTCAAAGCAATACATATGAAGAAGGTGACGGGGCAATAGAAAAGCTGATGATTTTGCCAGATTAG
>NVSW01000019.1 GCA_002401365.1 Piscirickettsiaceae bacterium | reverse complement strand
TGTTAATGTGGGTACTCATCGTGCTATAGCGGGTGACGTGGTTATTATTAACGGTTTTGTTGGAGATCATGGCGCCGCGATTGTAGACGCTCGGGGTGAGATGTCATTGCAAAATACCATTGAAACAGATTGCCAACCTTTAAATTCTTTAATCGAATCCATGTTAAAAGCCTGCCCTGATATTCACTGTATGCGTGATGCAACCCGTGGTGGCATCGCAACCGTGTTGAATGAATTTGCCCAAGCCAGTGACGTTTGCATTAGATTAAAAGAAACCGCATTACCCGTGCGCGATGAAGTGCGTGGCATGTGTGAAATTCTCGGACTAGATCCCCTTTATCTTGCTAATGAAGGAAAGGTTGTTGCTATCGTGCCAGCTGAATCAGCCGATGCTGTTATTGAAGCAATGCGAGCACATCCTGCCGGCACTCATAGCGCGATTGTAGCGGAGGTGACCGAGTCGCCCAGTTCAACTGTTATCTTAACCACGTTATTTGGTGGTGAACGCATTGTTGATATGTTGGTTGGCGAACAGCTACCAAGGATTTGTTAATTGGCCATGCCTCAACAGCAACGTTCGGAGCAATCAACGAGTCTTACGATTGGTGATAAGGGCGGGTTAAAACAACTAGATTACAGCGACCTTGTGATATATCACCAAGGCGATTCTTGGTTTGGCTGTAGCGTTGGTTTTCGTGCGATGCAGGTAGCGCAACAAGCTTTTCCTAAATCATCGCCTTGGACGCGAGAAAATTTGTACGTAATCAGTGCGCACCCAGGCCCCGGCGTTAAAGACGCTATTAATTTAGTAACACAGTGTGTTACTCGGCAATGCTTTCGTCTATTAGATGAAAAAGTGGGAGAGCATTGTAGCCGTGATATGAAATTTGAGTGGTGGGTCAGTCATGGAGAAACAGCGGTGCATATTAAGTTACATGACGATATTGTGCCGGATGAATTTTATTGCTTATTAGACCGTTTAAATACCGAACAGGAAAAGCCGGATGATAGGCAGTCTTTTGATGCGTACAAAACGGACTTAAGTCAACAGCTGTGGCATCAGACGTTGGATGAGTCTTTTACGATTGATATTTTGCCAAAACGTTTGAAATGTGGAGAGTTGCCTAATGCATGAGTTAGGCGTTACGAGAAACATTGTTGCCATTGTCACCGAGCATGCGGGCGAAAAACTTGTTAAGCGCGTGTCACTGGATATAGGTAAGCTATCTGCAATTATGCCAGAGGCTATTCGGTTTTGTTTTGACGTGTGCTGCAAAAACACACCCTTAGAGAAAGCCACATTAGAGATTAACGAAATTCCTGGGCTTGGACGCTGTGATGCGTGCGGTGAAGAAATTGAGCTGCTACAACTATTTGGCCTTTGCCCATGTGGAAGCCGAAAAATCACTTGTATTGCAGGTGAAGAACTTAAAATTAAAGAAATGGAGGTATATTAATATGTGTGTAACTTGCGGATGTTCTGATAACGCTAAAGCCACTATAACTAACCTAGATACAGGTAACGTTGTATTACTCGAGGCGGATGATCACGGTCATAGTCATGACCATTCACATGATCACGACCACGATCATGAGCACAGCCATGATGATCATGCGCATGACCATGAACACCCTCATGATCACTCCCATTCGCACGAACAGTCATCGGCGCATACCCATGCAAACATGCATGGAACGACAATATCGTTAGAAGCAGATATTCTTGCAAAGAATGATTTATTAGCAGAACGTAACCGTGGTTGGTTTGATGGTAAAAACATCTTGGCGTTGAATATGGTTAGCTCACCGGGGTCGGGTAAAACGACCTTATTGGAGCGTACCATTACCGACTTAAAGCAAACATTGCCGATTAATGTTGTTGAAGGTGATCAAGAAACGGTTAATGATGCGGCCCGTATAAAAAGTACAGGGTGTCGTGTCGTTCAAATAAATACTGGGACAGGCTGTCACTTAGACGCGGATATGCTGGCGCGGGGTTTAAAAGAACTGCAACCACCAGCAGACTCGGTGGTGATGATTGAAAACGTTGGAAACTTGGTGTGCCCAGCATTATTCGATTTAGGTGAAAAGTGTAAAGTGGTCGTTTTATCTGTCACGGAAGGTGAAGATAAGCCGATTAAATACCCACATATGTTCCGTGCAGCTGAAGTAATGATTTTAAATAAAATTGATTTACTTCCGTATTTAAATTTTGACGTTGAAGACTGCATTAACTATGCAAAAACCGTCAATCCAAATATCAAGATATTTCAGCTGTCAGCAACAACAGGCGAGGGCATGGACGATTGGTATCTGTGGCTTAAGGCACAAGTTGACCAGAATAAACAAAGTGTTGTTAGCAGTTAGTGCTTAGCGTACTCACCTTAGGTTTTTTGCTGGGCTTGCGGCATGCTTTGGAAGCAGATCATGTGGCCGCTGTAGCATCACTGGTGAGTAAAAGCGGTACGACAAAAAACACCATGAGGCTCGGTGCGATATGGGGCTTTGGACATACGCTTGCGCTGTTTCTATTTAGCTTAATATTTATGTTAACCGATAGTGTTCTTCCCGATAGGTTAGCAATGGGGCTGGAATTTGTTGTGGGAATTATGCTCGTTTTATTGGGCGCAGATGTTATTAGGCGATTGATTAAAGACAAGGTTCACTTTCATACGCATCAACACGGTAATAATCAAACCCATTTTCACGCCCATAAACATGTGGGAGAAAAAAACCATGATGATTCAAAGCATGACCACGAACACCACGCTAACTTTTCTTTAAGGGCACTTTATATTGGCTTAATGCATGGAATGGCAGGATCTGCGGCGTTAATTATACTAACCTTGCAATCGGTGGATTCATTAATGACGGGCATAAGCTACATTCTTGTGTTTGGTGTAGGCTCAATGGTCGGAATGGCTGCTTTATCAGCCGTTATTGCGCTTCCTTTTCGGCAGTCAGCTAAAGGGCTTAACCGAGTACACAATGGGTTGCAGGCAGTTATTGGTTCAATAACGATTGTTATTGGTGGGTTTGTTATCTTTCAATCCAGTGTTTTTTTGGTTTAAATATTTCTTTGTGTGCTTAATTGCATGAGTCTAATTGCGTTTTAAATAAATTTAGATTGATTAGAAATTTATAGATTAAGCGCTATATGGTTATCATCTTTTAAATACCTAAAAAACATGCCGATTGACATCATTAAGATTGATGGAGTACTCGTCAAAAACATGATTTCCGAACTAGTAGATAAAGCAGAGGTTGAAGCGATAGTCAGGCTTAGTAATGAAATGTGTATTATTTGTGTTGCCGAGTTTGTAGAAAATATAGAAACGAAAATCTTCTTGAGATTTTCGTGATTGAACTAGGTCAAGGATTCTTTTTGATATTGCAAAACCATTGTATCAGTGATACTGAAACTCCCCCCAAGTTCTCGATGGCATTGCTAATTAAATTCTTTCTTGCAGAAGTGACATTGTCTAACCCTATGTTCAGTCAATGTCACTTCAGCAAGTCAATTTCTTAACCTAAAGTGGACCTCATTTTTTAATCCGTTTTGATATTTTCATTGTATCTTTGATCGAGAATTTGATTGTATAAAACGTTGAAGAACTTTTTGAACTCAGGCCGAATACTACGTATATGTGCCTATTAGTTACCTATTTCCAAATGTTTTGATGCGGAGGTTTGATAGTGATTGGATTAAGTCGTCACTTATGCCTATATTTGTAGATAAAGTCGTGCATTATGCTATTATTTGGTCGCCATGTTATGGCGGGATATAGAGCTGGAAGGCCTTATTTTATTGAAATTTTAGTCGTGCTTTATGGTCTACCTCGCAGCGATAAAGGGACAGAAAAACCAAAATCAAAAGAGTAGTGTTGTTTAACGTATTTTAATAAAGGAATTCTAATGAGAATTTGTGGTGTTGAGTTAACGAGTAACGATGCAGTTGTTTGTTTGCTTCATTTAGAAAATCAACAATTTAACCTACCCGATTGTCGGGTGCGTAAATTGTCGTTGCCTAAAGCACATTCTCGTGGCGATTTGCTGCATTTTCAAACGTCGTTTGCGAAGTTGATGAGCGATTATGGCATTACGAATGTGGCGATTAAAGAGCGCCCCCTAAAGGGAAAATTTGCGGGTGGTGCTATAGGTTTTAAATTGGAGTCGGCTATTCAATTAATAACGGATTTAGACGTGGAAATGCTTTCGCCCAGTGCTATTAAATTGACGTTGTCGGAAAATAGATTGCCTGTTCCTTTCTCGGAGACGGGTTTAAAGGTCTTCCAAGAAAGCGCATTTTTAGTGGCTTATGCCGCACATATGTTGAAGTAGCTTAAGGAGCGAAGCTTTTTAATATCAGTGGACTCGGCTAACTAAAACAAGAATGATGTATCATCAAGCATAATGCTTCTTCGTTCGTTGAAGGGGCAACGGTAATACCTGAAACATAACATTAACGTAATTTGAGGTTAATCATCATGAAAAATTTATTCATTGCAGTATTGGCTTTATCATTTATAGCTTTCACAAGTGTTAGTTTTGCCGAAGATAAAGCGATGGCTGAACGAATCAAACTGCAATTAAAGTCCCCGGGGCGCGACCAATTCGATGCCATTAAAGACCCAGGTAGAAAACCGCTAGAAGTCGTTCAGTTTTTTGGCATAAAAGAGGGTATGACGGTGCTTGATATGTTCACTGGTGCTGGCTATAACACGGAGATTTTCTCTGCGGCGGTTGGCCCAAAAGGGGTTGTATATGCGCAAAATTATCATTTTGTTTTACAGCTAATTAAAGGTGCACGACATAAATCTATGCTGGCGCGTTTGGTGAATGGCCGCTTACCTAATGTTCGATACATGGTTGTAGACGCCGAGGATATGCCATTTGATAACGCCATTGATGTGGCCTATTGGGGGTTCAATATGCATGATGTTTATAACTCTGTTGAAGCACATGAAGGTGAGGCTGGCGTTCAGACATACCTTCGTGCGATGTATAGGGCGCTGAAACCGGGCGGCATTATTGGTATTAGTGACCATGTGGGTGAAGCAGGGTACGATAATGTTGAATTTCACCGAATTGAACCTCGTATCATCAAGGAGATGCTAAAAAAAGCTGGGTTTACAATAGAAGCTACATCGGACTTGTTGGGTAATCCTAGTGATGGCCATAGCCAATCGATCTACGCAGAAGAGCTACGCTATAACACGGACCGTATACTTGTGCGTGCTCGAAAACCGAAATAAAAATTAAGGCAGAACAGCTTATTGCTTAGGGTAACGTTTATAGTAACACCGAGGAAGAGATACATAGATAGTGTAAATTTAATAGGAGTGTCTGATGCCAAAAACATGGGTTTTAGTTGCAAATAGTAGTCAAGCAAAAATATACGCTGGGAAAGGACAAAAAGGGCCTCTCACCGAAATTGAAAATTTTGATTACCCAAATGGGCGATTACATGAAGGGGATCTAGTTTCAGATTCCGCCGGTAGTGACGGCGGTAGCACCGGCCAAGGACGTCATGTTTTGGATGATGAAACCACTGCAAGACAACAAGAGGCTATTATCTTTGCCAAAGAACTAGCAAGCCATCTTGATAGAGAGCGTAAGAATGACAGCTTTAGAAGGCTTATTGTTATTGCACCACCTACATTTCTTGGTCTTTTACGTAAAAATTTAAATGACGAAGTGATGAGTATGGTTTCTCAACAGATAGACAAGAATTTCATTAATAAATCGGCTACAGAGATCCACCAGTATCTGTAACATCTTATTGGCCACAGTTGGGTTGCTTATTTTAAACCTGCGTAACGAATAAGACAGTAAGTTACTTTTTTATTCGTTTTTTTTGAAAACAATCAGGTATTGTAATCAATGAAAACAATCGATAGTTGTTGATATAATTACTCTTCTGGTATTAAATTGTGTGTGAAATTTCACAACACAAGGAAAATACAGTGGATATAATTTCAATAGCTCTTGGCGCATATCTCAATGTGTCTTCGCCGACATCAATCAATCACAAAACATCTAAACATCTGTATTTAGTTGAAACGCTAACTGAAACAAAGGATATTGAGCTAGAGCAGCTACAAAGGCAATGTAATATAGAAACGGCCGTGGCATTAACAGCACCCAAAGATGACCCATTATTGGAGATGGAAGAAGCGTGTGGTAAATATGAGAAATATAAAAAAGAGTATCGGCCCAAATCGAAGAAAAACTTGAGTTAAACTTATTTGTTAGAAGAGCCTTGTAACAAATTGTTTTATAATGATTAATTCCATTGTTTTATTGAGTTGGCGTAGTAATTGAAAATATCTTTTTCTGCGGCCTTCATTTTGTATAGGTTGTTTTTTTCTTCCAGCAGACCCCTGCCTAGCATAGCCGTTAAAGCAGCGCTTAATACGTTTTCTAAGGCGCTGTTTGAAATATCGATGGGAGCACCTGCTTGCTTTAGCTGATCAATTTTTTGCAAACAATGCACTTTTAATTCAAGTTCACTTTTCCAACTATTGGCGTGTTCAATTAAAGTTGCACTCATAAGTGCCGAAGGTAGAATTGGAACGACGTGCGAAATACGTTTCATGATGAATTGCGCCAGTGTGTCTACACGTGAAAATCTTTCTTCTGTTTCTAGGGCGCTGAAATCGAGGGTATTTTTTTCGCAATATTGTTTGGCGGAAATGGGTTCGCCAAAATTAACACTGGCATAGCCAAATCGACGCCAACGGCTTTTACGAGAAAGCAATGTAACTTTAAAGATAAAGCTAATGGCCGTTCTTAGTACGTACCATACGGATCTATTACGTGCTGATTTGTCTAAACGTCGTATAAGACTCCTGTCTTCAAGAACTCTGTCGTAGTTAATGCCGACGGGAATAAAGATGATGTCTTTATCGGTGTGGCGGTGGTAGTCACGTAACATGTAATCTAAGAAGCCAAGGTGTGGATCTCGTAGAGTACCGTCTTTGGTTAATCCACCTTCAAGAAATACAGCTTGGCAAACGCCAGCTCGTGTTGAAAGGTTGACGTATCTTTCTAGCACCTTTCTGTAAAGTGCATTGCCTGAATTACGGCGTACAAAAAAAGCCCCCATAGATTTAATTAACATTTGTAATGGCCAGATTCGGGCCCATTCACCAACGGCATATGAGAGGGTTGTTTTCTCTGCAACTAAGAAGGACACTAAAATATAGTCCATATTGCTGCGGTGGTTCATTACAAAAACGACACTAGAGTCAGCATTAATTTGGCTGATTTTGTTGTTATCGTAAAAACCAACTCGTACACGATAAATCATTCGGGCTAGGTTTTTTGCTAGCCAATAACCTAGCCTAAAATAGATGTAAGCATTAAAGGCTGGCACGATTTCAGTGGCATATTTACGTGCCTTTGCTTGTGCAATGGCTTGCGGCATATCATTTTCTTTGGCGTACAGTTTGATAGCATCAATGACCTTTTCATCAAATACAAGTTGCTCAATGAGCGCTTGTCGACGGGTAAATTGAAAAGGGCGTATTTTAATATCAAGGCGCGAGTTTATCTCATTGATAACACGGTTAACACGACGATTAAGGTACCACCGCATGCTTGGCATGATCATCCGATCAAGCACCATTACGCCAGCAAATAGAATAAGTACAATAAACAACCAATAGGGTAGGACAACGGTTTCCATAACACTATCCGAGTTGAGTTATGGGTATATATAACACAGTAGGGTAAAAGAATCGTATTTTAGCCGTAAGTAATGATTAATATAGAAGCTCAAGGCTTCGTAATATGTCAGGTTTTTTTACAATTTTAATTAGTCAGGTAATCCATGATTTTTCTAATGACCGCAAATACAACCACTTAGCGTGAATGGCTTAAATGTTGCTTGTTTTCAGTGGTTGTGATTGTTAATTATTCTAGGGAGAAGGAAATGGTTAAATTAAGAAAGTGTTGCGCTGTTTTAATGTTAACGTTTGGCTTTAGCCAAGCAGCATTTGCTAGTGTTATTGATGGCATTTTTATTTTTGGTGACAGCCTAAGTGACAGTGGAGCATTTGTTGGCAACGTTGATGCAGGTGCTGGTGGAAAATTTACCACAAACCCTGGGCCTGTGTGGACAGAAACACTGGGCGCGCATTACGGCTTGAGCGTTGTTGCAAATAACCCTAATAATTCCAATACCTCTGCAACGGGGAACAATTATGCACAGGGCGGGGCGCAGGTGACGAATCCAATTGGAATTGGTCAAACAGCATCCCCACAGAGTGCTTTACCTATATCAACTCAGGTTGACAATTATTTGATATCATCACCGTTGGCTAGTGGAACCGGTTTGTACACGGTTTGGGGTGGTGCTAATGATCTGTTCTATAACCTAGGTTTAATTGGTGCTGGTGCAATTACTCCGACAACAGCGGGTGCTAATTTATTTACTAGTGCGAGTAGTTTAGTCGGCCAAGCGCAGCGCTTGGTCGATGCGGGCGCAGGCACAGTACTGATTCCAAATTTACCCGATATTGGTACTACACCGTCAACTATTTTTTCAGCCATTTCTGCAGTGGGTGCAGGTAATACCAACACCGAGTTACAAAATGCTTTAGTAGCAGCAACATTGGCATTACGCACAGCTGCTAATACACCAGCAGAACAAGCGGCGGTTAAAGTGGCGGCTATTGCAGCAGCAGCTGGTGTCCTAGGTGTTTCAGACGTTGTTTTGCAAGCGGCGGTAGACCAAACAGGAATGCTGTTTTCTGGGTTAACAGCTGCATATAACGGTGCTTTAACTAGCCTTCTAACAGGGTTGCCAACAAATGTTGTATTGCTAGATGTCGCATCATTATTCAGTGATGTGTTAGCTGACCCGTCCGTATACGGCCTTGCGAATGTAACGGGAACGGCGTGTAATACGTCATCATCGTTGAGCTGTACGGCACCATTTTTTGCTGCAGAAACGGCTTTCTTCGATTTCCTTTTTGCTGACGCTGTTCACCCTACCGCGGAGGGGCATGCACTTATTGCTGGGTTGGCGATAACAACATTAAATGCCCATTTTGGTATTCCAGAGCCTTCAGTTGTTATCCTTTTATTATTGGGGTTTTTTGTGATGGTTTGGGTGAAAAAACGTATGCCTCAACACCTTAGGGTTAAGGACTAATAGGCCTTAGTGGTACAGGTGCAAATATGGTTAGCTATGCCGCTATTTAATAGTTGTTTTTAAAGAGAGCGGAAGATAGAAAGTCGAGGTAAAATATAGCCTTTGCGTGGGGATTAAAATTCGTACATTTTTAGCTATCCCCGTCGGTATTCGCTATATGATTTTAAGCGCGTTGGCGTTTAGCATTATGGCGTTGTTTGTTAAGGTTGTTGGACGTAGCGGAATACCAGTTTTAGAAATAGTTGCTGCAAGGTCTGTCGTCTCTTTATTGCTAAGTTATCTTATATTGAAGCACGAAGGCGTACCGCTACTGGGGAGTCGTAAAGGATTGTTATTTGCGCGAGGGCTTATTGGCTTCGTGGCTTTGATATGCGTGTTTTATTCAATAACACACTTACCATTAGCCGAAGCAACGGTGCTGCAATATTTACACCCGATGTTCACGGCCATTTTGGCATTATGGTTTCTGCATGAACGGCTTACTAAGGGTGTTTGTGTGTGTGTTGCATTAAGTTTTTTTGGCTTATTAATGATGCTGCAAACCGAGTTTGTCTTTTCAAGCGTTCATGCTAAATACGATGGTTTTGCAATTTTGGTAGCGATATTCGGCGCATTAGGTAGTGCCATTGCTTATACTTTAGTGCGGTCGTTAAATAAAACAGAGCACCCGCTCGTTATTATTTTATATTTTCCATTGGTCTCGCTGCCTATTAGTATTATTTTATTATGGGGTGATTTTGTATTACCAGAAGGTATTACATGGTTGTATTTATTRGTGATTGGTRTCGCAACWCAARTTGGKCAATGGGGTTTAACAAAATCGATGCAGACGGAAACAGCAGGCAGAGCGACTAGTTTTTCATACTTACAGGTGGTGTTCGCAATTGTTTTGGGAGTGGTCTTTTTTGATGAAGTGCCAAGTCTAACGACGTTATTTGGTGCGGGGTTTATTATCCTTGGAGCATATATCAATGTGCGATGGAAAGAGGTGGTAAAGCCGGCCTAATGAGTATTAATGCCATGCTGATGAGGTTAGAATCTTCAGGACTAATTGTTCGTTTACACTAGGGGGTTTCAATGCGCAAGTACATACCAATTTTTTTGTTTATCCTTTCGATCCTGTTATTAATACCGGGGCTAACAAAACCGCTGATGACAATAGAGGCGACGATCGACAAAAGAGAAATGATTGATTTAGGGGCTAGTCTACTGGTTAAGCCAGGGCAGAGCAGTGGTTTTATTCAAGATATGGTTCAATCACTTGTGAAAAAATTAGATATTGAGGGTGAGGTAACTGTTTTTCAGTCTACTCGTAGTTTATTGGCAACGATGAGAGAGTTGATATCAAATGGTCATATTGTCGTAGGCGTGTTAATCGGTATTTTTGGTTTAGTCATTCCACTATTTAAAATTTTTCTGGTGATATTATCTTTATTGATTAAGTCACCACAGATGACGGCGACGCTGTTGAAAACGAATGCTGTGTTGAGCAAGTGGTCCATGTCGGATGTGTTTGTGATGGCTATTTTGGTAGCATTTTTAGCCATAAACGCTAATGAGTATGCAGACGATGTGCTACAAATGAGAGCCAAATTACACGAAGGGTTTTACTACTTTTCTGGCTATTGTTTGTTGGCTATTGCTGCCAGTCAGACGATGGAATGGCAACATAAACCAGTAAAATTACAATAAGGGTTGTTATTAAATGGCTAAAGCGTGCGCTAGGCACATCTTGCTTAAGACTAAAGACCAAGCAGAGAGTGTTAAACGGCAGTTGGCTAATGGCGCAGACTTTGCAAGCCTTGCTAAAAAACATTCGCAGTGTTCCTCCGCTAAAAGGGGTGGTGATTTAGGTGAATTTGGCCCCGGTAAAATGTTGAAGGCATTTGATAACGTTGTGTTTAAAAAAGCAGTGTTAACAGTACATGGGCCGGTTAAAACGAAGTTTGGTTATCATTTAATTGAGACTATTTACCGAACTTGACGGATATATAAACACTCAAAGTGAAAATTTTATTTAAATCTCCTGAGTTTGTAACTATCAAGAAAGAAAAGGAATTTCTTCAAGCAATAGAAATGGTATCTGCATATCAAAATATAGAAACAATGGGAACACACTTTTTGCTTGAGTTAGACAAACATTAGAGATGGAAACTATACAGCAACTTTTTCGACTATTTGATGCTTGGAAAATTGATAATAGTCCGCTTGAATCATTTGTTCAGTATATTGAGATGGAAAGCAAAAAAGATAACGTTAATCACTGAGTTTTAGCCGTTGGTTTTCAGTGACCAAGGTCTATGTATTAACCAATATCTAAATTTTTCAGTAACTTGGCCGATATAGTATTATGAATCAATGATTAGGAGAACTGCATGCCTGTATCTGTAGCAAATACATTTCGTGATGATGTGCATAATTTAGCAAAAAGTGAGACCAAAAAAGTTGATGGGTCTATTGGGCCAAAGGTGTCAGAACTAGCACATTATAAGAATTTGGCAAAAAAACAGTTAAATTCTTCGATACTTGAATCAACAATCAATCTAAGTACGGCTAATTCGCCACAAGCACTTGTGCTAAAAACAGCTTTGGAAGGGATTAATGACGCATTAAGGGCTTCATTAGGGGATAGCGCTATTCAAAGTGCGTATGAAGTAGGTATTGATGTGAGTCCCGAAGCCACAGCAAATAGAATTGTGTCTTTAAGCACCGCTTTCTTTTCGCAATACCAAGCTGTGCATAATGAATTTGAAGACAATATCGAGGCGGCAAGAACTGCATTTACCGAAGTGATTCGAGGTGGAATTGATGCCGGTTTTGCTGAAGCGAAAGACATTTTAGATGCTTTAGACGTATTAAATGGTGAGATTGCTAGCAATATAGATAAAACCTATGAGCTAGTTCAGCAACAGCTAGATGCGTTCGTGATTGCTAGCAATGGGTTAGAATAAATTAGTTCACCTTCTGGCGCTTAAGAGTCAAAATTCTACTTGTTTGAATAACCCGGTAAGTGGAGAAGTGGGGACTATCCATGCGGGCAGCGATGTTATCGCTTACAATCACCGTGTGCCTTCTTTGCCAATAAAATGTCTTACGGTTGCCTTATTTTTTGTACTGATACTTGTCAGTACGAATTGTTTTTCGCACGGGATAGATGCGAATACAGAACGTTTTTTGCTAGAAAATAAAGGTGTGGCTGTCGGGCCGTTTCTTTACATCGGCGCAAAGCACATGGTGACGGGTTACGACCATTTGTTGTTTTTAGTAGGCGTGATTTTTTTCTTATTTAGAAAACGGGATGTTTTTCTATACGTGAGTTTATTCACCCTAGGCCACAGTTTAACGTTGCTGATGGGCGTGTTGAACGACATTACCGTCAACCCATATTTAATTGACGCGATCATCGGTTTGTCCATTGTTTATAAGGGTTTTGATAACATTGGTGGTTTTAACAAATTGTTTGGTTTTCAACCCAATACAAAAATCGCTGTTGTGGTGTTTGGCTTGTTCCATGGTTTTGGCCTAGCAACTAAACTACAAGATTTCGCGTTGCCTAAAGTGGACTTGTGGAAAAACCTGTTGGCCTTTAATGTTGGTGTTGAGTTAGGCCAGTTTATTGCGTTGCTGTTTATATTACTTGCCTTAAGCGTTTGGCGGCGTTATCCCAGTTACTATTCTTTTTCAACCACAACCAATACACTATTGATGACAGGCGGGTTAGTCTTGTTTGGTTATCAAATGGTTGGTTATTACATCATGGCCTAAAGCAATGAATAAAATAGAACACCCCATTCAATCTGTCTCATCACTGATAAAGGCAGCGTTGTTGGCGACAGTGTTGGCGGTTATCATTTTAATAACGGCGGTTTTGCCGGCTGAATATGGGATAGACCCGACAGGCGTGGGAAAATCCTTGGGGTTAATTGCACTTGCTCCTCGTGAAAAATTGTCTAAAGAATCCGAGTTGCTTGCATGTAACGATGAGGGTAGTGCAAAAGAGGATAGCGTGAATATTATCATTCCTGCCCAAAGTGGTCTTGAGTATAAGCTTTATATGGCAAGAAAAGCCGTGCTTGAATACTCGTGGAGTACCGATGGAGTTGCATTGTATTTTGATTTTCATGGAGAACCACAGGGCGACACCACGGGATATTTTAAACGTTACAAGGAAGCAACATCTAGTACGGACCAAGGTTCACAAACAGTCCCTTTTGCGGGATCTCATGGATGGTATTGGAAAAATGAAACGACGTCGCCAATCACGTTGGTGTTAAAAACCAAGGGAGTCTATAAGGTGATTGGTCTTAGATAATGGGTTTAAGTTTTCACTAAACGGATGGCACTGTTAGAGTGTAAGAGAAAAAATGGGTTAATCAGTAATGGTAGGCATGTGCCAAAGGCTGTTGCATTTCGTGGTTTTTATTGGTGTTCGCATTAGAGGCTATTGCTAGGTTATTTTTATATTATTATTGAAAGCTAGTATTCAAAAAATAAAGGGTGAGTCATGCAAAATTTTAATCATATCTTTTTTTATGCATCAATCATGTTGTTGGCGGGTGTTGGTATTCCTATTATGGGTGCCTTGAGTGGTGGTTTAGGTGTTAGGTTGCAAAGCCCCGCATTGGTTGCAGTTGTGTTGTTTATTGTTGGCTTTGTTTTATCACTAGCTTTTTTGTTTTTTGTTGAGGGTTTACCTAGTAGTCTGCCTAAAGAACCTATTCCTATCCAGTATTACTTAGGTGGTTTTTTTATTTTGTTTTATACCTTAAGTATTACCTGGGTTGGGCCTAAGTTTGGCATTGGTAATGCGGTTAGTTTTGTGTTGCTGGGGCAATTGGTTTCGATGTCTGTGATTGATCATTTTGGTTTGATGGGGGCATTAAACTACCCGATTACCCAGCAGCGTTTAATGGGCTTGCTTTTAATGGCAGTTGGCGTGCTTCTTGTGGTGAAACGCTTTTAAATAATTGATTTATTGTTATGCCATTTTGTTGTAGGTGAAGTTGTTTATTTTGCTGCAGTTTAAATTGTTGTTGGAGCAGCTAATAATATAGCTATCAACTCAATATAGTGACAAGGTAAAAAATACTGCTAGAGTAGTAAGTAACGCAATTATTTTACTAAAAGGACGCCTATGCCAAAGGGAGTTAAATTTCATATCTTAATCATATTTTTAACGGCAGCTTGTTTGCTGTTTTTTCAAGGATCAACGCTGGCTCAGGTTTATAAGTATAAAGATAAGAATGGTCGTTGGCAGTTTTCAGATAAACAACCTAAAGCATCAAAAAAAGCAGTACTTTTGAAGTATAAGAGCTCTTCAATTCAAGGTGTTGGCTCTAAAAACTTTTTAGCCTCGTTAAATAAAAAATATACGCCGAAAACACCGATCGAAAAAGCGACGCTGGCTGTGGTCACGGTGAAAAGCAAACTGGGTTCAGGGTCTGCTTTTTTTGTTAGTGAAAACTGTTACTTAGTAACCAATCGGCACGTGGTTAGGCCTGCTGTTGGGAAACAATGGGATGCAACTCAAGCCAAGATTAAACGAAATGAATCATCATTTAAATCATCTAGAGAAAAAATTGATGCTGAAAAAGAGCGTTTAAGAATCAATAAACAACGCTTAGATGAATTTAAAATATATATGAATGGTTTGTCTCCAGGGAGCAATAAAAGAAGTGCAGAAGATGAATATGCTTTGTACCTAAAAAGTTACCGGCAAGATAAAGCTAAATACGACAGTATTAGTAGCACGTTCGCTGAACAAGAAAAAACATTTATGCGGCAACAGTCCGACTTTAATTTCTCAAGCAGCTTAGCTAATACTGCGCAGTCGTTTGATATTATTTTGAAGGATAATACTAAGGTTAAAGCAAA
>NVSW01000018.1 GCA_002401365.1 Piscirickettsiaceae bacterium | reverse complement strand
GTGAAGAATATGCAGTATGTTATTGATCGAGATTGGGAATTTCCCATGCCAGCGGTTCAATATTATATACAAAAGATAGGCCACTCGGAAGAGTTGTTATCTGCAGGACAGGTTAATTCTGGTTTTTTCCCAACGGATATCTGGCTCTCACCGGATGGAAAACAAGCAATCGTCCTTACAACAAACAAGAGCCCACCCGAATTATGGCTGAATGGTTATGATTATCTGAAAAATGATTTTTACAGGCATGCTTTCAAAGATTTTGATGAAAACACCATGCTTCCCCGAGAAGACTTCTTAACTCAATTCAGTCTTTTGGACATATCGACCGGAAAGGCTAGACCTGTTTTTAATGCGCCCACCGGGCTGTATGTTGGCGGCAATATCGGGGTTCATTGGTTGAAGGATAGTAAGAGTGTGATCCTTGCCAACACCGCATTACCTCTGAATATTAAAGATGAAAAGGAGCGGAAGCTCCGCAGTCAGACATTTTCAACGGTTGAATATAATATCGACACTGGAACGATCACACCAATCACGCAACATTTGGTGAAAGCAGCTTACAGAGGTCCAAATTCATTGGAAGATAAAACAATTTCAAATGGCCAATTCCTCCAGTTTAATATGAAACCAAATGGGCTACTAAGAATCGAGCAAGTGAATGACCATTGGGAAAGTCTGCCGGACAAGCTTTTTGTGAAGGAGAACAGAGAATGGGTCCAAGTGGTTTCTCCGCCAAAGATGGAAAATCCAGATCACAGTTCACGTATCATCCTTTCTATTCATCAAGGTCTAAATACTCCTCCAGAAATTATGGCGCGGGATAGATTAACCGGTCACAAAAAAATTATTACAGATTTCAATCCACAGTTTCGGAATCTAACATTTGGGAAAACAGAAGAAATTCACTGGATAGATAGTAATGGGAGAAAATGGAATGCGGGACTTCTATATCCCCCCGATTTCAAAACAGGACATAAATACCCGTTAGTAATCCAGACCCATGGATTTTCCCCGAACGAATTTCTTATAGATGGTCCATATGGGACGGCCAGCGCTTTTTCAGCTTTGTCCCAATCAGCATCAGAACCCACGCGTTTTTCAGGGCGTGTTGACAGTTTAATAATAATCTCAGTAAAACCAAAATCTGCATACACTTCATACAACAAATCGATAAACTCAGACACTTCTGACTGAATTTGCTCTTCGGTACAAAAAATATGCGCATCGTCTTGAATAAAGTTCCGCAATCGCATTAAGCCATGCAACGTACCGGATGGCTCATTACGATGACAGGAGCCAAACTCTGCCATTCTTAATGGCAAATCACGGTAACTTTTTAACCCTTGGTTGTAAATTTGTACGTGACACGGGCAGTTCATCGGCTTTACTGCATATTCACGGCTATCAGATTCCACCGTAAACATATCGTCGTGGAACTTATCCCAATGACCCGATTTTTCCCACAACGACTTATCAACCAATTGTGGCGTACGCACTTCTATATAATTATGTTCTTGAAGCTTTGAACGAATGTATTGTTCAATGGTACGGTAAATACTCAAGCCCGCATCGTGCCAAAAAATCATCCCTGGCGCTTCTTCTTGAATATGAAATAGATCTAATGCTTTGGATATTTTCCGGTGATCACGTTTCTCAGCTTCTTCTATTCTATGCAGGTATTTCTTGAGTGATTTTTTATCGCCCCACGCTGTACCATAAATACGTTGAAGCATTTCGTTATTGGAATCACCTCGCCAATAAGCCCCCGCTATTTTGGTTAACTTAATGGCTTTTAAAAAACCTGTATGGGGAACATGCGGCCCTCTACATAAATCCGTAAAGTCACCTTGTGAGTACAGTGACAAAACGTCGCTTTCTGGAATATCTTCAATTATTTTAGCTTTATACTCTTCGCCTTTCTCTCTGAAAAAAGCCACTGCATCATTACGAGACAGTTCAGAACGAGTCACTTGAATCGACTCATTCGCTAATTCTGCCATTCTTTTTTCAATCCGCGCCACATCATCCGGTGTAAATGAACGTTCAAACGCAAAGTCATAGAAAAACCCATTATCAATCACAGGGCCAATCGTTACTTGCGCGCCTGGAAATAATTGCTTAACCGCCTGCGCCATCAAATGTGCAGCAGAATGACGAATAACCTCGATGCCTTCTTCATCACGCGAGGTCACAATCGATAGCGTTGCGTCCTTATCGATGACATAAGAGCCATCAACCAACACATCATCAACCTTGCCTGCAATCGTTGCTTTCGCAAGGCCTGCACCAATATCTGCCGCCACCTCTAACACACTAACAGCGTTAGAAAATTCGCGTGTACTTCCATCGGGTAATGTTATAACTGGCACGGTATATTTAAACTCGGATTAAAATAAAGAAATATCAAGTAATTGGTAGGCGCGACTGGATTCGAACCAGTGACCCCTACTATGTCATAGTAGTGCTCTAACCAACTGAGCTACGCGCCTGCAAGCCAATTACTTTTAAGACCGCGCATTCTACTAAAACTTAGCTGTTTAGTGAAGCGCTGTTGATGAAGTTTAGTTGATTTAAACGTTTTAGCAGTGAGTGACTTCAAAAAGCCATTTTAAAATGGCTCGTGCAGCACGACTAGATCAAAAAATTATTCCTAAGCTTTCTAGTATGCCTACAGCTTAAAAGCCCCACCTTTCAAGGTTAGGAACAGCCTCTTTTTTATCCAGTGATTTCATGCCTTTGATACAACGAATAACCATCCATACCACAATAACCGGAAACAGTAGGTAACCGATAATAGCGGAAACAAGTACAAAAGCCACTATTAAGTACACTATCGCTATCCAAAATGTACGTATTTGATACGTGTAGTGCGTTCTTAACCAAGGCGCTGCATCATCTTGATTCATATAGGCCATAATTACGCCAATTAGCGACGTGATGCCAAACACCAAGCTAGCCAAATAGAGAAAATAAACTATTTTAGCGTTACCCGCATTAGCTTCAAGCTCACTTTTTAATTCATTCATAAGTATCTACCCTATTTTTTTAGTCTTTTTTATTAGCCCCGTTTTCCTGTAAGCCATTATATCAACTGTTAACTACAAGAGACTTGTAACTATTCAAAGTATTTTTGTAGGCACGGGGGTTTACGTAACGGTTTAGTATGTTATCGCGACACTTGATTTTATGGTGAAAGATTATTATCTAATAATGCACATTACACCGTCATCGTCTTCACCACACATTGCTAAACTCTTCTAACAGCAAACTGCTCTAACCACCTAAAACCACCCAATCCTTCCATTTGTGGATTTCATCACGGGTACGGGCCGCATCTTCAAACTCCAAATTACGTGCGTGCTGATACATTTTATCTTCTAGCTGGTCTATTTTTTTCGCGATTTGGGCCGGCGTTAACGATAAATATTCGGCCTTCTCTTCCGCCACTAATTTTAAATTGTCTTTTTTGTAACGTTTAGAACCTTCCATAATATCCGTTACTTTTTTAATAATGCCTTTGGGTGTTATCCCATGTTGTTCATTATGCGCTTGCTGTTTTGTTCTCCGCCGCTCGGTTTCATCCATAGCGCGTTGCATCGAACCGGTTATTTTATCGGCGTATAAAATAGCTCTGCCTTTAATATTTCTTGCTGCCCGACCAATGGTTTGTATCATTGATACTTCTGACCTTAAAAACCCTTCTTTATCTGCATCTAAAATAGCAACCAAAGAAACCTCTGGTATATCAAGGCCTTCCCGCAATAAGTTAATGCCAATTAGTACATCAAAAACCCCTAACCTTAAATCTCGAATAATTTCTACGCGCTCAACTGTGTCAATATCTGAGTGAAGATAACGCACTTTAACGTCATGCTCCATCATGTAATCGGTTAAATCTTCCGACATTCTTTTGGTGAGCGTTGTCACCAATACACGTTCATGTAATGCCACTACTTTATTAATTTCAGACAGCAAATCATCAACCTGTGTACTAGCCGGGCGAACTTCAATAACCGGGTCTAACAAACCCGTGGGGCGAACAAGTTGCTCCACCACCGCGCCAGAGCGTTTGGCTTCGTATTTACTTGGCGTAGCAGAAACAAAAATAGTCTGCGGCGCGCGCGCCTCAAAATCTTCAAATTTAAGCGGTCGATTATCCAATGCAGACGGCAATCTAAAGCCGTACTCAACCAGGGTTTCTTTACGCGAACGATCCCCCTTATACATGGCACCTAATTGAGGAATGGTCACGTGGGATTCATCTACAAACAGTAATGCATCGTCGGGCAAATAATCAAACAACGTCGGTGGTGGTTCACCCGGTTTACGGCCCGATAAATATCGCGAATAATTTTCAATACCTGAGCAATAGCCAATCTCACGCATCATTTCAATATCAAACTTTGTACGTTCCTCTAAACGCTGCGCTTCAACCAGTTTATTTAACGACCGAAGCTGTTCTAAACGAGTTGCTAATTCAGCTTTAATTTTATCTATCGAGCCTAAAATCGTTTCTCTTGGTGTCACATAGTGCGACACCGGAAAAATAGTGTAACGCGGAATACGTCGTAAAATTTCGCCCGTTAACGGATCAAATACCGATAGCCGTTCAATTTCATCATCAAACAACTCAACCCTTAGCGCCTCTTGATCCGACTCGGCCGGGAAAATATCAATCACATCACCACGCACCCGATACGACGCTCGGTGCAGCTCCACATCATTTCTTTTGTACTGCATTTCTGTCAGCTGCCGCAAAATTTCGCGCTGCCCTACTCGCTCACCACGCGACAAGTGTAAAATCATGCTGAAATATAGTTCAGGGTCACCTAAGCCATAAATGCACGAAACCGTAGCAACAATCACCGCATCACTGCGTTCCATTAGCGCCTTAGTAGCAGACAGCCGCATTTGTTGAATATGCTCATTCAGTGACGCATCTTTATCTATGAATGTATCCGATGCCGGCACATACGCTTCGGGTTGGTAATAATCGTAATATGACACAAAATATTCAACCGCATTGTCCGGCAAAAATTCGCGCAATTCACCGTACAACTGCGCCGCAAGTGTTTTATTGTGCACCAACACTAACGCCGGCCGTTGCAACTCGGCAATAACCTTCACCATTGTGAAGGTTTTACCCGAGCCCGTTACCCCTAATAATGTTTGATGAGACTCACCATTTCTTATGCCTTCAACCAGTGCTTTTATCGCTGCTGGCTGATCACCTGCGGGTTCGAAAGGCGAAACAATTTGAAATTTTTTATTCATAAGAATTTTGCATGCACGCTGCTTGAAGTAGAATAGGCATTTGTCTAAACCCTTAATTTTATTCTAAAACCATCTCTTATGAACATTAAACTTTCACAACGAGTACAAAGCATTAAACCATCACCAACGTTAGCGGTTACTGCAAGAGCCGCTGCTTTACGTGCTGCTGGGCAAGATATTATCGGCCTAGGTGCAGGCGAACCCGACTTTGACACCCCTGAACACATCAAACAAGCTGCAAGAGATGCCATTAATGCTGGCAAAACTAAGTACACCGCTGTAGACGGCACGGTTGAGCTAAAAACAGCCATCATTAATAAGTTTAAAAAAGATAACGGCCTGTCTTACGAACTGGATCAAGTCCTGGTTTCTTGTGGCGGCAAACAAAGCTTCTTCAACCTTGCCCAAGCATTTTTAGACGATGGTGACGAAGTGATTATTCCAGCGCCTTATTGGGTGTCATACCCCGATATGAGCTTATTAGCAGGCGGCGTGCCCGTTATTGTTGAAGCGAGTCAAGAACAAGACTTCAAACTAGCACCCGCACAACTTGAAGCGGCCATAACAAACAAAACAAAACTAGTGGTTATCAACAGCCCGTCAAACCCAAGCGGCAAAGCATATACTCGCAAAGAACTTGCGGCACTCGGCGCGGTACTAAAAAAGCACCCTAATATTTTAATCGCAACAGACGATATGTACGAACACATCCTTTGGTGTGACGAGCCATTCAGCAATATTGTCATGGCCTGTCCAGAACTGTACGACCAAACCATTGTCTTGAATGGCGTGTCAAAAGCTTACGCAATGACTGGCTGGCGCATAGGCTACGCAGCAGGCCCGGCCAAGCTAATAAAAGCGATGAAAAAAATCCAATCGCAAAGCACCTCTAATCCTACCTCTATCTCACAATATGCCGCACAAGCTGCCTTAGAGGGTGACCAGTCATGTATTGATGAGATGCTAGTATCCTTTAAAGAACGGCATGACTTTGTGGTAAACAAGCTAAACGCAATGCCTGGCGTAAGCTGCATATCATCAGACGGTACTTTTTACTGTTTCCCAGATTTCAATGCCGTTCTAAACCGTATGGACGATATAAACAACGACGTTGACCTAGCTGAATACATTCTCGAAAAATCGGGTGTGGCACTCGTGCCTGGCTCTGCCTTTGGCCTTAATGGTCACATGCGCATATCCATCGCCACCAGCATGGAAAACCTAGTAAACGCCATGGATAGAATAGCTAAGCTACTAAACGAGAACTAATTAGAGCTAAAGGCCAATTTACTATTGACCAAAACACCCGTGTTTCGTAAGATACGCGACCTAAACAATTCCTCTGTAGCTCAGTTGGTAGAGCAAATGACTGTTAATCATTGGGTCACTGGTTCGAGTCCAGTCGGAGGAGCCAATATCAAAGCCTTAGAGTAAAATCTAGGGCTTTTTTATGTCTGGAGTTTTTCGGAGTAAGGGTGAAGCAAGGCTCAATCGCCTCATCTGCTTTATCTGGCGGGTACTTCCACTTTTTAAGTGCTCGCCTTACTAGGTTACGTAGCTTAGCTCGAATGCTGTCACGTACTTGCCAATCAACCGTTGTACTTTTACGAAGTTGTTCGGTCACGTATTTAGCCAACTCTTTTAAGTTGTTATCGCCTAACTCTTTAACTGCGGACTCGTTTTGAATGAGCGCCCGATAAAATGCAATTTCATCAACATTAAGACCCAGCTTTTCTGCTTGTTCGGCATCTTCAGCCATGTCTTTAGCCATTTTAATGAACTCTTCGATCACTTGAGCCGTTTCTATGGCGCGGTTATGGTATTTACGCAGTGTTTCAATAAGTCGGTCGGAATACTTCTTCTCCGATACCACATCGGTTTTCATTCTTGCTTTTACTTCATCCCTTAGCAATTTTTCAAGTAGTTCTACGGCTAGGTTCTTTTGCGGTAAATTCTTAACGTCTTCCAAAAACTCAGGCGATAACAGCCCTATATTAGGCTTATCCAGCCCCACAAGATCAAACACATCAGACACCCCATCAGCGACAATCGCATTGTCTATAATTTGCTTTAACGCTGAGTTTTTTCGCTCGTCCGTCAGTTTTTTATCGACACTGGTGAATTTTGTAATCGCTGCTTTAACGGCTGAGAAAAAGGCAATTTCCTTTTTCAAGCTGTCCGCTTCATCCATCGTGCCCGACAAGGTAAACGCCTTACTAATCGCGGCCATCACGTCTAAAAAACGTTTTTTACCGTCATCTAATCCAAGAATATGATTCATCACCCCCGGCAAAAGCTGCAAAGCATCTGTCTCATATTTACTGTAATCAAACCCATGCAGCAAACCTCGTACCACATCCATTTTTTCTAGCAACACAGCAAACGCTTCACGCGTATCTAAGGTAGGCGCTCCCTTACCTTTTGAATCGGTATAGGTTTTCAGTGCCTGCTTCAACTCATTCGCAATACCAATATAGTCAACCACCAAACCGCCAGGCTTGTCTTTAAACACACGGTTAACCCTAGCGATAGCCTTCATTAAATTATGCCCTTTCATCGGCTTATCGACATACATAGTGTGGCAGTTTGGCGCATCAAAACCTGTTAGCCACATGTCACGCACAATCACTAATTGCAACGGATCATCGGTTTTTTTAAAGCGCTTTTCAAAAACTTTTTTGGTTTCTTTATTATGAATATGCGGCTGTAATTTTTCTTTGTCAGATGCCGAGCCCGTCATCACCACTTTAATCGCGCCTTTGCTGGTATCTGTGTCGTGCCAATCGGGTCTTAGCGCAACAATGGCGTTATACATATCCACACAAATCTCACGGCTCATGCACACAATCATTGCCTTGCCGGGCATTGTTGAAATACGCGTTTCAAAATGAGCCACCAAATCTTTAGCCACTTGCTCCATTCGCGGCGCACTGCCCACTAATTTTTCTAATGCCGCCCAGGTTGACTTAGTACTTTCGCGAGACGCCAAGTCTTCTTCGTCCTCAATTACCTTCCACTTCATCATTAAGCAGCTCAAGTTGAGCCTGATTAATATCTAGTTTTGCCAAACGAGATTCATAATAAATGGGCACCGTAGAGCCATCATCCACCGCATCTTGAATATCGTAAATCGACACATAATCGCCAAACACCGCGCGCGTATCTTTATCTTCTGCTGAAATAGGCGTACCGGTAAAACCAATAAACGAGGCTTTAGGCAGCGCATCTCGCAGGTGCTTTGAATAACCAAAGGTATACTTAGATTTCTCTACGCCGTTTTTATCGGTGTACGTCACCAACTTGGCTTTATCACCGTAATGACTGCGATGCGCCTCATCACTCACCACCACAATATTATGTCGCTCACTTAACACGGGATGGCTCAACTCATCAGCAAGTGAAGCAAACTTTTGAACCGTCGTGAATATAATCCCGCCAGATTGACGGGACGCCAATATCTCGTGCAAATCATCACGGTCAGCCGCTTGAACCGGCGTTTGTTTTAGCGCATCACTGGCCATGCTAAAGGTATTAAACAACTGCCCATCTAAGTCATTTCTATCTGTTACCACCACAATGGTTGGGTTATTCATTTCTGGCTGCGCTAACAACTTAGCCGCGTAACACACCATAGAAATAGACTTACCCGAGCCTTGCGTATGCCACACCACACCCGCTTTGCCTGAACCCGCTTCCACCTTGTTGGCATAATTAGCCCGAGGCTCCGCGACACCTTGCTTTTGTGCAGCAATCAACGTTGCCTTAACCGCTTCACGTACTGCGTGGAACTGGTGATAGCCCGCAATTTTCTTAATGGTTTTGTCGCCATCTTGCTCAAACAACACAAAAAAGCGAATGTAATCCAGCAATAAATCTGGCTTAAAAAAACCTTTAACCAAGGTTTCAAGGCGGTATTCAAATAACGGCTTATCATCCTCATTAGCCACTGTACGCCACGGCATAAAGCGTTCTTTACTCGCCGTTAGCGAACCAACACGCGCATTTATTCCATCGCTAATAACAACGGCTTCGTTAAACACAAACAAGTCAGACACTTCATCTTTATACGTTTGTAATTGCTCGCAGACCAAATATCCGCACTGCTATCGGCTGGGTTTTTAAGCTCAATAACCGCCAATGACAAGCCATTAATAAACACAATCACGTCAGGGCGTCTATTACCTTTAGTGCCTGCAAGCGTGTATTGGTTCACCACCAAAAATTGATTATTAGATACCGTCGTAAAATCAACTAACTGAACATAATCCGTTTTAGATTCATTACCGTCTTTAAACTCAACCTTCACCCCTTCCAACAAAAATTGTGAAACGCTTTATTACTTTTGATTAAAATAGGCGTTTCAGGTGTCGCTATTTGCTGCGATACCGTTTCTAAAACAGAAACTGGAATATGCGGGTTAATTTTTTGTAGTTGCGTTAATAGCCGATCAAATAAAACTATTTGTCCGTAATGGGTGCGCTCAGACGCATCACCATCGGGTGCAATATCGTAACCACAAACGGTGTCATAACCGATAGATTGAAACCAGTCTAGGCACAGTTGTTCTAATTGGTCTTCAGTGATCATAAGCCCCTATATCTCATTGAGATTCCATTTATTTGAAATAAACCCATCATCCACAAGATGAATAAAAGTAAACAAAATGTTTACATATTCCTAACTATTGTCTACTATCATATTAGTTCTCTGCCAGTGGCAGTAGAATCCATAAAGGTCTGACCGCTGAACCCGCCTGGCAAATCAGCGGTTTTTTTATGCCTAAAAGTTTTATTCCCATAATGGATTAGTCCTTATTTTGCGAATAGAACGTTCATTTGCAATAAAAGCGGTAATAAAACCTGCTTTCTTTCCCCGAATACGAATAATAACGACATACCTATCAGCTAGCAGTGCTACACGCCTATCATTTGCAGCTCTTTTTTTCTTATTATCCCAACCTAGCCGTAATTCCGCATCTTTATCTTCTAACACAGCTTTAATCCAATCAATACGCTCTGCTCGCTGATTCGAAAAGGTATCATCTTTAGTATTAACCGATTCAAAGAAACAATGCGAAAATTGATTTTTACGAAACCGCACCCTAATATCATCAAAGGTAGTAATCACCCTTCGGCAATACACCTGTTCAAAATGCTGTCGATATTCCGCTTCTGATTGATAATAAACTAGTGGTGGATACGGCAAACTTACCACCCACCCGACAAATCAATATCAAACACATTAAATTTTTGTTCCGAACGAAACGTTGCTTGAATTTCAACTCCTAACGCCTGTTCAAGGTGTCGAATCAACTGCCACTTAGCACTCCCTTCTTTCAATGAACCATTAAATCGAGCGGCAGCTATGCCTGTTAATACATCTGCCATTTGAATTAACACCGACTCTTTAGAGCGTGTCGCCTGAACATTAACAATATCAGACGTTAAATTAGCACTCATCAAACAGCGCTGCAGTTCAGATAACCGCGTACCCAACCGATTACTCTTGAAGTCGCAAAAAACAACATACTCATTAAAATCTAAAATCCAATGGTGCAACATTTGGTAATAAAACTTATAAAAACCTAATTCTTGATCATCACCATGAAACCGTAACAAATCAACCTTTTCATGTTCCACGGTGATACAACGAAACCGCAAACGGTCTCCTCGTGCCATAAATAAATCCATCAACGCACAATAAAAATCAATACGAGAAGGCGACACTTTTTGCCATTTAAACTCTCCCCCCATTTTATGCTTATCACGTAAGACATGGATATCAGCCTTTAATTGCATACGGTCTTCAGTTGGCAACCACAGCCCACCAATAACCATATACTGGGCTGTTGGATTTTTGGAACATAACAAATCAGGGCGACTTTCATCGCAATACACATCGAATTTCATTCGAATTTCCTCGCTGAATTTTGATGGTTTTTTATAAACATTTTATTGCCCAACCTTGTATATGCTTAACTTGAAATAGCTCTGCCATTGCGGCTTGAGTTAGCCACACTGTCTCACCTTGCAACGTAACATTCAATTACACTTCACCATCAACCGTTTTAAATAATTGAATTTGATTGTTCATATCGCTTCACTTTCCCTATGTGTTATCGCCAAGCGAGATAATAACGCCAGCATCTCCTTTTGCGGCCACACCATACCTTTATCTTTCACCGAACATGGCCTATCCGCCAACCAAGCTCCCATAGAATACCCGGTTAAATCTGCTACATTCTGATTGTCATACCACAGCGCATGTTCTACTGCTTGCGCCATCTGGTTCAGCGTGCCCTGTACTGATCGGTTGCACTGCGAATCCACTTGTAACGGGCGCAAACATTGCCGCATCGCATCAAGTTGAACCTCATTAGCCCCACACTTGAGCAAGGTATTCATTAGCGCATCAATAAAACGGTCATTCAGTTCAGCAAAATCTGGCTTGGTTAAACACGGCATAAACACAGGAAACCGCGTCGCATCGTGAACCAATAATAAGCAATTTCTTCGCTGTAACGTCATCAACTTACCATGCCAGCCACTTAGAGGATTAATCTGCAAACAGGGCTGATCAAACAACCATTGGCTAAGCGGTGTTGTAGCCAATAGCCCCTGCTTATCCAGTGGCAGTTTAGCAAACAGCTGACGGGTGGCGTGCAGTTGCATTATTGCATTGCCTGACTATCCGTATCAGCAAGGGATAGCTCACCGGATAAGAGTTTGGGGAGTAAGGTGTCTCTTAACTGCTCCAACGTAAAATTTTCCACTCTCTGCTCTATCTGTTTTTCAAGTAAATCACTAAACACACCGAAAGAATCAATATCACAATTGGGGATTACACATTTTGCTTGTGAAAGATGCTCCCTTTTTATATGCCCCATAGTTACCGCTTTATCAGCCGCTATTTGTTGGAACATTTTTAAATGGTATTTAGTCCAATAATAATAATAAAACCATTTAGGGTTATTTTGAGATGTAACTTTAAATAAATGCTGATTTAATGCAACTTTTCCTCCGCACCACACATCGACTAACAGCGAACCAGACCACGAGAAAATAACATCACCATCATCAACAACACATTCAGGCTTTATACTTGCCGTAGCTTTCTCTTCAGCATCAGCAAAACCTTTTTTTAGTTGAGAAATTTTTAATACTGGTAGAAAAGGCTCTTCACCCTTTGGTCTAAACTTCTGTAGAGCTAAACCATTTTGGTAATGAGCAATGTCATCCAGAGCCTTAACTTCCCACCCCTCAGGTATTTCCCCCAACTCCGATTCAACCAAGGTGTCGGGGAATAGCTCGGCGGTGGTGCGGAGTTGTTGCAGGATGTCTGCGGGTAAGTTATTTAATTCTGCTTTGGTTTTGGTCGCTCCCGGCTTCGTGCCTCCCGCGACATTCGTGCATCCCGGCACAGCACCACTTATCGCTGCCATTGCTGCGCGGTTCATCGCTTCTTGTAGGCTGATGTTATGTTGATTATCAAACTGCTCGGCGTAACAAGTAGGCGAGCTCAGTTCGACGCTTTGATGTGCAGCCAGCCAGCTTTCTTTGACTTTAATTTTAGCGCGGGTGGGTTCAAAATCCACAAACCAGCTTTTAAAGATAGCTTGAGCGATTTGCTCTAGGGTTTGGTTGGTTTGGCGGTTGAGGAGTAATTTGCTTTCTATAACATCAATAATTTTGGTAATCTCTTCTCGTTCTACTTTCGATGGAACTGGAAGGCTAAGCTCTTTAACATCTTTAAGGTTTAATGTTTTTTGTACAGTCGTATTTAATCTTGCATCAATCAAATGCTTGGCTGGCTTACTTAACAAAACATATCGTATCCAAGAACGAAGTTCAATGTCAGATAATCTAATAACCGCCAATGCTCGAGCTGCATTCCAGCCAGCCATATCTTCTGTAACTATCACGCAATCACCTGGATTACCAACCAATGTAAGCAGTAACTCGGAACCATTTAATCGGGATCTTTTATACTCATCATCCACATTTTTACTTATACAAAAATCTGGTTTAACAGCAATAGCACCGTTTTTTACATCTGATACTTTTACTAAAGGAGTACCACCAAGCGTGTTAGACCCTGGATACATAACCCCAACTGATATTGATTTTGGGTGTTCTAATAACGCCTCTATAGTTATAAACTTCCAATGCTTCGGTACAACTCCACCAGCTGATTCCCATAGTGAGCGATAATCAACACTCATAACCCAACCCCGCCAAGTTCTTTTTAATCTCCCCTTCCAATCGGTCACTTTCTTCAAACTGTGTTTTTAGTTGCGCGGTAAGTCGCGCCATTTTATCGGCAAACGGTTCGCCATCGTCTTCTTCTGGCACTGCGCCCACATAGCGACCGGGGGTTAAAACATAGTCGTGTTTTTGGATGTCGGTTAGGGTCGCGGATTTGCAGAAGCCTGCTATGTCTTCGTAGGTTGGGTTAGCGGCTTTATCGCGTAACCCAACATCGGTGCCTGCATCAAGTTCTGATTGTTGGGTTACGCTGTCGCTAACCCAACCTACGGTTTTGTCTGTTTGCCAGTTATGGAATGTTTCGGTAACTTGGTTTAGGTCTTCTTGGGTAAAATCGCGTAATACGCGGTCTTTCATATAACCTAAGTTGCGGGCATCTATAAACAATACTTCACCGCTACGGTCGCGTAGTTGTCGTCCACTAGCGGCGGTTCGGGCTTTTTTGTTTTTGCTTAAAAACCAGATACAGGCTGGGATTTGGGTATTGGTGAACAGTTGACCGGGTAAGGCGACCATGCATTCTATTAAATCATTTTCTATTAAGGCTTGGCGTATTTTGCCTTCGCCGCTGGTATTGGAACTCATGGAGCCGTTGGCAAGTAATAAACCTAAGTTGCCGTTGGGTGCTAAGTGCCAGAGCATGTGTTGTAGCCATGCAAAATTGGCATTGCCTGTGGGCGGTTTACCATACACCCAGCGCGGGTCGTTGTCGTCTACGCCGGTATCCCACTCTTTCATATTAAACGGCGGATTTGCCATAACAAAATCAGCGCGTAAATCGGGGTGTTGGTCGTTGGTGTAACTACTCGCTGGTTCTTTGCCAAAGTTAAAGTCTATGCCTCGTATCACCATATTCATAGCCGCCAATTGCCATGTGGTGTGGTTGTATTCTTGCCCGTAGATGGACACATCACCAATGCGGCCTTGGTGTTCACGAATAAAGCTTTCAGATTGCACAAAGAATCCACCACTGCCCATGGCGGGGTCGTAAACTCTGCCTTTGAAGGGTTCGAGCATTTGCACGATCAGGCTTACGATTGATTTTGGTGTATAAAACTGACCGCCTTTTTTGCCTTCGGCTAGGGCAAATTGACCGAGGAAATATTCATACACATGGCCGAGTATATCTTTACTGCTTAGGCTGTTATGGATAAACGGGATGGTGGCGATCAGGTCAATTAATTCACCGAGCTTGGCTTGGTCTATTTGTAGTTGGGTGTAGCGTTTATTAAGTACGCCTTTAAGTTTGGGGTTGTCTTGTTCGATGGCGTCTAGCGCGTTATCAATTAGCTGCCCAACTGAACGTATTTTCTTTTTGCTTTTGCCTTCGCCTACCTCTATTTCACCGGTGATGACGACTTTGTTCTGATTTTGCAGAAACGCCCAACGGGCTACTTTTGGTACCCAGAATACATTGGCTTCGGTGTAGTAGTCGCGTTCTTCGAGTTCAATGTTAATTTCTGTTTGGTATTCTTCGCTTTGCTCGCCGCCAAAATCGGCAGGGTCTAAGAAGTATTCGTGCTCTTTATTTTTAAATTGCGCGGTTAATTCATCACGGCGAATGCCAAAGGAGTCGGAGACATATTTTAAAAACACCAAGCCAAGCGCAACGTGTTTGTATTGTGATGCATCGAGTGCTGGAAGCAGTTTGTTGGCGCTAGTCCATAGCTTTTTTTCTAGCTCGTTTAGGAACAGTTGCTCTTCCGTATTAGTCATTTATTTATTCCATATTATCTAAACTGTATTGCCTATATTTAATCACGTATTCGTTAGACAACGGCTATAAAGAACACGGCAAAATATTCGCGGCTTTATCGGTATCTTATAGGAATACCTACACACTAAACATCTAATAGTT
>NVSW01000017.1 GCA_002401365.1 Piscirickettsiaceae bacterium | reverse complement strand
ACACAGCCTGTCTACGTTTCTTTAATGTCTTTGGTCCTCGTCAGGATCCTGCCAGCGCCTATGCCGCGGCCGTTCCCATCTTTATCGATAAAGCTTTCCGTAATGAGCCCATCGCAATCTATGGAGATGGAGAACAAACAAGAGATTTTGTCTTCGTAAAAGATATCGCCGCGGCCAATGCTTTTTTAGCGATGAATCCGGAATTGAGCGGAGTATATAATGTTGGTCATGGGCAACAAATTTCCATCAACGAACTAGCTAACCTTATCATCAAAATAGCGGACTCAACATCAACAGTGCAACATCACCCCGTACGTGCCGGAGACGTTAAGCATTCTCGAGCCTCAGCGGACAAGCTTTTTAACACCGGCTTCAAGCCTGGTTATGACTTTGAAAGCGGCTTGCGAGAAACACTCGCCTATTTCCAGAACAAACAAAAAGCTTAAAAAGCCTCGACTCTAAAAGTCACACTTTTTTCTGAGCTGCGGCTTTGGAAGCTTTTCTTTGTTCCTCTTTCAGTCGCCTCATTTCTGTCCGACGCCGACTTATCTGCTCCTCTCGGCAGGCCCCAAGATGCTTATCCCCTCTTGATTCAGCAAGCCGCACCTGGACTTCCCTCGAACGAAATCGCTGCCGTTGTTCTTCTGTATATGAATCAAAACAGCGAGGGCAACTGACCCCTTGGATATATTTATCACTTTTCTTCTCCTCGTCCGTAATCGGAAAGCGGCACGCGAAACACTGATCATAGCTCCCTTTTTCCAGCGAATGATCAACGGCTACGCGACTATCAAAAACAAAGCACTCTCCTTCCCATTGCGTTTGTTCCTTGGGGACTTCTTCTAAATATTTTAGAATGCCGCCTTCTAGGTGATACACCTCATCAAAGCCTTGTTGTTTTAGGTACGCCGTCGATTTTTCGCAGCGAATACCACCCGTACAAAACATCGCTACTTTTTTGTGCTTCTTCGGATCTATGTTCTGTTTCACATAGTCAGGAAACTCACGAAAGGTATCCGTTTTAGGGTTAAGCGCGCCTTTGAACGTGCCAATCGCCACTTCGTAGTCATTACGCGTGTCCACCAACAACACATCCGGGTCGGTAATCAGTGCATTCCAATCTTGAGGTTTAACGTAGGTTCCAACAATATCGTTCGGGTCAATGTCTTCCACGCCCATGGTGACGATTTCTTTCTTCAACTTAACCTTCGTACGGTTAAACGGCTGCTCATCAACTGTTGATTCTTTATGCACAAGGCTTTTAAACTCATCTTTATTTCTTAACCAAGCTAACAGGTGGTCAACAGCAGCGCGTTTACCGGCCACTGTGCCATTTATGCCTTCACCAGCCAACAACAGCGTGCCTTTAATACCATGGTGACGCATTAGTTTAAGTAAGGGTTGTTTTAACGCGCCGTGATCGTCTAGTCGCACAAAGTGATAAAGCGCGCAAACGATGTATGTTTGATCGTGCATAATGTTTCCTTTTGTTAGCTGGCTGGAACGTAAATCCAGTGCCAAAGTCCAGCATTCTAACAAAAAGACCAAGACCTTCAAACCCTTAGCAATTCACCAGCCCAATCAATTTAGTCCAACAAGCACTTGTCTCCGTAAAACAGGCTTTTCTTTTTGAGTGTATATTAGATTTATACACCAAACATTGAACAATGGAGGCCGTAATGGAAACACCTATTCATCCTCTAGCCGCATTATTTGATCAATTAGGGCTAGACAGTACAGATAAAGCAATTGATGCCTTCATCGGACAACATAAGCCCTTGTCTGGGGGTATAGAGTTATGCAACGCGGGATTTTGGAACGCTTCCCAAGCATCTTTTTTAAAACAGGTTAAAGATGAAGATGCCGATTGGACAGAAATAGCAGACCACCTAGATGCGATGCTACGTTAACAATAAACACAAACACCCATCAATATCATGCCTAGCAAAATGAACGTACTCATTACGGGTGGCACGGGGTTTATTGGCTCTGCCCTTTGTACTCGTTTATTGGAGGGTAAGCACGACATTACGGTATTAAGCCGGCACCCCGAAGCAATTAAAGCACCGCTGAAAGGCGTTCGTGAACTTGAACAACTGACGGACGACGTAGTTTTTGACAGCGTGATCAATTTGGCGGGAGAACCGATAGCTAATAAACGGTGGAGTGAACAACAAAAGCAACGTATTTTGAGTAGCCGTTTGGATACTACAGAAAAGCTTATTCGCTATTTTAAAATCATAAAACATAAGCCCAGAGTCTTCATTAGCGGCTCTGCCATTGGTTATTATGGTCTTGGTGAAACAAATGATTCTCTTGACGAATCCGCAACAGGTGACGAGAGTTTTTCTAGCCAATTGTGCCAACAATGGGAATCTGCCGCATTACAGGCAGAAGCGCTTGGAATACGAACTTGTTTATTGCGCACAGGCATCGTACTAGGTAAAGGCGGAGGGGCATTAAGCAAAATGCTGCCTCCATTTAAAATGGGGCTCGGCGGCAGAATGGGAACAGGAAAGCATTGGATGTCTTGGATTCACCTAGATGATTTGATGGGTATTATCTTGTATTGCATCCATCACGATAATTTAAACGGTGCCATTAATGGCACATCACCCAATCCAGTAACCAATAAAATGTTTACGAAAACCTTGGGAAAAGTGCTAAAACGCCCTACTCTATTGCCCATGCCAACGTTTGCAATAAAACTATTAATGGGGCAAATGGGTGAGGAGTTATTGCTTTCAGGAAAGAGAATATTGCCTGTAAACGTTTTAAACGCGGGTTATAACTTTAAACATATAGAACTAGAAGACGCTTTGCTATGCGCTATATGAGGCCACATGCCTTAACTTTTTTTGGGTTCGTTTAGTCTCAGTTTAACGGATGGTTCCCGCCCTACCGAGACTTATACCTTAGGTGCTTTTTCGGCAACTAAAAGAAGTGAACACCCTCGCCAGTAGCAAAGTGTCTTTAATGCCGTGGTTGACTCACATCAACGCACTTTGTCTTACTTTTCTTTAGCCTCAACCAATGTCCGGAAATTATTAAGGCTGTTATAAGGCATATCTAAAACAAACGAATCGGCTAACCAATCAGGAAGACTACCACCAGGCGATGCGGCATTCATGAATACAATTTTAGTACTACCAGCCGTTACTTTAATTAACTCCCAATAGCCTTTTATGTATGGCACACGCACCATACCTTCATTAGCCGGAACATACCCTTCAACATTTTCAACATCAAACCGCATAAGCTCAGCAGTATTCCCATCACTCACTGTGAAACTAACCACGGCATCTCTGTCTGTGACTGGCCAAGGCGCGTTGGTAATTGAATAGACTATTGTCGTTTTATCATCTAGCTTCTTGATAACTTTTGATGATTTACGTTCGTGCATCCATTTCGTATGTTCTTCCAACGACAACATATATTGCCTAACCAGTTCGATAGGCGCCTGCACAGTAATATCTGCCTTAAAGTCTTTTAACTGGGTTTCAGTGTTCGTACGGGTGTAAACCTTGATGCCATTTTCATCTTTTGCCAACTCCCAAGCGTCACCAGCAAGAGCTGTTGTTGTATATAAAAACATGCTGAGCAGTAATAATATTTTCATTTGACCCGCCTTAATTCATTAACAATTTGTACTACAATATTTAAAGTATGTCCTGTATATATTAAAAAACCCTTAACACCCTGACGTTAATTTAACTGGGCATTAGTACGCTTTCAGGGTAACAACTTGGTTTAAATCATCATTATTCAAATACATTTCACCATCTTGGATACTGCATTGCAGCGACATGTTTCGCTTAACCATCGCTGCTGCACCATCGGCATGAATGTGAAAGACCTTTAGGTTCTTAAACCGTGCCAATTTATCGCGTTGTTGTTGCCACCAAACGCTAGCTTTTCCTTCATGGTAAGTATAAATAATAACCTGTTTGGATAATCCACATGCCTTACGAATTCGCTTCTCATCTGGCTGACCTAAATCGATCCACAGCTCAATCTCACCCGTAAGCGACTTTTGCCAAAGTTCCGGTTCATCATCTGTCGACAAGCCTTTTGTAAAGCTTAGCCTTTCATGTGCGTTCAGCATAAATGCAATTAGCCGAATCATAAAACGGACGTCATTCTCTGACGGGTGTTGCGCAACTGTTAATTCATGACTCTCATAATAATGTGAATCCATGTTAGAAATATTAAGAGAAACTTTATTGATAGTTGAATTTAAAGCCATCGCCATCTTTAGTAAATAATTTATGATTATTTAAACACAGCACGCTAACTATTTTATAAAAGTATGTTCTTAGCTATTTACCAAACCATATTTCAAACAGTGCGACTTAAAAAAAGCTAATTTATTGACAATGTTTAATATGTCCATTATTCTAGACACATGGATATACAAGAAGCAATTATTATATTTGACGCCCTATCACAAGAAACTCGGCTACGAGCCTTTCGCTTACTCGTAGAAGCTGGGCCAAGTGGTCTTGCCGCCGGCGTGATTAGCGGCACCTTAAATGTGCCACACAATACTTTATCCTTCCACCTTAATCATTTGTCGAATGCAGGTATTATTTTCTCGAAAAAAGAAGGCCGTTCGATTATTTATTCTGCTAATTTTGATATCACGCGTGATTTAATTGGTTTTATGGTCAAAGACTGCTGTAGCGAGGAATTTGCGAGCATTCGTGAAGATAAAATAAATGGTTGCTCCATTATCAAACTAAGCGATTTCTACCAACCATCAACGTAAGAATCTTTGCATGAAAAATGTTCTTGTTCTTTGTACTGGAAATTCCTGCCGATCCATCATTGCCGAAGCGTTAATCAATAAGCTTGGAAATGGTGCTTTTAAAGCCGTTAGCGCGGGTAGGTTTCCAACTGGGCATATACACCCAAAATCAATCGAAACATTAATTCGCCACAATGTAGACCCAGGTAAGCCCCGAAGTAAATCATGGGATGAATTTATTGATATGTCATTTGACTATGTCATAACCGTTTGTGATCAAGCCGCTAACGAAAGCTGCCCGTTATTCCTTGGCGATGCATTAAAGCTTCATTGGAGTACGCCTGATCCTGCCAGCGTAAATACAAATGATAAAGAAATAAACGAAGCCTTTGATAGTGCTTTCTATCTACTACAGCAACAAATTAAAACAGAATTATTATGAATGACAATACTGCATCAACTATGGGCTTATTTGAACGCTATTTATCTGTCTGGATTGGCCTATGCATCCTATTAGGTGTTCTGTTTGGCGTCCTATTCCCAAGTATATTCCAGTTAATCGCGACCCTTGAATATGCCAATGTTAACCTCGTCGTGGCCATTTTTATTTGGATTATGATCTACCCGATGATGGTCAATGTTGATTTTGCTTCACTAAAAGATGTGGGCAAAAAACCTAAGGGCTTGTGCATCACGTTAGTCGTCAATTGGTTAATAAAACCATTTACCATGGCTGCTTTGGGGATCTTATTTTTTGAACACTTATTTGTTGGAATGGTAGACCCACAAACAGCAAAACAATATATTGCTGGAATGATTTTACTGGGTGTTGCACCCTGCACTGCCATGGTATTTGTATGGAGCCAACTAGTACGCGGCGATGCAAATTACACCCTAGTACAAGTATCCATAAATGATATTATTATGGTATTTGCATTTGCGCCATTAACTGCATTGTTATTGGGTGTCACCAACATTATTGTGCCATGGGAAACATTAATACTGTCCGTCATTCTTTACGTTATTATTCCGTTAGCTGCAGGCTACATTACTCGTAAAATACTTGTAAACTCAGGCGGTAACCAAGAACGTATTACTCGCTTTAGTGACAGCATAAAACCATATTCAATACTTGGGCTACTAGCCACCGTTGTTCTGTTGTTTGGCTTTCAGGCACAAACCATCATTGGTCAACCCATGGTGATTGTCTTAATTGCAATACCATTACTCATCCAAAGTTATGGCATTTTCTTTCTAGCATATGGCTGGGGTTATCTATGGCGCGTACCATTTAATACGGCTGCTCCTGCAGCACTGATAGGCACCTCTAACTTCTTCGAATTGGCTGTAGCTGTTGCCATTAGTCTATTTGGCTTGCACTCTGGTGCTGCGCTTGCAACAGTCGTTGGCGTCTTGGTCGAAGTGCCGGTAATGCTATCTCTAGTGGCATTTGCAAATCGAACTCGCCGACACTTTGCGTAACGCTAGCTACCTGAAAAACATCTTATTAAAAGGTTTAGCACGCCTCTTCTAAATCGGTATAGAAACATTTTTATTTGACTTTAGAACCAATTGGTTCTAAATTGATGCCATGAATAAAATTGGTAGACCTCTCGAGTTTAACCCCGAACTTGCAGTAAAAAGTGCAATGGAATTATTCTGGCGTAATGGCTATGAAGCGACATCGCTGCAAAACCTTATTAGCTCAATGCACTTGTCAAAAAGCTCCTTCTACCAAACTTTCCATAGTAAACACGCTCTATTCCAACGTTGCATTCAGTCCTACCAAAGTATGTTAGCCGATAGTTTTCTTCAGCAGCTAAACACAGCACCCAGTAGTAAATTTTTTATAACATCTGTGTTTCAAAACATAGCGGATGAAGCCGCTGGTTCTACCGTGCCAAAGGGCTGTCTGCTAATGAATACAGCAAATGAATTTTCACAAAATGACCCTGAAATATCAAAAATGGTGCTGTCTAGTATAGAAAGCCTAATCAACATTTTCGAACTCGCGGTTACACAATCACAACAACAAGGGGAGATACCTATTGATAAAAACCCAAGAAGTACCGCCGTTTATCTCGTTAGCAGTATTAGCGGTTTGCGCAATATGATAAAAGCAGGCGCCGAACGCAAAACAGTCGATGACATCATATTATTAACACTAACCGTCCTCGAATAAAAATTTACATATTTTTGGATCAAATGGTACATATTTAAAATACTTTAGGAGAATACAATGAAATTCCAATTACATAATTTACAAACTGCGCCTTCAAATAGCATACCTTTATTAGAAAACTCAATAAAATCATTTGGTATGGTTCCAAACCTACACGCCGTTATGGCGGAGTCGCCTACTGCCCTAAATGCCTACAAGCAATTACACGAATGGTTTCAAGAAACAGGCTTTAATGCAGATGAATTAACCGTCATTTGGCAAACTATTAACGTTGAGCATCAGTGCCATTACTGCATACCTGCACATACAGGAATAGCCCATATGATGAATGTTGACCAAGATATTATTGATGCCTTATTAAACCGCCAATCATTACCGAATGAAAAATTACAGGTTTTACACAAAACAACCCTGTCACTAGTACAAAACCGCGGCCATTTAAGTGATGAAGAACGTGACGCTTTCTACAAAGCGGGTTACGAAAACAAGCACCTCCTAGGCATTCTTGTGGGAATGGCACAAAAGGTAATGAGCAACTACACTAATCACTTAGCAGAGACGCCCGTTGACTCAATGTTCGAAAAATTTATTTAGTTTTAAGGTAGATAATTCAACTAAATAGTGCCTGCCATACAATGAGTAGGTAGGCGCTATTTTAAACCGTACTTAATTACCCCAAATAGCTTTTTTATCCATGAGCATACCGTTATGCTAGATTAATACAGTAGATGGAATAACTATTCCCTGTTCTAGCGTTATAGAATATTTTAGTGGAAACACATACTCTTAATAATAAGTAAGGCCGAAGCCAATTTAGCCAACAGTGACTATTACCGAACCTGGCGTTACCCTAACAGATTATGGCTTAGCGATTGAGTGCGCCGTAATAACCTATTTATTACTTCAACAGCGCTCTCATTCAACAGCGTTATTTAGGTGGTTTGTCGTGTTTTTTTGTGTCCTTGGTTTGTCCGCCTTTATAGGTGGAACGAGCCATGGCTTTGTTAATGATGAAAGCTCCCCTTTTTACACATTAGTTTGGAATTTAACCCTTATTAGTCTAGGCGCTGTTGCTGTTTCGGCTTATATGATAAGCAGCATTCTTTTTGCTAGGGAACATAGTAATAAACGGTTTAGCCGCTATATTGTTGGTGCATTCATCGTTTATTGTGGTGTTATTATTCTAGTAAATAATACGTTACTAATTGCCATCACTTTCTACCTCCCCGCAACCGCTTCTATGCTTGCCGCCTTATTGTGGACGTTTTATAAGCGTCGCCAGCTGTTTATCTTATCGGGTGCTGTAGGCTTGTTATTGACATTTATTGCCGCTGGCATTCAACAGTCAGGTTATAGCTTGCACCCCCTGTGGTTCAACCATAATGTGATTTATCATGTACTTATGGCTATCGCTATTATGTTATTGTTTTATACAGCACGTGGTTTTATAGCAATGGAAAGCAGGTAAACATACAACGAATCCATATTGATTCGAAACAGTAGCATCAACTAAGGAGAGTGAGATGATTTTTATTACCAACCGTTTCCCCAAACAAAGTATTCGCACCCGTATTGGTAGAAAATTTACCTTTGATTTAGATAATAACGCCGCTAGTAATTCTGTTTATTTTTGTGAACATGACAAGCATCGCTATAACCTAGAAATTGGCAGTATTGAGTTTTTGAAACGATTAAAAGACTCTAAATACAAACAGATACTGATTTATATTCATGGCTTTTCTAACTTGCCAGAGGACGTATTTAAGTCTACCCATGAGTTACAAAAGCTTTGCGACAAGGCTAAAAAGAATGAGATATTAGTCATCCCCATTATTTGGCCATGCGATAACGACCTTGGCATTATTAAAGATTATTGGGATGATCAAAAAGCTGCCGATCAAAGTGCTTACTCTTTCGCTCGAGTACTTGAAAAGTTTTTAGCTTGGCGAAGCTCAGAAAAATACAACCCTGAAAAAGACCCTTGTTTGAAACGAATCAATATTCTGGCTCATTCAATGGGCAATAGAGTACTAAGAGAAACCTTCAGAGTTTGGAACAAATACGACCTTCCAAAAGGGTTACCCATGATTTTTAGAAATACCTTTTTGATGGCCGCTGATATAGTTAATGAGTCGATCCACGAAGGAGAAACTGGTGAACTGATATGCCATGCCTCGCGCAACGTGATTGTTTATCACGCATCAGATGATTTGGCGTTAAGGGCAAGTAAAGCATCTAACCTAAAGAATAAAATAGCATCTCGCAGACTAGGCCATACCGGCCCAGAGAATATTGATAAAACACCACGAAATGTCTACCAAGTAGACTGCGACGATGTTAATAATTTATACGACCTGCCAAAAGGCCATTCGTATTTCCTATCGGGCACCAAAAAAGGTACGGCTGGTGCGGTTTTCAACCACGTTTTCTCATGCTTAATATCTGGTCGTGTGTTCCCAGAGGATGAATACCGACGGTCGTCTATTATTAGGCTTTAAATCTAGATGAATCAAGTTGGATACCCCCTTGATTCCCCAAACAAGCAATTACTTCGCTAATATCGTCCAAGTATAGGGCCCATCAATTGTTGTTAAATATCCTTCTGGTGTCGGCGTAAGGTATTGATCATAAGACTCACTGCGAATTTGCACGGCATCACCGTAGCGAATACGTGGATCAGATGCTGGCACCGCCCGTTCAATTATCCAATTAGTCTTTGCTTCATACCCTTTTGTTATCCAATAATACAGTTCATGTTTATTAGCAAAGGCGCCTAAATACACATAATCAGCCCATGAACCATCAAATGTTTCCACTGTTTTAATTTTTACATTATGCCCCGTTTCAAGCGCTTCTTTACCACTATCTAATTGTAGCGTCTGCCCAGTACTGCCAATAGTTGGATAATAATAGTCCTCGCCCCAAACATAAGGTGCTTTTCCAAAATAGCGTCCATCACTACCTTTAAGCCGGAATGTTGCTGTTTTTGTAATAACCTTGGGTTCACCCTCTTTTAGAACATCATCGGTATGCTCTTCCATATAAACTTGCCAAGCAGTTGTTAACACTGCTCGTCTATCAACATCATCAACCAACTCATAGAGTGGCACCATGCCTTTGTCTGCAATATCTGAAATCGACATAAAATCAGGCACGCTTGCTGCCCACGCACTGTAGCTTGCCGCTGGTTCACCCGTACCATCTTGAACATTGGCGGCTTTAGCAGGATCACCACCTTTTACAATGATCCGTTTATTTCTACTGACTATCGTAATGTCTTTTTCGTTTACCGTTCCCGCCGATGCAGAACCTTTAACGATTTCAAGATAAGAGGCATCCACCGTTGCTTGTAAATTGAATTTTTCTGAGACTTTTGAACGATCAGCAAAACTACTAAACCCTATCCGGCCACCAATATAAATTGATTTAAGATAATGCGTGCCGTATTTATCAAATAAAGCATTAGGCTCCAATTCCATTAGATCTTGTGCCACTTCTTTTTTTAATGGCGCATCATCGAGAACGGTAAGGCGATAGTAGGTTTGTGCAATATTTGCTGTAGCAAAACTATGTGCGCGGTTGGTCAATATCGACGTGTTGAATGTTGAGGTGATCTCACCAGAAAAACCCTCGTATACACCTGAGACTGAAGCTTTTGCAAAAAACTCATCGAAAAATTCTGTTTTGTTTTCACCACTAGAAAAACGGCCTTCCCACTTCGGCGCGGATTGAATATCGACAAATTTTTCATTGCTCAAATCAAACAGAGCAAACGTACAACTATCGGGATCAGCATAGTTCTGATAGCCTTTATAGCCCTTTCCTAGAAATTCATTGATCCCTTTGGTAACTTGTTCTGCATGGATCTGAGTACTAGATTGCATGTCTATTCCTTTTATAGTTTTAACACTACATTGATATATGGAACCTAAAGCATAACTGGTTTTTTATTTAAATTCAAAAAATGAGAGATTCAGCTCATTTTTACTTATTCTATTTAAATCAAGCTGGTTGCCACCTTGGTTTGTAACCCTAATTATTTTATAGGCTGTTAATAGCTGGCTTCGTTTGACGCTAACCATTATTCAACTAAACCTAAGATTTCAATCAACCTTTGGCCCGTATCAACCCATAATATTTTTCAAGTTTGACACTAAAGTAGATAATGAAACTGACAAAGAAAATTTGTGCCCAGTCGCCTAAGCCAATCGGTGCTGTTTGGAACAACTGGTTCATCAATGGTGAATAGGTAAAAAATAGTTGTAACAAGGTCATACACGACACCCCAACTAACAACCAAGGGTTACTAAAGAATCCTATTTTTACCATCGGCTGAGTGAGTGAACGGCAATTGAATAGATAAAAAAGCTCCCCGAAAACGAAAACATTAACCGCAACAGTTCGTGCTTCCATCACACTTGCACCACGCGCTAATGCCAGCTCAAATAACCCAAAGGCGCCTACTAATAGCAGCAAACCAACAAGAATTATCCTAAATAACAAAACATTAGAAAGCAATGGAGCTCCTGATTTTCTTGGGCTACGTCGCATAATATCTTTCTCTTTAGGTTCAAAAGAGAGCGTTATCCCAAGTAATACAGCCGTTGTCATATTAATCCAAAGAATTTGGACAGGCAGAATAGGCAGCGTTACCCCAGCTAAAACGGCAGCCATAATAACCAGCCCTTCACCGATATTGGTCGGCAATGTCCAAGTAATAAACTTAATAATATTATCGAATACCCCTCGTCCCTCCTCTACAGCATTTTCAATAGCAGAAAAGTTATCATTGGTTAGCACCATATCAGCAGCCTCTTTTGATACTTCTGTGCCTGTTCGTCCCATAGCAATACCAATATCAGCTCGGTGTAACGCAGGGGCATCATTAACGCCATCACCGGTCATAGCAACAACATGCCCTTTTAATTGCAGAGCTTCCACCAACCTTAGCTTTTGTTCGGGGTTAACGCGTGCAAAAACAACGGTTCTCTCAACTAATTCAACCAAACTTTGATCTGATAATGTCGAAAGATGCTTGCCCGTCATGACAGCATCCTCTTTTTCACAACCTTTAAGCCCTATCTGGCAAGCAATTGCTAATGCCGTCACCGCATGGTCCCCAGTAATCATTTTGACTTGTATACCTGCATTTTGACAAGCGTGAACGGCATCAACAGCCTCAGTTCGTGGTGGGTCAATCATTCCCTGCAAACCCAGAAAGGTAAACCCTGACTGAATATCTTCATGCTTGATAGTCGTCTTATTTTCTGCCAAATCAAGATAAGCAAAAGCAAGCAACCTCATGCCCTGTTCTGCCATCTTTTCTAACTGCTGTTCAACCTTTTTCTCATCAAACGCAACTTGCTCACCATATTGGTTCAAGCTGTAACGGGAGCGCATAGCAAGGCTTTCAAATGAACCTTTTAAATAAACCCTTTGCGGCTTGCCAGCTCTATTATGTAGACTCGCCATATACTGATAGCGTGACTCAAAGGGAATAACATCAACCGTAGGCATTTCTTCAGCAATCATGTCAGCAGAAAGCCCCGATTTTAAAGCAGAAACAATGATTCCTCCCTCGGTAGGGTCACCTTCTAACTGCCAACCCTCCTCATTTTTTATCAACCGAGAACCATTACAGGCAAGCCCAGCTCTGAGTAATTCCATCAACGTACTATAGTCAGTCGCTTCTACGTCTTCACCATTAAGCATAAATTGCCCTTCAGGCTGATAACCACCCCCCGAAAGACTAAACATTAGTTCGCCAGCTAACAATTCTCTAACCGTCATTTGGTTCTGTGTCAGCGTACCGGTTTTATCAGAACAAATAATCGTTGTGCTACCGAGTGTTTCAACAGCTGGCAAGCGACGAACAATGGCATGATGTTTAGCCATTCTTGAAACCCCTATCGCCAGCGTAATGGTTACCGCAGCAGGTAACCCTTCAGGAATAGCACCAACAGCAAGTGCAACAGCAGCCATAAACATATCCAACCATGATTCACCATGCATCATTCCAACCGCAAAAGTAAGACCGGCCATCACCAAAATAATATAAAGCAGCTGTAAACTAAACTCACTTATTTTGCGAGTTAATGGCGTCATCAAAACATCCGTCATTGAAATCAACTCAGATATTTTACCCACCTCGGTATCATTACCAATGGCAATAACAACACCTGTAGCTGCCCCATACGTAACTAATGAAGACGAATAAGCCATATTAAGACGTTCGGCTAGAATGGTATCTTGAGCTAATGAGCTGTTGTCTTTTTCAACGGGTAAAGACTCTCCCGTCAGCGTTGATTCATCAACCTGTAAATCACGTGTTTTCAAAAGGCGCAAATCAGCGGGAACTTTATCACCCGAGACCAATAACACAATATCACCGGGAACAAGCTCAGAGGCAGCAATGCGCTCTTTTACTCCTGATCGAATAACAACGGCCTCATGCGTCATCATTTTAGAAAGCGATTCAATCGCCTCAATAGCCTTGGCTTCTTGAAAGAAGCCAATCAAGGCATTAACTAAAACAACCCCCAAAATAACGCCAGCATCAACCCATTCTTGCAATAGAAACATCACTAAGGCTGAAACTAGCAGAATATAAATAAGGGGCTGATGAAACTGAATTAAAAGCCTCTTCAATGCACTATCACCCTTAGAAGATGTCAGCTCGTTTGCGCCAAAAGCTTTAGTTCGAGACTGTACTTCAAAAAGGTCTAGACCTTTTTCAACATCTGTATCAAAAAGTTCAACAACTTCATCAATAGGTAAATGATGCCAATGTTTATCCAACAAGGCTTGAAGATTATCCATACGCTTACCAATACCTGAGTGTCAAAAGTCGTTCTTCATTATCCTATTATTGTCAAAACTTTGGAACCCAATAACTGGCAAATACGATGTCATCTATCAAGCGAGCCACCTTGAAATGGAAGCCAATCTTCTCAAGTAGTGTCAGCGAAAAGCACCTTATTAATCCATCACGATTAGTACATTAAATCGAGTCCTACCATATTTTTTTATACTTGAATTCACCAAGTTTTGAAAAAATATCGAATCTAATACTAATTGTTCTAAAATAGTCACTAAGTCTAACCTTATAAGAAACCACCCTATGTTAAATCCCGACAAAAAACGTGTTCAGCGAGCCCTAATCGTCGCTGTGCAATTAGACAACGTTAGCGATATTGAATTCGAATCGTCGCTAGCTGAATTAGCTGACCTTGCAAAAACATTAGGCTTAGAAGTGGTCGGGCAATTCACCCAAAAACGCTCGGCTTTCGATTCTATGGCGTATATTGGCGTTGGTAAACGCGAGGAAATAAAGCATTTTTTAGAGTCTCAAAAAACCCGCATAGATACCCTCTCAAAAACTAACCCACAGGCAGCTAACGAGCCCGTTGAGTTTATTTTAGTTGACCATGAAGTTTCACCCTCTCAGGCACTTAACTTAGAAAATGAAGTGGGCTGCGAGGTCATGGATCGAACAGTGGTTATTCTTGAGATTTTTCATCGTAATGCCAGTTCTCACGCCTCGCGCGTGCAAGTTGAAATTGCGCGTTTAAGCTATATGGCGCCTCGCCTACGTGAAGCGGCAAAGCGTGACGGCCCATCGGGCAGACAGCGCAGCGGTACGGGTGGGCGTGGAACAGGTCAATCGCGCGCCCAAGTGGATAGTCAAAAGGTTCGCGACCGTATTGCCGAACTGCAAAAGGAAATTGATGCGATGGAGGCTAGTTCCAACACTCAGCGGTCGCAACGTAAGGAGCAATCGAAGCTAGCACAGGTGGCATTGGTTGGTTATACCAACGCAGGAAAATCTACCTTAATGCGCGCCTTAACGGGCAGAGATGCACTGGTGGCAAACAAACTATTTGCCACACTAGATACCAAGGTACGCACCTTGCAACCAGAAAGTGTACCGCGGGTATTGGTGAGTGATACGGTTGGTTTCATCAAAAATTTACCGCATGGGCTGGTTGCCTCGTTCAAATCAACACTCGATGAAGCCCTTAGCGCATCGCTGTTATTGCACGTAATTGATGCTGGCGACCCCGGTTTTGAAATGCAGATTGAAGTAACCGATAAAGTACTAGCCGACATTGGCGCCGATAGTGTTCCGCGTATTCGAGTGTTCAACAAAATTGACTATCTGGGCGATGCCATTGCACAAAAAAAACGCGCTGCAGAACTGCAAGAAAAATACCCCGACTGCATCGTACTTAGCGCACGCCGTAAGGATGATATAACGCAGTTGCATCAGGCGATTGTGCGCGTTTTTCAGCAACAACTGGTTGAATCTGAAGTCTTTTTATCTTGGGCTGCTCAAGGCTTACGCGGAAAGATATTTGCATCATGCGACGTACTTGAAGAACGTTCGGATGCTGCAGGGGCATTTTTTCGCTTCCGCGCCACGCCCGATGTTGTCGCAAGACTGACTGAACTGGCGAACAAAAAGAAATAAGCAATTAAACTGTACGCGTAAAAAAAGGGACGCTATTAATTTCCCCCATTAAACTGGACTCGGTTTTGTATTAAATCGAGTCTTGTACCCTATTGATCTCTATTGATCTGTGACCCTATTGATCTGGATCTGAATATCAAATATAAGATATTACACTGGAACATTTTGCTCTCAGGCAACATGCTAATACCCGTAAGAGTGGGCTTATTGGAGTAAATAATCAAGCTGAGTACTTTTTTAACGCCATCTATGAGTTAGATGGGCTTTCGTGTAAAGGAATCAATTAGATCTCTATAAAAAAAATAAACTGCCTTATAGCGATACAGACACACAAAATTCTCAAAAATGAACATTGCTGTTATTT
>NVSW01000016.1 GCA_002401365.1 Piscirickettsiaceae bacterium | reverse complement strand
GAAAAACGCGAGGGTATAAAACCCCTCATGAATTATTTACGGGGCAGTCAGAGAAATTACTGGCTGCATAAACGATTGCACTTAATACTTGAATTCAAGACTCAATAGCAGCCCATATTTATCAATTACTTACGAAAAAATGTTAGGCAATTACTGATTGTGGATTGACCTGTTAAATCACCTGAATTAATGACGAGTGTATTACATTTGGTTTTGATTCAACTCAAATGGGCAAGCATTAAAATCTAGCGAACAGCTAAATCAAATCATCCATTGTTAACAATCACGCTATAGTCACACAATTTTGAGCCATACCAGTTTCATAGCATATAACTAATTCAGCTACCAGTTTTCGAATTGAGTAGCTTTATTTTTTTATTGCCGCTGGTTTTTTAACCTGTTCCATTAATCGTTATTCCATTCGCCTTCTACGACAATGTTAGCTGCCCCACCTAACATAATCGCCTCTATTAAATTATGATTGAGATATGCGTATAAGCCAGGTTGTTTGAACGTATACATCGCGGCAACTGCTTCCCCACCATTAACAGGCCAAGTTTCCCTGTCTACATCTGGTTTATTATTAAATGAACCACCTGGCCAGACTAAGTCGCCATGACCACCTATTAAATGGATACGTGAGTCCTCATTCGCTTGCGAGTGGATAAATAAAACTGTTTCACCAACGTTAGCGTGCATTGCATTTTTACCCGTTAATGCACCCTTTTTACCATTATATGTAATGTGCGTAGGCATTAATTTTCGCATAACCTTTAGGGTGTCGTTCATTGCAACAACCGCATTAGGGTAACGCTTGTAGTTACCCTCTTCATCCTTTGGAACATACCAGCCTTGCTCGCCAATATAAAATGCTTTGTCATAGGTAACAGTATGACCTGCTGCATCCTTAAGCCCTTCTTTTGGCAATATCATAATGGCACCATACATGCCTGAAACAACGTGGTAGGGGATCATAATGCCGCCCGGGGCGCAGTGGTAAACATAAGTACCAGGCTTATCAGCCTTAAATCGCAAAGTGACCTGCTCTCCTGGCGCTACATGGGTTAATGCGCCGCCACCTAAAGCCCCCGTGGATGCGTGAAAGTCGATATTGTGTAGCAAAAAGTTTGTCTTGGGGTTTTTTAGTGTTAATTCAACGTAGTCTCCCTCGTGAACCACCATTATTGGCCCTGGGTTACTGCCATTAAATGTCATGGCTTGAACGAAAACACCCGGTTCTATTTCGATTTCTTTTTCTTCAATCACCATTTCCATTTCAATGATTCTTGGCTTTCCTGAATAAGTTTGTTGGTGTTTAGGTAAAAAAGGCGGCGTGACTAGTACCTGTTTAACTCGTTCAAAGCCTTGTAAATTTGCTTCTTTGCCAATGCTGCCAAGGTAAGAGCTGCTAGCTTCACTGCCAAATAGTGCTTGAGAAAATACAACCAAGAAAATAAACATGCACATGTTCTCTAGAAACTTTCTAGGTATCAGATGTCGTTTTTTCATACATTACTCCTTACAAGACGAGTGTTTGATTTCGAGGCCTTTGCACGAGTCCATTTTCCGCGATAGCGGCGTTAAAAATAGGCGAAAATGCTCATTTACACTTGTAAACTGTGCTTTTTCGCCTCTTTTTGCCTTGCTCTCACGAAAACTGACTCTCGTGCAAAGGTCTCATTTCACATTTAACGCCTTTATAATTTTACAAATCACTAAGCCTATTTGCCGCTTGCGCCATACGCATAACCTCATGTTCTTCAAGACTCACGAGTTGCTCCAGTAAATCTTGCGCTTCAGGGATGTCTGCTTGGCCAAGAAGGTAGTTGTATAGTTCAATTATTTGATGATGATGACGTGAAATTGTTCCCATGATTTCATCCGCTTCCATTTGCGCAAAAGGCCTATCATTATCGCTACGCAAAATGACGGGACTCTTGTCCAAATATTCGACACACCATGTATTTAACGCTTTTTCATTTCCCGATTTATTAAACTCAACTAGCACATTACTAAGTTTCTGCTCGTGCTCTATAAGGTAATTGAGTAATAGCCTAGCCCGACTATTCTCATTTTCATTAACACAGCGTTTCATGCAGTTAGCTAGCGACTGATGAGACTCACGCGTCCAATTTATAATATCTTTTAAATTTCTAACTTTCATAAGCTTTCCTCTTTTTTATACTGTCATTAATCCCTATGGTTTTAATCCACTATTAAAACCCCTTGGTACATTTGCATCTGACAGTGAAAGGCATATTCACCCTTCTCCATCGCTGGTAAGGTTATGGGCTTGTTTTTTCCAAGCGGTAACTCTTCACTGATATTGAAATCAGGGAACAACACCATTTCGGCACAAGGCGCCGCGTCATGCCGTAAAAAATTAATGGTAACTGGATCACCTGAGGGTAGTTTTATTCTAGACGGTTGGTATGTGCCGTCCTCAACCACTATTATTAGACCCTGATCTGAGATAGCTACGTCCTTAGGCTTGTACAACCAGAACCACCACACAATTAACACAATAAGCAACACACCCGAGATATTGATAATTAACATGCTACGACCTCCTTTTAATGTTCTTGCGGTTTAAACAAACGCAACCGATTAGCATTGCTCACAACGGTAAGTGACGACAAAGCCATCGCCGCACCAGCAATAACTGGGTTTAGTAATACCCCAGTAAATGGGTAAAGAATGCCTGCGGCAAAAGGCACTCCCGCCGCGTTGTAAATAAAGGCACCGAATAAGTTTTGTTTAATATTTCGTAATGTCGCTTTACTGATCGCTATAGCATCTGCTAAGCCATGTAAAGAACCTCGCATTAAGGTAATATCAGAACTTTCTATTGCTACATCAGTACCCGTACCAATGGCAAAGCCAACGTTTGCTAGTGCTAATGCCGGGGCATCGTTGATACCATCGCCAGTCATACCTACAATTTCGTTCTGTCTTTGTAGTTCAGCTACTTTTTTGGCTTTATCTGCGGGTAAAACTTCGGCAAAAAACTCTGTTATCCCCACCTTATCGGCAACTGCTTTAGCCGTTGCTCGGTTATCGCCGGTCAACATCACCACCCGAATACCATTTTGCTGTAACCGCTTAATCGCGGTTATTGAATCTTCTTTAATTGGGTCAGCTACTGCAATAACCGCCGCTAATTGCCCATCAACCGCAAAATACATGGGCGTCTTTGCCTCTGCAGCCATTTCCTGTGCAGTTTTAATGGCAGAATTATCAACCACTATCTTTTTATCCTGCATTAATTTTTCATTACCAAATAGTAGCTTATGCGTACCCACTACTCCCTCCACACCATGCCCTGCAATAGCACTAAAATTTTCCACTTTATCGGGTGTTAAACCTCGTTCAACAGCCGATTCGACGATAGATAATGCTAATGGGTGTTCTGACCCTGCTTCCAAGCTGGCCGCTAATTGCAGCACATCTTCCTCGTTGTTCGCCGTCACTAAGTGAATATCAGTAACTTTCGGTGCCCCTAACGTGATGGTGCCTGTCTTATCAAGAATCATTGCTGTGATTTTAGAAGCGGTTTGTAACGCTTCCCCATTACGGATTAACACACCGGCTTCTGCGGCTTTGCCAACACCCACCATCACAGACATTGGCGTAGCAAGACCAAGCGCACAAGGGCAAGCGATAATAAGCACCGTGGTTGCGGAAACAATGGCAAAAGCCAGCGAAGGCTCGGGGCCGAAATTCAACCAAACTAGAGCACTTGACACCGAAATTATCATTACCACAGGGACAAAATAAGCTGAAATAACATCGGCTAAACGACCAATGGGTGGTTTAGAGTTTTGCGCGCGCTTAACCATTTTAATAATCTGCGCCAACGCCGTATCTTTCCCTACACGTGTGGCTTTGAAAATAATAGAACCACTTTTATTAATGGTCCCCGCAACAATCTCATCACCCTTATGTTTTTCAACAGGCATGGGCTCACCCGTCAACATCGACTCATCTACAGCCGACTGGCCTTCCATGACCACCCCATCAACGGGGATTTTTTCGCCCGGACGAACTCGAACCATGTCGGCCATCAATACCTGTTCAATAGTGATATCTGTTTCTTTGTTGTCACGGATAACTCGCGCTGTTTTAGGTTGCAAGCCGATTAAACGTTTTATTGCCTCACTGGTTCGACCTCGCGCCTTAACTTCAAGTGCTAGACCAAGGTCAATTAAGCCAATAATCATTGCTGTTGCTTCAAAATAAACATGCCGTGCCATTTCTGGCAGTAGCTGAGGAAAAAACACAACAACCATTGAATATAGCCAAGCTGTACCAGTACCCAAGGCAATCAATGTATCCATGTTCGCACTGTGATTAACCAAGGATTTCCATGCACCGATATAAAAATGTTTGCCCGCAACGTACATAACACCGGCACATAACAAGCCGATGCCTAACCAAATACCGCGTTCAAGCGACGTTTCTACCGTCATAGGCCCGCCGGCTATACTGTAAAGCATCAACGGAACACCCAAGCCAAGGGCAATGCCCATTTCACGTATCAAGCGTTTATAGTATGCCTCATCCGCTTGCTCCTTTTCATCCAATAACTCATCATCCGATGCTCCTGCTGCGCTTTTAGCGTTATACCCAACGCTTTCAATAGCTTCAATAAGAACACCTGAAGACACATTCCCATCAATGCTTACCGTGCGTTGTGCAAAATTCATCACTGCAGCATTAACCCCCGGAACTTTTTTTAAAACAGATTCTATTTTCCCCACGCAGCTCGCACACCCAGCCCCTTCAATAATAAGCTCTTGTGATACTGGAGACGGTGACACTTCATTATCAGCATTGTGGCTTGCATCTTTTAGTTTTTGATTCTCTTGCATCCTATAACTCCCTAGCTGATTGTTCGCTAAACTCTTCAATTAAATGACAAATCATATGCCCGGTGGGCGCCTTATCTGGTTTATCTTGCCAATTTTGCATAGCCTGTTGCATTCGTTTTCTAAGTATTAATGCTTCTTGGAATTCATGCTCCGTTTCTTCAAGTCGTTTTTGTAAAAGCTCACGAACTAAAGGGCACGCTGTGTGCCCCTTATCCGCTTCAGTCAAAATCTGCTTAATGTCTTTAATCGAAAAACCCAGTTGTCTCGCACTTAAAATAAAGCGTAGTCGGCGCAGGTCGCTTTCAGTGTAATAGTTGTATCCATTAATGCTGTCTTTTATTGGTGATAAAAGAGTAACACGCGTGTAATAGCGCACCGTATCTGGAGTTATACGCAACAATTTTGATAATTCACTTACTTTCATATTTAAACCTCATCAAAACTCCTTGTGTTAAAGCCTTAGAGTCTAAGCACATACAATATAGCTTCAGCATAAACCTATGATTTAGACGCAGGTCAAGCAAATAAATTCAAACTCCTTTTGAGACGCCCTTTTTAGCTCCAATTAGTTAACTCACTTCAACTCAACTAATGTTTACAGACATTTCAATTGGAATACTTTTTACAAAGCCTGACGAATTTCTTGATAAACCCTTGCCGTTCCATCCTTCATTAATAGCAATACATCATAATCGTCACGCCTACTTCCCATTTCCATACCAGGGCTACCAGCCGGCATACCTGGAACGGACAATCCTATTGCATCAGCAGGTTTTTCTTTTAAAAAGCGCTTCATTGCATCAACAGGAACGTGGCCTTCAAAAATATATCCATCTTTCGAAATGCCTGTGTGACATGATTGGTATTTTGGAGCAATACCCCTATCAAGTTTAAGGTGTTGCAAATTCTTTGGATGATGAATGGTTGAGCTAAACCCATTATCATCAACATAATTAACCCATTTACGGCAGCAATCACACGTTGGGCTTTTATATACGTCTAGTTGTACTTGTTTGGTTGTTTTCTGACCATCATTCGATGCCTTAGACTGATCATTAATGTCTTCGCAAGCCACCACGCTAAGCAACATAGTAATTAATAAATATTTTTTAATAGTATGAAAGTCCATATTGATTCCTTTTATAGTTAATCGTTTGTGCCCCTTTTGAAACACTCTATCTCTATCACCTCGCAATCTTCATCAATGCACTAAATCAACCTATATTGTTAATTCTGTAATACATACTTTTCTAAAATATCTATCGATGAAACAACACCAACCACGCCCTCATTACCTATAACTACGAGGTGGTGAGCCTTATTAACAACCATTAATTCAATGGCTTCTATAACAGGTTGATAAGGTCCGACTTCTACAACCGGTTCAGAAAAAAATTGCCATGCTTGTAACTCATTATTCATCGAACGTTTAAGGTTGTGTACTCGAACCAAATCAACAGCACTCACCGTACCCACGCACTGGGCGGCATTATCAACAATGGGCAAATATCGCACGCCCGCTTCTTTCATAACTTGTTCAAGCCTGTTAACAGTGTCTGTCATTTGCCCACAAACGACTGCCTTAGTCATAATCTCTTCAATTATCATCTCTTGTCTCCTTTCAAGTTAAAAACTACACTCTTGATAAATAGCCCAGTGCTAACGCGCTGCTTACCCTTAGTTAAGCTGTATTTTTTTAGACATACCCGCTTCATAATGYCCAGGAATATTGCAGGCAATCACAACGTCTGCCGTATTAAACTTCCACGTTAGAATTTCTGTTTCTCCTGGTTGAATAGTTACCGTACTGGCATCTTGGTGAACCATATCAGGCGTTTTTCGCATCATCGCTCTGTGCTCTTCTTGTTCGGTATCATCGCCAATAGAAAATTCGTGAGGGATTTTTCCTTGGTTGGTAATGACAAATTTAACAACATCTCCTGGCTTTATCTCTAGGGCAGGTAAGAATGCGTAGCGCATCGTATCGAACGTTCCAACCTCAATCGTCATCGTCGCCTCTTGTTGTGCGGCAGGTCGGCCAACAGGGCTTAACCCCGCATCATGCTCATGGCCTTCTGAATGAGGCATGTACTCTTCAGAAAACACCCGTTTAGAAGGCTTTTTATGAGAACTCGTCGTGCCACTACCATGCCCTCCATGAGAACCACCTGCAAAAGCAGGCGCTGATAACGCAATACTTAACAAGGCTATAACTATTAATTTAATCGCCATTGATTTGTTGTCTTGTGTGTTTGTAATCATCATTTGTATCTATCCTTTTGTATTATTAATAACGTTAATTTAGACACTAAAACCACGCTCTAACGCCCACCACAAATTGTGCATCCGACTTATCCTCACCGGCTATTTTTGCTATATCGGCTGTTTTTCCGTACTTGCTTGTCCAATTAATTCCAATATACGGTGCAAATTCGCGCTTGATTTCGTAGCGAAGCCTTAGCCCTAGCTCGATATCTGATAAGCCAGCGCCAACACCTGTTACAACATCATCTTTACCGTAGAAATTCACTTCTACTTCGGGCGTTAAAATAAGCTTCTGGGTAAACAAAATCTCATACTCCGCTTCAAGTCTGAATGCTGTTTGCCCTCCCTCGCCTATAAACCCAGCCACATCAATTTCAAAGAAATAAGGTGCAAGACCTTGGAACCCAAATGCTAGCCAATCACGATTGGGGTTAGGTAAGTTATCGTGACGCCAACCAACTTGAACATCCCAATACGGTGCTATTGCTTTGCTGTATAGAAACTGCAGTTCCAATTCTTTAGTTTTACCGCTAACTCGCTCTGCATCCACTTTCACCCAAAGTTTATCTAGATCCTTACCTACCCAAGCTTGGCCTTTTAAAACAACTGGGTCTGGGCCATCTGCCGCTCTATATTCAAGCCGATCAATCATGAATTTTGTGAGTAATGGGTCATCTCCGCGCCCACCCGCTACAACTGTAGTTGAGATAAGCAACCCTATGAGTATCAGTATTTTTTTCATCATTTTCTCCTAGCTCACTTCAACTTTACGAAACATGCCCAACATATGGAAAAACAGGTGACAGTGATACGCCCAGCTGCCCATTGCATCTGCCGTTACCAAATAACTTGCCTTTGAACCAGGTTGCACAATGACCGTGTGTTTACGAGGAATATAGTCAGGGTCTCCGGTTTCTAAATCACTCCACATACCGTGTAGGTGCATGGGGTGGTTCATCATGGTGTCGTTAATAAAGTTAATGCGTAAGCGCTCACCAAATTTAAACTTTAAAGGCTGCGCATCGGCGAACTTAACTCCATTCATGGACCACATATAGCGACTCATATTGCCGGTTAAATGAAGATCTATTTCCCTTTCTGGCTCTCTAGGATCGGGAGTTTTATACAAGTTTTTTAAATCCGCATACGTTAATACACGCCGCCCATTACCTCGTAAGCCAATGCCTGGGTCATCAAGCCGGTACTGGGGTGCATCGGCTCGCATATCAATATGGGGGCCAAACTCAGTTGCTTGATGTTTAACCGGCCTATTGCTTCCGTACCCAGCGGCACCTGAACCATATTGAGGAGCTGGTTTCATATTCGCCATGTTATGACCACTGTGGTCCATACCTTTCATTCCACTCATACCGGACATCTTGCTGTGATCCATGCCCTTCATGCTACTCATACCAGACATTTTGCTATGGTCCATGCCGCCCATCTCGCCATGATTCATCCCAGCCATACCGGGCATACTCATACCCATATCGCCATGACCTAAAATAATATCGTTATCCATTGCCGGTGGTTGCGCTTTCATCGCTGCGTCTGGGGTTAACGTGCCGCAGGTGAAACCACTGCGGTCTATGGATTGAGCAAAAATGCTATAGGCCTGTTCGCTGCTTGGCTCAACAATCACATCATAAGTTTCAGCCACGCCTAGTCGAAACTCGTCAACTGTAAAGGGTTGTACATTCTGTCCATCGGCTGCAATAACGGTCATTTTTAAGCCCGGTATGCGAACATCGAAAAAAGTCATTGCTGCTGAATTAATAAACCGCAAGCGGATTTTCTCACCACGCTTAAACAATGCCGTCCAATTATCATCAGGCGTTTGCCCGTTCATCAAATAGGTGTAGCTATATCCAGTTACATCGGTAATATCACGATCGGACATGCGCATTTGATTCCACATACCGCGACTGCGCCAAAAGCCTTCCCAACCTTTTTCACTTATTTCATTTAACGCATCAAAAATAGTTCGCTCTTTAAAATTGTAGTAATCGGATAACTTTTTAAGCTTTGCGTACATATTATTGGGGTTTTCATCACTCCAGTCAGACAAAAGCACCACATAGTCACGGTCATAACTATAGGGCTCAGGCTCAATGGGGTCGATAACAATGGCTCCATATGCCCCAGTTGGCTCTTGAAAACCAGAATGGGAGTGATACCAGTACGTGCCGCTTTGTTTTAGCTGAAACTTATAGGTAAATGATTCACCCGGTTTAATGCCCGAGAAACCATCACTAACATTCGGCACGCCATCTTGCCCACTAGGAAGAATAATGCCGTGCCAATGAATAGACGTATCTTCAGCAAGTTGGTTTTTAACATTTAACTCTACATGGTCACCCTCTTTCATTCGTAGGGTAGGCGCAGGAACAGAGCCGTTAATCGCCGTAGCAAAGCGGTCTTTGCCTGTAAAATTTACCGGCGTTGGGCTATACGTTAAATTGAATTGTGTGCCCGTTAGGGTTTGTGCTTGCTGTTTAATGCGGTTGCTTGCAAGTACCTGACTCGGCGTAAAGCCCGCGCCAAGTAATGTGCTACCAGCCGCGACGCCCGTCACAAAACGACGTCTTGAAAGGTCAATATTCCCCTGCGGGAAGTCTTTAAATACCATTGTAATTTCCTGATTATTGAACCGAAATAACGGCCCAACTAATTAACAATCGTTACTTACACCAGTAAGTAACGAGCCAATAATAAAATCAGGAAATAATGGGGGGAGGTGAGTCTAGAGGGGTATAAAAGCTAAGGTACCTACTGTCAAAAACAGTAGACTGTTGATGTGCGTTAATGTCATTAATGACGGCCGCATTTGTTAATATAAAAGATGCTCCGTGAAAGCATTTATTACAATGATTGTCATCACAATCAATACTAGACGCAGTATCTGCTGTCGACATATCACCCGTATCCGACAAGCACATTGACATATCCATACTCATTGTACTGTTTGCTGACATATCCATATCGCATGAGCCCATATCAGTCATCGCCAATACATTCTGCAATGGCAAAACGAGCAAACTCATAATAAGTAGGCTTTGAAAAATAATGTGACGGATACGTATCATATTTAAAGTCTACTCCTCGCTTAAATTAAATGTCAAGCAAAAAAACTAATTTGCTTCTCTGTAAACAAACTCTTGACTTAGAGTCAACTCCAAGTAATAAACTATTCAGCATGACGAGTAAACACGACACTCTAAAGCTGGATTCAAAACCACCTGAACGCTTATTCATCACATGGTTTAGCCTGCTCACAAGCAGTAGTACGTTTGTTTGTTGCGCCTTACCCATTCTATTTGTCACCCTAGGCATGGGAGCTACCGTCGCTTCATTAACGAGTAGTTTCCCGCAACTGATTTGGTTAAGCGAACATAAGAATTGGGTGTTCTTTTTATCCGCCATGATGCTCTGCTTCTCGGCTTGGCTGACATATCGATCGGGTAGAACGTGCCCTACTAACCCCAACCTCGCTGCTTTATGTAACAAAACTCAACGATTAAACCGACGCATCTTATTAGGCTCTATAACGATATGGGGTGTTGGTTTTTTTATGGCGTTTTTACTACTTCCCCTTAAACTTTGGATGGACAGCTTATGAAAAATCTTATTTTTATCCTTTTAATAACATTCAGCGGACTAGTATTTGCGTCTAATGAGGTTGCTGCTGATGCTAACAGTCAAATTATAGAGATTAATATTAAAGGCATGGCCTGCCCTTTTTGCCAAGATGGCTTGAGTCGTAAACTCAATGCTTTACCAGCCGTTAAAACTGTAGAAGTTAGCCTTAAACTAAAAAAAGCACGCATTGTGCTGAAAAAAGACCAAACCTTGGAAGAAGATGAGCTTCGTCAAACCATTATCGACTCTGGCTTTACGCCAGGCAAAATGACTACCCCGGAGTAACGTATGACTCATTCGTATTTACGAGTTGCCGTCATCTTTATCGTAGTAATAACCCCGTCACTTGCATCGGCTATGGGGCTTCGTTCTTTCGTTGCGCTGCCCGTTGAAAAAGGCGGCAAAGTGGTTCGCTTACAACTTCTCAATAACCGAGACACCAACACAGATACCTTTGTTGCCAATTTAGCGTGGGGAATCAGCCATAAGCAAACATTGTTAATGGGCCTACCTTACCGCTTATCACCCGGCGGTAGCGAGCAAATAGGCGACGTTAGCCTGTTGTACCGGCATATAACGTGGCAAAACGATCAACATGATGGCAGTGAGCGATTCGCATTATTCGGCGGGGCTATTTTGCCTACAGACGATAAACGTGATGCGGCTTGGCAAGCCGGTGGTGTTTACACTAAATACGTAGGGCGTCATGAATGGGATATTGATGCGCTTTACCAAGCCGGCACAGGAAACCGGCAAGACACTGGGCGTTATGATGTTTCTTGGCAATATCGGCTAAGCCCCGACGTATACCCAGATTGGGGCTCGCCTGATGCTGAATGGGATAGCGTTATAGAGTTGAATGGTCGATGGCATGAAGATAATGGTATAACGCATCAAGTAACCTTAGGTTTACAACGCATTACCCAGCAATGGGTACTTGAAGCGGGTTTTGTTAAAGACGTTAACAAACAACACAATACACAAGTGCTTGTTAGCATTCGCTTTCACTATTAATGACCGTTAATGTCGAGCTATTTACCAACCCTAATTGCCCGCATTGTGGGCAGATTAGAACCGCACTTAAACAACTTGTGGATAGCTTGCAGGGCGTTGATTTACGCGAAATTAATATCATTGAAGAGATTGATTATGCAGTAGAGCTAGGTGTTTTATCGAGCCCAAGCATTGCTATTAATGGACGGCTTACGTTTACAGGAGCCCCTACATTAAGCACAATAAAACACGCTTTAAACAAGGCATTAATCACTGAGTAAACACCTATGGAAAACCACCACTACCGAATAGCTGATTTGAGAGACATACTTGGGATAACGGGTGATACATTGCGGTATTACGAAAAAATTGGATTATTGAATGATATAGGCCGTACTCCGGGCAGCGTACGTTTTTACAATGATAAAAATGTTTCAAGCCTGCGCTTTATTATTCGCGCAAAATCCATGGACTTTACGCTCGATGAGATTAAACAATTATTGTTATTCCGGGAAGCTCCACAAGACAGTCGAATTGAGGTTCAAGACCTCACTCGTCAAAAACTTAAAAGCATAGAAAACAAGGCCGTCGAGCTAGACAAATTACGCAAAGAGTTAACATTATTACTCAACCTATGCGGCTGCACAGATAAGGGCTGCCCTATCATTGAAAGCATAGATACGCATTAACCTTAAACGTTTACTTTACGCTGTTTCCGATTGTCTCTAATGATCATAATAGACGCTAATATAATCATCAGCCCTTGCACCGCCAAACCTTGATAATTTGGATATATGCCGAGTAATTCAATACCGGGCAAGCCGACCGGGTCTAATGGTATTTTGCCTGCTTCTTGTAGAGCGGAAATACCCTTGCCTGCAAAAACAACCGCTAAAATAAACATAAACCCGCCACTCACCGCAAAGAACTGGCGTAGAGGCAAACGGGTGCTATATTTCATGATAAGCCACGCTAGTAGTATCAAGATGGCTGTGGCCAGCAACAAACCGTATACGATCATGCTTTGGCCGCCTTCCGTGGTTTGAACCCACAACGCTTGATAAAACAATACGCTCTCAAACACCTCTCGATAAACGGCTATAAAAGACAAGGCCGCTATGCCCCAAAGTGTTTCTTTGCTGAGCGCTTTTTTTATGCTGCTTTCGATAAAGTGCTTCCATTGCATAGCACTGGTTTTGTTATGCATCCAAAAACCCACATAAAATAAAACTGACGCGGCTGTTATTGCTGCAACACCTTCCGTCAATTCACGACTCGCCCCGCCTATTTCGATTAATGTTGTAGAAATAACCCAGGTTAATCCCCCCATTAATAACGCCACCACAACCCCACCATAAAGGTAACTTAAGCCTTCACGACGGCCTGTTTTTACCAAGAATGCCGCCAATGCAGCCACCACCAGTAGCGCTTCCAAGCCTTCGCGCAATAAAATAACCATTGCACTAATAAAAGCTGTTTTTTCTGATAGCCTTGTTTCGCTCAGTGATTTACGTGCTGTTTCTAATAGTACTTTTAAATCTGTATATGCAACATTAACAGCGGCTACGCCCTTTTGCTTGCGAATTAAATTTCTGTATGCCGTCATCTCGCCTTCTATTTGGCGACGTAATGTCGAGTCAACAGCATCTAGGCTATTTTCAATCAGTTCAAACCCTTCAAGGTAGGCATTAACGGCAAGGTCATACGCCTTGTCAGGATCACCAGAAATATAGGCTAAGCGACTGGCATCCAATTCTTCAATACTAAAATCAAGAGGAGATGCGTTGGTCTTCAGCATCACTTTTTCTGGATGTCGCCTCAAATAAGCCAAGGTGACTACAGCATCTTTGCCTGATGCTATTTCAACTTGTGCCGGTGAAGATGTTGTTAATTCTTCCAACGTAGACAACGAATGGTTGCTTTCGGTACGCCATAAATCCGAACCTGCGTTCACTTCATCTTCTTGAATAGCTATTTGACCTACATAAAAAGCCAGTGACCAACGCTGATGTGCCGTTAATGCTGTAAATGGCGGCATTCCAGTTCCTGAAACACCTTGGCTAATCGTATTGAAAAGACCAAAAATTGTTCTTTCTCTGTAGCGGTCTCGGTCAAAAAAGTTAGTGGGTAATGGTTCTAGCGTTTTTGATAGTGGCCCATCACCTCGACCTTGTGCACCGTGACAAGCGATGCAGTTTTCAACATAAAGTTGTTTAGCCATATTAATGTCTGGCACTTTGCGCGGTACAACTTGAACATCGTAATCAACAATAATTTGCCGATGCATCTTCGTTGTGAGTTGTGCAACCAAGTCTGGGTCGGCTTTCGTGTTAACTAATAACCCTAAGTTGGCAGCTTGTTCAATAAGCCGTTCATCCACATCATTTAGTTCCTGCACGCTGTCACGAATAGCTAAGACAAAATCTTGCATCTCCCCATACTCTTCCGGGTTAATGATTTCTCCGTCAGCAATGGCTTCTCGATAATCAACGCCTACATAGTCAATCAACTGTAACAAACGTTGAATTGACACTGATGCAGACGCTGTGAATGAAAAAAGGGATATAAATAAAAGGATAACTAGTTTTTTAACCATGCTAAGAACGACTGAATATAAGTTAACTCAAATACAAATGATAATCATTATCATTTAAGAAGTCAAATCTTTATCCAAAATGCTCAATATGAAAATTAATCGCCTTTTTTAAAATTCTAGTATATTATTGACTGAATCATTTATTTGGATCCTTAGATATTGACCACATGACAAAACACGTAACCATACTTTTTTTAATTGTAAGCATTTTGAGCTACAGCAGCGTATGGGCGATGCACAGTCATGAGGATATTGTTGGCCATCAGCAAAGCCTGTCACACTTAGGCGATTCGCAAAGTAACGAGTCAACTCATCAGTTAGATGACGATCATTGTTGTCATGCTAGTGCCCATTTATTGGGGTTGATAAACACTAGCTTTAGCACCCTATCGCCTGTCGTTCACACAGCYCAAGCTRATTATCRCTTCTACCTTTTTTCATACCATAACAGCCCWCCTCAGCGTCCCCCGCTCGTCTAATTCCTAAAAATTATCGGCCATTGCCGATTATCAAACACGGGTAAGCATCACTCGTGTTCGTTCTATTTTTATAGGAATTACAATGAAATTTTTCAACACGATCACTCTTTTATTGAGTGCGTTGTTATTGCCTTCTATGGCAAGCGCAACTGAACACACAAACATAGTAACTTGGGTAAACCAAGTCGTTATTCAGCACCCCCGATTACAAGCGGCTATAGCCGCAACTGAAGCGGCAAAGGCTGGCGCTCGCGCCGCCGATCAACCTTTGTTTAACCCAGAAATCGAATTTGAGTATGAAAGTGCTGATGTTGATACGAAAACAGCTGGTATTAGCCAAACCATCGATTGGGGTGATAAACGATCAGCACAAACTCGCATAGCAACGTTTAGGTGGCAACGCAGTATTAACGATTTGCTGTTTCAGCAACAGCAATTGTCAGCAGAGGTTTTATTGGCCCTTGCACGTTATCAAGCCAGTGTCGCAGGCCAGCAAGTTGCAAGTAAGCGAATGGATTCTATGGCTACGTTTATTAGTATTGCGAAACGTCGCTTTAACGCGGGTGATTTAACAGAAGTTGATTTATCTCTCGCTCAATTGGCGAGTAGCGAAGCCAACTTTCAATTAGCCGATGCTCAGTCCGAGCTGATTGCTAATAAGCAAGCACTGCTTGTGCTGCTTGGAAATGACGTTAATAGCGAGTTAACGACACTGCCTTTATTAGAGAACGTACCTGATAGCCCAAAACTGCCTGTCACAGACATTGATACCTTGCTAGATAGCTTGCCGCAAATGAAGCTTGCACGTGCTGAAATGGATATCGCACGTGCTGAAATAAAATTACGACAACGAGAACAGCGCCCAAACCCAACGATTGGCCTTAAAACGGGGAAAGAAGGTAATGAAAGTCTAACCAATATAACGTTTTCAATGCCTTTATTTGTACGTAATAACTTCAGCGCCGAGGTTGATGCAGCTAATTCTCAACTTATTCAGCGTCAACGTGAGGCAATAGATATTCGCCGTTTGTTGGCCGCTAAACTCGAAACAGCAACACAAACATTAGCTATTAATCGTCGAGCGTGGTCGCAATGGCAATCCGTTGGTAGCAGCAGTTTATTACAACAAGAATCTTTATTGGAACGCTTATGGCGAGCCGGTGAACTCAGTACCACTGATTATTTAGTGCAGCTAAAACAATCACTTGATACACAAGCAAGCGCTA
>NVSW01000015.1 GCA_002401365.1 Piscirickettsiaceae bacterium | reverse complement strand
TTGGGCTTTGAATTTAGATGAGTATCCCGCTATTCACGTTATTTCCAACATCGATGAAATGATAGATAAAGTAGTACTTATGGCAGAAGTAAATGACCACCTGTTGTTTATGAGTAATGGTGGTTTTGGCGGGATACATGAGAAAGTTGAGGCTCTGTTAACGAATTAAATTCAGTATGCGTATGCCAACAAACAACGTACCTATTTTTGCTCTGTCAACGGTGTTGTTTCCTGAGGGTTTGTTGTCGTTGAATATCTTTGAAGCCCGTTATCTTGATATGGTGAGTGAATGTCTGAAACAGGAGTTGCCGTTTGGCGTATGCCTGATAACAGAAGGTCGAGAGATGGGTGATGCCGCTCATTGTTACTCCACGGGTACGCTAGCCAATATTATAAATTGGGATATGACAGATAATGGCTTGCTAAGGATTGAAGCAGTTGGTTGCCAACGATTTAATATTATTGATAGTAGTATTGCTAGAGATCAGTTAGTTAGTGCCACCATTGATGTATTACCCGACGCGATTCCAGAACCCATTCCTAAATCGCTGCAAAAGTTATCGCTTATGTTGCGTGGGCATATTAAAAAATATCGGCCTGATGTTTCTGTTGATGAGGAAAAGTTCAAAGACGCTGGTTGGGTAAGTAATCGATTGTCTGAATTGTTGCCGATGGAAGCGGTTATGCGGCAACGTTTATTGGAAATTGACAATGCAAACGAACGCTTGCAGGTTATTTTAGGTTTATTTGATAAAGCTTGAGATGCAAGTTTTTGTTAGTCTAACCAAACTAAGTTTTTTTAAATTGCCTTATAAGTAATGCCACTATCAAAATAATGGCTACCCCAACGGGCCAATAATCTAGTAAGTAACTTGGCGTGGTTGATATTGCATCGCCGAAGAGTAAACCAGGGAACAAATAGGCAGGCGCCCATAATAAGGAAGCGATAATATTAATGGGGACATACTGCTTTAAGGGCATATCCAGAATACCTGCTATTAAAGGAATAACCGCGCGAATAGGCCCTACAAAACGCCCAATTAAGATACTGAAAATGCCATATTTTTCAAAGAAAACATGACCTTTTTCTAGAACATTTGGGTTTTTCTTAAACCAAGAGATTTGGTAAATCTTCTTATCGTAATGCCTGCCGATGGCATAGCTTAAACCATCGCCAAATGAAGCTCCAGCAGCAGCCCATAACACGGTGGTTGTCATGTCTAGTGTGCCGTTGCTAATGAGTGCGCCGATAGCAAACATAATAGCAACGCCAGGCACGATAACACCAATGATGGCCAAGGACTCAATCATAGCGACCAAAAAAACAATCGCACCAGACCAAGTCGGGTATTGATGTATAAGCTCAGTAATACTGTTAAGAAAATCGGCAAACATAGTGAAGAGTTTTTATTCGCTTTTATTGCGCATAAAGTCAGCAGTATTGAAAAATGCTTGCATTAGTTCGTCATGCATGGCTTTTTCTATATCCATTTTTGATAGAGCTACGTCCATGCAATGCAACCACTGGTCGCGTTCTTTTGTACCTACGGCAAAGGGTAAGTGGCGAGCGCGTAGGCGTGGGTGGCCAAATTTCTCAATGTATAGAGAGGGGCCGCCAAGCCAGCCACTTAAGAACATAAATAATTTATCTTCGGCTTCGTTTAGACTAGGTGCGTGCATATCACGAATGGCTTTAACGTCAGCGATAGAATCCATCGCTTGGTAGAAATACTTAACCAGTTGGCGAACACCCGTTTCGCCACCTAATTTCTCATATTGCGTTAGCTTATACACTTGCCCAGGCTTAATGGTGTCAATCATGTTAGTTGCTGGAAGGCACTTTTTGCGGCATCCAAGGTATCGTTTATATCTTGCTCTGTATGGGCAGCGGAAATAAATCCTGCTTCAAAAGCTGAAGGGGCAAGATATATGCCTTGATCTAGCATCAGGTGGAAAAATTTCTTGAAACGTTCTTGATCGCATTTCATGACCTGATCGAAACGGCTGATATTGTCGTCTTCAGAAAAGAATAAACCAAACATGCCGCCTACTTGATTAGTCGATAATGGAATCTTCGCTTCGTCGGCTATTTGTTTTAAACCATTGAGTAATTGTGTTGTGCGTTGAGTAAGTTTTTCATAAAAACCAGCTTCGCTCACAAGCTCTAGTGTTGTTAAGCCTGCCGACATAGCCAATGGATTGCCAGATAATGTACCTGCTTGATAAACAGGGCCGTCAGGTGCGAGGCAAGCCATAATGTCTGCGCGCCCGCCAAAAGCGCCTACAGGCATGCCGCCGCCAATTACTTTGCCTAGTGTTGTTAAGTCGGGCTTAACGCCGTAGAGTTGCTGTGCGCCGCCAAGGGCAACACGGAAGCCGCTCATGACTTCATCAAAAATCAGCACAATGCCGTATTGATCGCATAAAGATCTTAGTGCTTCAAGGAATCCGGGTTCTGGAGGAATGCAGTTCATGTTGCCAGCGACGGGTTCAACAATAATACAAGCGATAGTATCGCCGGTTTCTTTTAATAACTCAGTAATAGCTTTCGCATCGTTATAGGGTAGTGTGATGGTGTGATCTGCAAGTGAGGCGGGGACGCCGGGTGAGCTAGGCACGCCAAAGGTTAACGCGCCTGAACCTGCTTTAACGAGTAATGAATCGGAATGCCCGTGGTAGCAGCCTTCAAATTTAATGATGTTATCTTTGCCAGTAAACCCACGCGCTAAACGAATGGCGCTCATTGTCGCTTCAGTGCCAGAGCTGACCATGCGTACTTTTTCAATGGAGGGAACTAAGCTGCAAACTTCTTCTGCCATGGCGGTTTCGATAATGGTCGGTGCGCCAAAGCTAAGGCCTTTTTCAGCGGCGGCTTGAACGGCCTTAATAACGTTTGGGTGACTGTGCCCAAGCACCATAGGGCCCCAAGAGCCCACGTAATCGATATATTGTTTGTTATTCGTGTCGGTAATATAAGCACCCTTGGCATGGTCAATAAAAACCGGTTCGCCACCAACACCCTTAAATGCACGAACAGGAGAATTAACGCCACCGGGGATAGAAAGTTGTGCTTGTTCGAATAGAGACGAGTTGCTCATAATGAGTACTAGCTTAATTTGTAGTCGGCCATTATACCGAAATGACATTAGTTTCGTTACTTAGAAGGCTTTAAGTCTTAATGGCTCGGGAAAATTGCAATGAAAAGTTAGTTTAGAACGTTAAGGCGGGCCGTTTCTACGCTGCTTCATATAAAATATATTTATAATATACGTAAAAAGCAAGAGGGTTTGCATGCAGAGAAAGTAAATAGAGCATGTACAGGCTGAATAGGCTTGAACGAGCACTTGGTTTCGAGTGGGGCGATCTAGTTAATGGAAACAACAATGCCGCGACTAACAAAGTCTAATAAGATGCTGGCTCCACCCTGAATCACAATATCGGGGTTTGGATGCTGCATTTCGTCAGCTAGTGCGGTGAGAATTTGCTGGCAGGTAAGGCTAGAGTTATTTGAAAGCTTCTCTAGTAACGCGTGAGTCATGGGGTTAGTTTCTAGAAACCCTACTTTATCATTACTGTCTCGATACACCACTAGGAAGGTTGGTTGTTCGTCCGGTTCAGTTGGGATGTAATCAGGTGATATTCTGTGAACAGGGTATTGGTATGCGAGGGACATAGCAGCGTTGGCAACCGTCAAAACTTGATTTAATGGGTTAGAAATAACAGGTTTGGTTTCTTTAGCATCTTCTGCCACCGATACAAATAATTCGGCCCACTCGTAATGTGCTAACTCTAACAGAAAAGAAAAGTCCTCAGCTGCATGTGAGGCTTCACGACGTTCATTTTGTAAATATTGAATAAATTCCTGTGAGACTTCTGAAAAATACGGGCTATGGCAGGGGTGACGAACAAAGAAGTCGCGACACATTGCCTCCCAGTTTTTATCAGAGGTTATTTTTTTTAAAACGGGGAATGCATCACTGATGATATTTGAGATGTTAGTAAACAATAAATCACGGTACATATTCATCCGCCGTTCTTCAATATCCGCCGGTTTCGGCGAATTGTCTGGGTCGCGGATGTATTGGGTGAACTGGTGCTGCGTTTGTATAAACGAGGGGGTACTAACCCGCTGCACGTTTTTGTTCTTGCTTTGAGGCATAGTTCATTTGAGCTTGATGAATGAGGTCAACTTCGTCTAATAAATCGGCAAGTGGCGGAATATTAAGGTCTCTTTCTAGTAGGGTTGGGAAAACGCCAAAGTGCTTATAAGCGCTATCAAGTAGCCGCCAAACGGGGTCAATGACCGTCGTACCGTGGGAGTCTATGATGATATCTTCTGATTCGTGATAATGGCCGGCAATATGTGCATAACTAATGCGCTCCCCAGGGAGTTGTTTCATAAATTCTTCAGCGTTGTATTTATGATTAACGCTGTTGACATAAATATTATTGATATCGATAAGGAGTTTGCAATCGGCCTTTTCGAGGACGGCGTTAATAAAATCAATTTCATCCATTTCTTTGCCAGGGGCCGCGTAGTAAGAGGCATTTTCTATTGCGATTTGTTGGCCTAAAATGTCTTGTACTTGAATGATTCGTGCTGCGACATAATCCACGGCCTCTTCAGTAAAGGGGATGGGCATCAGATCGTACATATGACCACCGTCACTGCAATAAGTAAGGTGCTCAGTGTAAATTTTAATTTGGTGCTGTTTCAAAAAGTCGCGGATGTCGCGAACAAAATCAACATCTAGTGGATCTGGGCTGCCAAGGCTAAGTGATAAACCGTGAGAAACGAATGGAAAGCGTTCAGTTATGGCGCGAAATTGTTTACCGTACTGACCGCCAAAGCGAATCCAGTTTTCTGGAACGCATTCGTAAAAATCAACGTTTGTTGCAGGTTTCTCAGACAGCGGGCCGATAAAGGCCCGCCTTAATCCGAGACCTGCCCCAGTAACGGGAAAGGTGCTTTTCATTTGCTAGGCAATCTTATTTTTTGCCACCGCATTTACCTTCAGCGCATTTACCTTCAGCACATTTTGCTTCTTTTGCTTTTGCGGCAGCTTTATCAGCACCACATTTACCTTCGCCACATTTACCTTCAGCTTTCTTAGCGGCTTTTTTCTCGCCACATTTGCCTTCGCCGCATTTACCGTCAGCTTTTTTGCCGTCTTTAGCACCGCATTTGCCTTCGCCACATTTGCCTTCAGCAAGTACCATGTAGCCTGTTTCAAGCTCAGTTGCGCCAAATGGGTTTACGTCAGCGCTTGCAGCAGGAGCAAAAGCCATAGATGTAACAAATGCCGCGCCTAAAGCAGCTACTAATGGTGTTTTTTTTGAATTTTTCATAAGAGATCCTCTTTAATTTTGTTGTATTAAACTGTATTCCAGTCAGGTTGCAGAAAGTACCGATAAGTTCTGACCGGTTAACTATATGCGATTTAATAGACCATGGAAAGTTTAAAAAACTTACACAATGGTTTTAAACTTGCGCTAGATCATATTATTAGGGTAATACTGAACAGTTCCTTAATAATTAAACATTAATGCTAGACTTGGGTTTTTTTACTATATTCACACAGATCCTCAATTACACACGAACCACACCGTGGTTTACGGGCTACGCAAGTGTATCGCCCGTGCAATATTAGCAGATGATGCACGTCTAATTTAAAGGCGGTGGGAACATGCTTTTCGAGTTTTTTTTCAACGTCTAGTACTGTTTTCCCCGTTGCTATTTTGGTGCGATTGCTCACCCTATATATATGGGTATCGACGGCAATGGTAGGCTGGCCGAAGGCGGTGTTAAGCACAACGTTGGCTGTTTTACGGCCAACGCCGGGAAGCTCCTCGAGTTCTTGGCGAGTTTGCGGAACCTTGCTTGCATGTTTATCAATAAGAATTTTGCAGGTCTTAATAATATTGGCGCCCTTGGTGTTAAAAAGGCCAATGGTCTTAATGTATTGTTTTAGTCCATCTTCGCCTAGCTTATAAATTGCACTGGGCGTGTTAGCGATTGGGTAAAGTTTATCGGTAGCTTTGTTGACGCCTTTATCTGTTGCTTGGGCGGATAAAATAACTGCAATGAGTAATTCGAAAGTGGAGTTGTAGTTGAGTTCTGTTTCCGGGTTTGGGATTGCTTCTGCAAGCCTTTCAAATATATCTTGGCGTTTGGCTTTGTTCATTATAATTTTATAGAGCGGTTGCTATTGCAACATCCACTCTTTATCGACAAGACTTAAATTTGCTGTACCCGCTTTAGCTGTATTAAGGGGAATGAGCTTCTTTAATGTATCACTGGCGAAGGGGGTGTGCTCATTATAGCTGCTAGTGTAGCTAACGGTTGCGTGAGATTTGTCTAGCATCTCGATAGAGTTTATTTTTTCAACCTGTTGACTGACAGCAATAACTCGCGCATTACGCAAAGTTGAATCTCCCCATGGTTTATCAACTATCAGTTTTTTGCCTTCATCGGTAAATTTTAGATAAACGCCTGAACGCCCAGATTTTTTGCAGATAACTAACCCAGCATCAATGATTTTTTGTTTGTCCACACAGGTCCAACCCCTTGCATTAGTGCCAAGCGCATGTGGGTTGTTGGTAACTAGGCTAATGGCATAACCAGACGCTTTATTTGAATTGTTAAGAATTTCTAAAACAAGGGTTTCATCAAGGACGGGTGGTTTGTGGCAGGCTATTAGCGTTAAACAACAAGCAATAATAAGAAGAACTTTGTGGTGATGGTTTAACATGGTAAATTCCTGAAGCATCTAAATGATAATACATTGTAATCGAGACGTTAAATTGGTAAATGATTAATTGGTCAAAAATAGAAGCAGTGTTCCTTGATATGGATGGAACGTTATTGGATTTAAAATTCGATAATTATTTTTGGCAGACTATCGTGCCGGAGCACTATGCTGAAAAAGAAGGAATAAGCGTGGCTGATGCAATAAACCTTCTAGCGCCAATTTTTAAGTCCCAAGAAGGGTTGTTAAATTGGTATTGTTTGGATTATTGGAGTGATATGTTATCGATCAATATTGCAGAATTAAAACATGGAGTACGTGAGCATATTCAAGTGTTACCCAATACCCACGAGTTTCTGGAAGCCTTAAAAGCGTCTGATATCCGTTGTGTGCTAGTTACAAATGCACATGAGGATAGTCTTAATTTAAAAATGCAGAAAACTGGATTAATGAAATTCTTTGACACCGTTATTTGCGCACACGATGTTGGCTACCCAAAAGAGCACCAGCTTTTCTGGCAAACATTACACGCAGTTGAGCAATTCGGTCTGGAAGATACGTTATTTGTGGATGATAGCTTAAGTGTTTTGAGGTCTGCAGAACAATTTGGCATGACTCAATTGGTGGCGATAACGTGTCCAGACAGCTCTAAAAAACCGCGCCAAATTGAAGAGTTTGTTGCGGTGGAACATTTGGGTAAGTTATTGCCTATAAATTGAGTATTTGTTATTTTCTATGATGCTGTCTATTTTGCTGGTGTGACCTTGGTTTTGCGTGCTTTGCGGCGGCGTTGTAAACTTTTTTAGTAGCCGGTTTTAGTGTTGGTAAGTCCGCAGAGTCAACATGTTTGAATGGAATTTTATGCGTAATATAGGCCTCAATATCGGGTAGAGAATAGGCGTATGTTTCACACGCAAAACTAATTGCAATACCGCTTGCGCCTGAGCGTGCCGTGCGCCCAATTCTATGTACATAGTCTTCAGCATCTTGCGGCAAATCAAAATTAAAGACATGGCTAACATCTGGGATATGTAAGCCCCTAGCAGCAACATCAGTAGCAATAAGTATGGGTAAGTTGCCTTCTTGAAATTGTTTTAGTATGCGTTGACGTTTCTTTTGCGGAACATCACCTGAGAGGACGGCACTATTAAAGTCGTTTCCCTCTAGTGTTCGGTTCAGTTTGTCGGCATTATGCTTAGTATTTATGAAAATAATTGCCCGCGTGGGTGTTTGCTCATTCAACAACATCACCAGCAACGGAATTTTTTCGTTGTCAGCAGGGTAGTACATAAACTCTTCAACCTGCTTGGCGGTGATTTGTTCGGGCTCTATTCTAACCATTTCTGGCTCATTCATGTGTTCATACGCAAGCTCAGTAACCTTAAACGATAAGGTTGCTGAAAATAACATATTTAAGCGTTGGGTAGGTTCGGGTAAACGCCGTAAAAGGTAACGAATATCATTAATAAAACCTAGGTCAAACATCCTATCCGCTTCATCCAGTACAAGGACTTCGGCGCATTTAAGATTGAATACTTTTTGTTTAAAAAAATCGATAGTTCGGCCAGGAGTACCAATTAGTATATCAACGCCATCCTCAAGTGTTTGGCGTTGTTTTTCGTAGTCGGTTCCACCGTAGGCTAAGCCAACTTTAATAGAGGTGTATTTGCCGATAATGGTGGCATCATTGTAAATTTGTATGGCGAGTTCACGCGTGGGTGCCAGTATCAGTGCGCGTATCGACCTAGGGTTTTCGGACGGTTCGCCCATCATTAAGTTTTGATAGGTTGCCAGTAAAAAAGCAATGGTTTTCCCTGTGCCCGTTTGAGCTTGTCCGGCCACATCTTTAGACTGTAAGGTAATTGGTAATGTCTGCTCTTGTATCGGAGAACAATGAGTAAAGCCTGCTGCATTGAGCCCTTGCATCAATTGTTCGGATAAGCCAAGCGTGCTAAATGCGGTGTCTGTTAAATGGGTGGATGCCATGTGTCGGTTTAAGCGGTTAGAGTTATAATAAAAGGGTTATCAAGCACGAATAATTTCATGTTAAGCTATGCGCATAGCCATCGTACCCTTTATGTAGATGGGGCGCTTGGGTTTCAATCAAACTGGAGAGAAAATAGTGAGTGAAAGTTTAGTTCATACAACGGACGATAATTTTGAGCAGGACGTGCTTAATGTAACGGAACCTGTACTGGTGGATTTTTGGGCTGAGTGGTGTGGTCCTTGTAAGATGATCGCACCAATTTTAGATGAAGTAGCCGATGAATATTCTGGTAAAGTGAAAGTTGTAAAGCTAGATATTGATTCAAATCCTGCTATGCCAAGACGTTTTGGCGTTAGAGGTATTCCAACATTAATGATTTTTAAAAATGGTGAAGTTGAAGCAACTAAAGTGGGTGCTGTTTCAAAGTCTCAACTGTCTGCTTTTATTGATAGTAACGTTTAATTTCACCACCTTCGTCCAGAAAACTGGACGAAGGTGGTTTTTAGTGCTACCTTTACAGTCGTAATACAAATTCTAACCGCGCGCGACGTGCGACATCCCATAAAAAACAAAAAATCTATGCGTTTTCAATGAACGCACATTTCTCCTATTTATAAAATTCTTGAATAAATCTATATGAATCTAACTGAGCTGAAGAGCAAACCCGCAACTGAAATTCTTCAAATTGCGAAAGACCTAGGTGTTGATAACATTGGCCGATCATTAAAACAAAATACTGTTTTCCAAATACTTAAAAAGGTGGCTAAAAAAGGCGATGACATCTACGGTGATGGGGTATTAGAAGTTTTATCCGATGGCTTTGGTTTTTTAAGGTCTTCGGCAGCATCTTTTTTGGCCGGTCCAGATGATATTTATGTTTCACCTAGCCAAATACGACGTTTTGGCTTGCGGACTGGTGATACTATTTCAGGAAAAATTCGTCCACCAAAAGACAATGAGCGGTATTTTGCGCTATTGAAGGTTGATGAGCTTAACTACGAAAAACCTGAGCACGCAAAAAATAAAATAGCGTTTAAAGATTTAACACCTCTGTTTGCGAATGAGCGCCTTTTTCTAGAAATGGGTAATGGCACGACAGAAGACCTAACCGCTAGGATCATTGACCTTGTGTCGCCAATTGGTAAAGGCCAGCGAGGCTTGATTGTTTCACCGCCTAAAGCGGGTAAAACAATGATTATGCAGAATTTAGCGCACTCGATAGCTGTCAATAATCCTGAAAGTTACTTAATTGTTTTGTTGATTGATGAGCGTCCAGAAGAGGTGACCGAAATGTCACGCACCGTTAAAGGTGAAGTGATATCCAGCACGTTTGACGAACCAGCGTCGCGTCATGTGCAAGTGGCTGAAATGGTGATTGAAAAAGCTAAGCGTATGGTTGAGCATAAAAGAGATGTGATTATTTTGCTGGACTCAATTACCCGTTTAGGCCGTGCGTATAATACAGTTGCACCGTCGTCAGGAAAAATACTGACCGGTGGTGTAGATGCCAATGCACTTGAACGTCCAAAACGCTTTTTTGGTGCGGCGAGAAACATTGAAGAAGGCGGCAGCTTAACAATTATTGCTACTGCATTGGTGGAAACGGGTTCAAGAATGGACGACGTTATCTACGAAGAATTTAAAGGCACCGGCAATATGGAGCTGCACTTAGAGCGTAAAATTGCTGAAAAACGTGTCTATCCTGCGATCAATGTAAATCGCTCTGGTACCAGAAGGGAAGAGTATTTAGTTGATGCAGATATCCTGCAAAAAACATGGATTCTACGTAAAATTCTTAACCCAATGGATGAGCTGGGCGCGATTGAGTTTTTATTGGAAAGGTTCAAGAAAACAAAAACAAATGCTGAATTTTTCGATTCTATGAAGCGATAGTTCTAACCCAGGAAAGCGATTAATTGTCAGCTTTTTTTACAGTATTCCAAAAACCTAAAAAGTAATAAATAACAAACTGCAATAATTTCATAAGGTTATGAAAAACGGTATGAAAAGTGCTTCTTTTTACAAGTGCTGTATGTTGAAAGTGTTTTATAAATAACTTTTTGGAGAAAATCATGTTAAATAAAACTATATTCGCTTTAACTTCGTTACTGCTTGTTGCTAACAATGTTATTGCAGGCACAATCATTACTCCACCAACAAATCAAATTCCAGAGCCAAGTATTATCGCGTTATTAGGCTTGGGTGGAGCAGCTTACGCCTTTATAGCTTGGAAGAATAAAAAATAAATAACAGTTGATGGTGGGTGCTTGGCTAGAACTAAACTATGAAACATTAATTCTGGCTGGTATCCCTTTTTTTTTCATTGTTTTTTTTCTTTTAGAACGTACATACACTGATTACCCTCTGCAAGCAAAGAAAGGCTTGCGTTGGCTGAGTAATTTCTGTTTCTATGTATTTTCTATTGTTATCTTGTACGTCCTCTTTCCTATATTACCTTTAGGCTTTGCTGTTGCTATTAAGGACGAATGGGGTCTTTTTAATCATCTATCTCTGCCATTTTTTATTGAGATAACGGCTTCGTTCTTGATTCTTGATTTGGTTATGTACGGCCAACATCGTTTGTTGCATAAAGTTCCTTTGTTATGGCGAGTACATAAGGTGCACCATAGTGATATGGATTTTGACTGTACAACGGGGTTCAGGTTTCACCCTCTTGAAGTTGTGTTTACAGTAGCGTGCCAAATGGCAGCGGTATTGATGTTTGGCTTAACGCCATTAAGCCTAATCATTTTTAATTTATTGCACATTCCTTATGCGTATTTTTCCCATCTTAATGTAAAGCTGGTGGACGCATTGGAAAGCGTTTTGAGTTTTTTTATAATAACCCCAAAACTACACCGTATTCACCATTCCGTTAATATGCTGGACAGTAACGCTAACTATTCAACATTTTTAACCTGTTGGGATTTTCTGTTTAAGACGCTAACAACAGAGTCGAAAGGTGAGAGCCCAGTCAAATGTGGTATTGCAGAGTTAGTAAACCACGACGAAACGTACCTTGATACTGTTTTGTTATTACCGTTTAAGAAAACAAAGGGGTAGCTTAGTATAGGCTACTAATGTTTTAACTAAACGTAGTGCTTTCTCTTAAAATAGCACGGTGGCCTATATCGGTACGAAAATACACGTTATCCCACTGAATTGAACTGACAGTTTTATACGCTTTTTGCTGAGCGTCTTGGACGCTGTCGCCTAATGCGCATACGCATAATACACGTCCACCATTAGTTGTGATGTCGTCACCCTTCATTTTAGTACCTGCTTGAAAGGTTTTCGTTTCATCCGTTTCTACGGGGATGCCAGTAATAACATCGCCTTTGTTGTAGTCAAATGGGTAGCCGCCCGCAGCCAATACAACACCAATTGATGTGCGAGGATCCCAGTCTGCGGTTATGGTATCTAGTTTGTTATCCAATGCGGCATTACATAGCGCAACCAGGTCACTGTTTAGGCGCATCATAATGGGTTGTGTTTCTGGGTCGCCAAATCGGCAATTGTACTCTAGAACTTTAGGTTTCCCTTGTGCATCTATCATTACGCCAGCGTATAAAAAACCAGTATACGGGATGCCGTCTTTGATCATGCCATCCAATGTTGGTTGGATAATGGTATCCATTATGAGTTGGTGCATTTTTGCTGTTACAACGGGGGCGGGTGAATATGCACCCATGCCGCCTGTGTTTGGGCCAGTGTCACCGTTGTCACGAGCCTTGTGATCTTGAGATGAGGCCATTGGTAAGGCTTGTTGTCCGTTTGCGATAACAATAAAGCTGGCTTCTTCTCCGAGCAAAAACTCTTCAATAACAACGCGATGACCGGCTTCACCAAATGCATTGCCAGCTAACATATCGTTTACAGCTGTTATTGCCTCTTGCTCTGTTTGTGCAAGAATGACGCCTTTGCCGGCTGCTAAGCCATCAGCTTTAACAACGATGGGGGCACCTTTGGAGCGAATATAGTCACAAGCGGGTTCAATGTCGATAAAGCTTTGGTATTCGGCCGTTGGGATGTTGTGTCTAGCAAGGAAGTCTTTGCAATAGGTTTTTGAACCTTCTAACTGAGCGGCGGCTTTAGTTGGGCCAAAACAGCGTAAGCCATGTTCTTGAAATAAGTCAACAATGCCGTCTACCAAGGGTGCTTCAGGGCCAACAATGGTTAAACCGACATGCTCTGTTTGTGCAAACTCGAGTAGCTTGGGTATGTCTTCTGCTGAAATATCAATGTTTTGTAGGTTTTTTTCAAGCGCAGTGCCAGCATTACCTGGAGCGACAAATACGTTGCTAACCTCAGGTGATTGAGCTGCTTTCCAAGCTAATGCGTGCTCACGACCACCACCACCAACGATAAGAACCTTCATGTATATCTCCTTTAGTGTCTAAAGTGGCGCATGCCAGTAAAAACCATTGCGATACCGTGTTCATTTGCTGCGGCGATGACCTCCTCATCTCGCATTGACCCACCGGGTTGTATCACCGCCTTTATGCCAACCTGTGCGGCATTATCTAAGCCATCCCTAAATGGGAAGAATGCGTCTGATGCCATCACGGCACCTGTTACTTCAAGACCAGCATGTTCGGCTTTGATGGCGGCAATTCGAGCCGAGTTAATGCGACTCATTTGTCCCGCGCCTACACCGATAGTTGCATTATTTCTACCGTATACAATGGCATTTGATTTAACGAATTTAGCGACTCGCCAAGTGAATAATAAATCACTCATTTCTTGTTCCGTAGGCTGGCGTTTAGTTACTACTGTTAAGTCGTTATACAGTTCATTATCAGCTGATTGTACGAGTAAGCCACCGTTAACTCGTTTAATATCTAGTAATGTTTTATCGGCTGAAGCCCAGTTTCCACAATCTAATAGGCGTACATTTTTTTTACTGGCAACAATATCAATAGCTGCTTGGTTAATGCCTGGTGCGATGATAACTTCAACAAATTGGCGATCAATAATAGCTTGTGCAGTGTCTGCATCCAGTGGTCTGTTGAACGCTATAATGCCACCAAATGATGATTCAGGGTCTGTTTTATACGCGGTATTATAGGCCTCTAAAATAGACTCTCCCAACGCTACGCCACAGGGGTTGGCGTGTTTTACAATAACGCAGGCTGGTGAGTCATCGAACTGTTTAACACACTCAAGAGCGGCATCAGTGTCGCCAATATTGTTGTACGATAACGCCTTTCCTTGCAGTTGCTGGGCCGAGGCGATAGAACCATTAGAAGGATTTTGTTCAACAAAAAAAGCTGCTTTTTGGTGGGGGTTCTCTCCATAACGCATGACTTGTTGTTGCCTAAACTGTAGATTAATGGTTCTTGAAAAGTCAGCTTTGCTACCATCTTCTTGGATCCGGCCTAGGTAATTGGCAATCGCTCCATCGTATTGAGCTGTGTGTTCATATGTTTTTACGGCTAGCTTAAAACGTGTATTAGCGTCGACACCACCAGAGGTTTTAATGCCGCCTATAACCGTTTCGTAATCTGTTGGATCGACAACAACCGTGACATCTTTATGATTTTTTGCGGCAGCACGAATCATGGTTGGGCCACCAATATCAATATTTTCAATAGCAGTTGCTAGGTCACAATCTGGATTGGCAACGGTTTGCTGGAACGGGTATAAATTAACAACAACTAAGTCGATAGGCTTGATATCGTTTTCTCGCATGATATCTTGATCAATATCACGACGCCCCAAAATACCACCGTGTACTTTTGGATGAAGGGTTTTTACGCGGCCATCCATAATTTCAGGAAAGCCAGTGTAATCACTGATTTCCATCACTGCAATGCTGTTTTGCTGCAATAATTTTGCGGTACCGCCAGTGGAGATAATCTCAACACCGAATTCATTTAGTTGCTGGCAAAATTCAATAATGCCTGATTTGTCAGAAACACTAATAAGCGCTCGTGAGATTTTATTATTCATGATTAAAGGCCTTAGGTGGTTGTATTCAAGCGTAATGCTCGATCAGTAAAGCGCGTATTTTATCGAAATAAGGCGTTACTTGCTTAGGTTTTTATTACCGTGAGGTGTGATGAAATTTTATAAATTATTTATTGGTCAAGTTTGTATTCAAGCATTTTTTTTCTTAGCGTTCCACGGCTTAAACCTAACATTTTTGCAGCTTTAGACTGATTTGATTTAGTGTGTGATAAGGCGAATTCTATGAGTGGCTTTTCAACTTCACGAATAACCATAGCGTGCAAATTATTGATCTCTTGACCATCGAGCTGGGCAAAATAACTTTCTAGGGTTTTTTGAACCTGTTGGCATAGAGGCTTATGAAAAGTGTTACTTGTCATGCTGCAATTGTTGTGTTGTTTTTAAGAACATCAAAAATTCTATCAATAAAAGCCAATTGCTGCTCGGGTTTATTAATGAGGTACGCTTTTTTAACGGAAGGTAAGAGTAAACCGTCAATATTTCTCAAGTACCAATTGATGTGTTTTCGGGCAATTTTAACCCCCATCACCTGCCCATAAAATTCATGCAGCTGCCGTAAATGTTTTGACATGACTAGGTGGACTTCAGCTAAGTTTGGGCGTGCAAGATGGTTTCCTGTGGTGAGATAGTGGTTAATTTCCCGAAATATCCAAGGGTTTCCTTGTGCGCCACGGCCAATTAGCAAACCATCAGCGCCTGTATATTTTAATACAAACTTGGCTTTTTCTGCAGAGGTGATGTCTCCATTTGCCAGCACAGGAATGTTGACGGCTTGTTTAACCGCCTTGATGGTATCGAATTCGGCGTCACCTTTATATTTGCAAGCGCGTGTCCTGCCGTGTACAGCAAGAGCGACTATGCCCGCTTGTTCTGCGATATTGGCAATGGTGATGGCATTCTTAGTACGGGTGTCCCAGCCTGTTCTTATTTTAAGGGTAACGGGTATATCTACAGCTGAAACAACTGCAGTAAGAATTTTATCAACGAGTGGCTCGTCGCGTAATAATGCGGAGCCAGCAGCAACATTGCAGACCTTTTTTGCAGGACAGCCCATATTTATATCGATAATTTGCGCGCCCGATTGTTGGTTGCGTCTAGCCGCCTCAGCCATTTGGACTGGGTCGGTGCCTACTATTTGTACCGAACGTGGTTCATTCTCACCTTGATGGTCCAACCTTAATTGTGTGCGGGGATGATTAATAAGGGCAGGGTTTGACGCGGTCATTTCAGATACTGCCATGCCAGCGCCAAGCTCACGACATATTTGGCGGAACGGGCGATCGGTGATCCCTGCCATGGGCGATAAAATGAGGTTATTAGTGAGGGTGTAGGGGCCGATTTGCATCACAGTAGTTTAACAACTATTTATAAACCTTTGCACAAAAGTTCTTTTGCTTTTAATAACTAAAGTAAATTTCAAAGCCGGTGACTGTTTCTTTAGGTGAGTTGAAGTTAATGATAAATTCCCGGCTGCTTAAGGGGCCGAATGGGTCATAAATATCAGCACTAGGTAAGTAATCTTTGGAGTGAAAAGTAGCTTGGGCTACTTGTTTTCCAGCAGCTGAGGTGAGCTTAATGTTTATAATGGGGTAGTCTTGATTAGTGGCGGCAGTATTTTTTACAGTAAGCTTTAACTGTAAGGTGTTTTTAAGTATTGGATGGGTAGACAATTGCCTGTCTATAACCCTTATATCATCGAGGTTTTTATAACGAGGGATGTTTAGACCAAACGATTTGTTTATCATTTCGAATGCAGGTTGGAGGGCGGTGTTTTGGGTAATAGAGAAGACGTTAAAGTAAAAAGCCTGGTAAATAAAAATACTTAATAAAATAAGGGCTAATAGGCTGTAGGGAACCCTGCTAGTAGTTTTTTCTTGCTTATTTTCCCAAACTGCTTCTATGTTATCGTCAGACTCTGTTGTTATAGGCTCCTGTTTTTCTTGAGTTACTTGTGGTTGTGCAACGGAGATAGGCGGCTCTTCTTTGACGAGTTTGAGTGCCTGAGTCGTTTCAGATGGGGTTAATTGATGTTTTTTTGCATCGAAAATATCCTTGCAATGGCCGCAACGCACGAGACCATTTTTTGCTTCAATCTGCTGTTGGGAAATTTGCAGTGTGCTTGAACAATTAGGGCAAAGGGCGTAATGCATAGTGCTAGTTATTTCTTGGCGGCACAAAGGCACGCCCAGTTGTCTCGTATTCTGCTAGCTTCAAATATAAAATGACCTTCATACGTTTTTTGCACCGACTCAATTTGTTCGCTAAGGATGCCCGATAGTACAAGTTGTCCACCGGGTTTGACAAGAGCAGATATTTCTTTTGCAAATGTTATTAGCGGGTCTGCAAGAATGTTAGCAATAACGATATCACAGGCTGTCGTGGGGTAGTGTTGTGTGTTACATATATTGAAGCGATCTTGGACATTGTTTTTTGTTGCGTTGTTAAGTGATGACGTGAGTGCTTGCGGATCAATATCAATACCAATAGCGTGTTCGGCACCCATTAGCAGTGCAGCTATTGCGAGGATGCCCGAGC
>NVSW01000014.1 GCA_002401365.1 Piscirickettsiaceae bacterium | reverse complement strand
AGTTGATCGACAAGGACGTGTTCGTTTAAGTATGAAGGAAGTGGCTGAATAAACAGCTGCTTTTAATTTCCTTAAGGAATTCGTAAATGACTGAAAAACGTATTATAAAGAAGTACCCTAATCGCCGTTTGTACGATACGGCGATTAGTAAGTATGTGACGCTTAATGATGTTAAGCAATTGGTGATTGATAAGGAGCCAGTTAAAATTATTGATGCAAAAACTAAAGAAGACTTAACAAGAAGTGTTCTTTTACAGGTCATTCTAGAGCAAGAAGAAGAAGGCAAACCCATTATGAGTGCCGAAATGCTAGAGCAACTGGTGCGTTTTTACGGTGACCCTTTTCAAAATAATTTTGCCAGCTACTTGGAAAACTCAGTTAAATTAATTGCTGAGCAACGTGCTAAGGTTAGAAGTGGTATTGAACAAGTCGCAGACCCGTTTGCAATCATGAGTACCTTAGCAAATCGTAATATGGAAGTGTTTAAGGATATGCAAGAAGGCTTATTTTCAAAAATAACTAACAACCCTGTGAAGCCAAAAAAGAAAAAATAACAATGTTTACTTTTATGACATAAAAAGCCTCTTAATTGAGGTTTTTTTGTCTCTAATATTTGTTATCAAATAACATGTCGGTAAACTATGATATATGGATACAGTTGATGCAAATGAAGGTTTTGATAGCAAAAGATTTTTAAAAAACCTTACCCAAAAACCGGGCGTGTACCAGATGGTTGATCAGTACGACCAATGCATCTATGTAGGGAAGGCGAAAAACTTAAAGAAACGCGTTGCCAGCTATTTTAAGAAAGGCGATAAAGATATAAAAAAGAAAGTAATGGTGTCGCACGTTCGACGAATAAACACCATTATTACGCATACAGAAGGCGAAGCGTTATTGCTGGAAAATCAGCTCATAAAACAATTAAAGCCTCGTTACAATATCTGCTTACGGGATGATAAAAGTTATCCACATATATTTTTATCATCACAGCAAAAATTTCCACGATTATCCTTACAGCGAGGCACAAAAAAGGCAAAAGGCCAATACTTTGGGCCTTACCCAAGTGCGGGTGCGGTTCGCGAAAGTTTACAAATTCTACAAAAGATATTTCCAGTAAGACAATGCGATGATAGTTTTTATAAAAACAGGTCTAGGCCGTGCCTTCAGCACCAAATAAAACGCTGTTCAGCGCCCTGTGTTGGTTTGATAAGCGAAAAAGAATATGCCGAAGATGTTGACCACACAGTGATGTTTTTACAAGGCAAGAACAGCTCGTTAATTGATGGTTTAGTCACCAAAATGGAGCAAGCGTCAGCGCAATTAAGTTTCGAAAAAGCGGCCCAATACCGTGACCAAATTATGCACCTGCGTAAGTTAATGGAGCGCCAATATGTTAGCGGTCAAGAGGGTGACTTAGATGTTATTGCATGCGCTTTGGTGGATGACTTGGCTTGTGTGCAAGTTTTTTTTATTAGACACGGACAACACCTAGGAAATCGAACTTTTTTTCCTAAAATTCCAGCAGGTAATAATGAAACTGATATTCTGAGTGCTTTTTTACTGCAATTTTATTTAGAAAAAGCTATTCCTAAGGCTCTTTTGATCAGTCATGTGCCTCATGAGCAATCTTTAATACAACACGTGTTGTCTGAAAAAGCAGCCAGACAAGTCAAAATGACGGTTAAACCACGTGGTGAAAGAGCTCGTTGGTTGACGATGGCAAAAAATAATGTAGCGATTGCGCTAAAGCAAAAAATTTCAGGACAAGAGAATACTCGTGAGCGGCTTAATAAGCTATCAACCATACTAGGTTTAACGACAGGAATTATGCGTATGGAGTGCTTTGATATTAGTCATATACAGGGTGATCAGACGGTTGCATCTTGTGTTGTGTTTAATGATGAGGGTCCATTAAAGGATGCTTATCGACGATTTAATATTAAAAATGTTACTGCAGGTGATGACTATGCAGCCCTAGCTCAGGCCGTTTCTCGACGCTATATACGTACATTAAATGGTGAGCAGGCGATGCCCGACTTGTTGGTGATTGATGGTGGGAAAGGGCAAGTGCATGCGGTTTCGGATGCGTTGGCCGATATTGGTTGTACCTCGATTTTTATTATCGGTATTTCAAAAGGTAGTGATAGAAAAGTAGGAATGGAAAAAATATACCGTGCTGACGATAGTAAAACATTGATTATTTCGGCGGATGACCCCGGGTTGTTAATTTTGCAACAAATTAGAGATGAAGCGCATCGGTTTGCAATCAGTGGGCATCGGCAGCAAAGAGGTAAGGCAAAAAAACAATCTACACTTGAAAAAATTCAGGGCCTTGGGCCTAAGAAAAGGCAACGTTTATTAAAACAGTTTGGTGGATTGCGTGAAATTAAGTCGGCTGGAGTAGAAGATTTATGCACGGTAGATGGCATTAATGAAGCATTAGGTCAACGAATTTATGATCGTTTTCATGATGGAGTTGGATCATAAAAGTGCTAAAATATAACAAAATATCGAAACATTTTGTGTCGTATGATTCTTAATATTCCAACTATTCTAACCCTGCTGCGTATTGCCTCGATACCGGTCATTATGGTTGTGTTTTATTTGCCTATAGACGATGCAAGGTTCTGGTGTGCAACAATATTTATCGTTGCATCGCTAACCGATTGGTTTGATGGGTTTTTGGCAAGAAAGCTAAATTTGCAAACGGCGTTCGGAGAGTTTCTTGACCCAGTGGCAGATAAACTAATGGTGGTTATATTGTTGGTGTTAATTGTTCAGGCCGACCCTGCTGTGTATATTGCAATTCCAGCCGCTGTTATCATCGGTAGAGAAGTTTCAGTAGCTGCATTACGCGAGTGGATGGCTGAGTTAGGGCAACGCTCAACAATGCAGGTATCGTGGTTAGCAAAGTGTAAGACGGGGGTTCAAATGTTAGCAATTGTTTGTTTATTGTATAACGAAGACTTCTATGGCGTGCCAGTACGTGAAGTTGGTTTAGTGGCCATATACGTTGCTGCGATTCTTACTATTTGGTCAATGTGGCATTATATCCAACTTGCACTCCCTCAATTTAAAAAATAGTAGGGATTCTGGCTTGACAGTTTTGTTATGGAAGATAGAATACACGGCTTCATGCGGGAATAGCTCAGTGGTAGAGCACAACCTTGCCAAGGTTGGGGTCGCGAGTTCGAATCTCGTTTCCCGCTCCAAAATTTAAGCCGTGATTCCACCGCGGGTTTTTTTGTTGTATTGAATGGGGCTAAGCTTTCCATTTAGATATAACATTGCCTTTTCGACGAAAGTCCTCTCTGGCTGAGTGGCAGAGTGGTTATGCAGCGGCCTGCAAAGCCGTGTACAGCGGTTCGATTCCGCTCTCAGCCTCCATTTCTTATTCTTTATGCAACAGTTGTGCGTGTTTTGCGTTACAATTTTTGTTATATCTAAAGTTTTACGTAGCTCTCGATTATGACGGCATTGTTTTTAAAAAGACTCAATTTAATCCGCGTTAAGACTTGATCTATTAATGAATCATAAGGAAGGGAAGAATGACTTCAAAAATTATTTATACACTAACAGATGAAGCACCGTTGCTGGCGACGTGCTCGTTATTGCCCGTTATTAAAAGGTTCGCGTCGGCGGCGAATATTGACGTTGAGTTAAAAGACATTTCATTAGCGACTCGAATATTAGCCGCATTTTCAGATCTGTTACCGGCTGATCAACAAGTAGAAAATGCCTTGGAAGAACTTGGTAAATTAACGCAAAATTCAGATACAAATATTATAAAGTTGCCTAATATTAGTGCATCAATTCCCCAGTTGAAAGATGCCATTAGTGAGCTSCAAKCTAAAGGTTATGCTATTCCARATTTCCCGGATGACGCACAATCGGATGMAGAAAAAGATGCTCAAACACGGTATTCGAAAACCTTGGGTAGTGCGGTAAACCCAGTTTTGCGCGAGGGGAACTCTGAYCGYCGTGCGCCTAAAGCGGTTAAGGATTAYGCAAGAAAGAACCCMCATTCAATGGGTGAATGGAGTCAAGCATCACGTACTCATGTTTCGCATATGCACGCGGGTGATTTTTATGCCAGTGAGAAATGTCTCACTGTTGAGAAAGCCTGTGATGTGAAAATTGAATTTGTTGCGAAAAATGGTGATGTGACGCTGCTAAAGGAAAGCACGCCATTACTTGACGGTGAAATTATCGACAGCATGTTTATGAGCAAAAAAGCGCTATGTGAGTTTTTGGAGCAAGAATTAAATGATGCCAAAGAAACAGGCGTGATGTTCTCATTCCATGTGAAAGCAACGATGATGAAGGTGTCGCACCCAATTGTATTTGGGCATATGGTTAAAATTTATTATAAAGATATGTTCGAGAAACACGGCGAGCTATTTGATAAACTAGGGGTTAACCCTAATGATGGCCTGAGTAGTGTTTACGATAATATTCAGGAATTACCAGAATCTATTCGGGAAGAAATTTTAGCCGATATGCATGCTTGTTATGAAAGCCGTCCTGAATTAGCGATGGTTGATTCTGCAAAAGGTATTTCTAACTTACATACGCCAAATGAAGTAATTGTTGATGCATCAATGCCGGCGATGATTAGATCGGGTGGAAAAATGTGGGGGCCTGATGGTAAATTAAAGGATACTAAGGCGGTCATGCCGGAAAGCACCTTTGCTAGAATTTATCAGGAAATTATAAATTTCTGTAAAACGCATGGTGCATTTGACCCAGCCACGATGGGTAGTGTGCCTAACGTTGGGCTAATGGCACAAAAAGCGGAAGAGTATGGCTCGCATGACAAAACATTTGAAATGCAGGCGGATGGTTGTGTGCGTATTGTTGATAAAGCCGATGATAATGTACTGATTAGCATGGATGTTGAGGAAGGTGATATATGGAGAATGTGCCAAGTTAAAGATGCGCCAATTCAAGACTGGGTGAAGCTAGCCGTGACACGCGCACGTTTAACAAAAACCCCTACGGTGTTTTGGCTGGATGATTACCGTCCACATGAAAAAGAGCTGATTAAAAAAGTTGAGCTATATTTACAAGATTATGATTTAACTGGGGTTGATATCCAAATTATGTCGCAAACTAGGGCGATGCGTTATACCCTAGAGCGTATCATACGCGGAGGCGATACTATTTCTGTAACGGGTAATATTTTACGTGATTACCTAACCGATTTATTCCCAATTTTAGAATTAGGCACTAGTGCAAAAATGCTATCAGTCGTACCATTAATGGCTGGCGGCGGCTTGTTTGAGACAGGAGCGGGTGGCTCAGCACCTAAGCACGTTAAACAGCTGATAGAAGAAAATCATTTACGTTGGGATTCCTTAGGTGAGTTTTTGGCACTGGGGGCATCACTTGAGCATTTAGGTGTTATTCAAAATAATAGCAAGTCTTTGGTACTTGCAAAAACGTTGGATAAGGCAACGTCTGACGTACTAGAAAATGGTAGGTCACCCTCACGTAAAACAGGTGAACTAGATAACCGAGGCAGTCATTTTTACCTAGCACTGTACTGGGCGAAGGCGCTAGCAGAGCAAACGGATGATGTTGAGCTACAGGCTCACTTTGCGCCATTAGCTAAATCGTTAGCAGATAATGAGGATACTATCGTTAGCGACTTAACAACAGATCAATGGCATTCAGTTGATATTGGTGGTTACTATATGGCCGATCCGGAAAAGACAAAAGCCGTCATGCGCCCGTCTAAAATATTTAACGATATCATGGGATCCTGACGCTAAACTAAAAAAAGCTAAAAGCCTGGCATCGAGTATTTGATGTCAGGCTTTTTTATGATCATTCCCTAACGGATGCTATTTACCTTTTGTGCGTAAGGCTTGCACGGTAAAGTCTTTTTGCCTAACCTTGCTTGAATTAATCACTGTTTTCATTTTTAGGGTTGTACAGTGGTTAGCTTGAACGTCGATCATTGAAATTAAAGCTGGGATTGCGACACCGGAACCTTTGTTTTGTTCTAAGTGATGGTTGGGGTGGGAAAATGCAGAAATAGCGACGCGCCAGATATTACCGTTTCTGTCATAATTACTGCCTGCGATAGGAATGTGAGTTTGGGCATCAATATAAAAAACTCGTTTAGACAGTGGGTGATTCTTGATATTTGGCACGGCTTCAAGTAAGTATGTTTTGCGTAACTGCCAAGGTACATTAGGAAAACAATGGCCTTTACCGTGAAAATCACCAAAATAATAGGCGTCGTTACTTGCTTCAGCGGGGCGTTTTAGTTTGTCATGCCGGTAAAATGGTGTTAATACCTCTTTTGTGCCGAGATAGCGCCAGGTCATGTCTTTTATGCGGCCATTATAGCCTAAGAAATCTTCAATCATTATGTCGCTTCCTAAGAAAGCATCGGTCGTTTGGCCAGCAGGTAACCGTCTAACACGCCGTTGTACAGAAAGGTATAGCCAGGACCTTTCGCGGGCGCTGTCATCCTCAAGCCGGTGGACGAGAAGTTGCGTATTTTTTATGTCGAAGGGTTGTTTGGCGAGTAAGTAAATAGCATTAAAAATACCGACAGGGTTTCTGGGTAAATTCGGGATTGGTGCAAGAGCCGTACGGTATCTATAGCGTAAGGTCATACCAACAAATGAAATGGTACGCTCAATCTTACCGCTGTTCATGTCGCGATATTCCCAAATAAACGGATCTACGATGGATGTATCTCCGCCATAGGCATAGCGCATATTCCAAGCGATTTTTAAGCCAGCTATTGGGTCGCCCACATCCGGCTCACTGGTAAAGGGGATGCCGCCTTGATAATTTAATAAGCGCCCGCTAGGTGTTTCAACGCTAGCGCTGCCTTTGAATTTTTCTGTTTGCTCTAAAAATACTGCATTTTGAGGAATATCAAAATAATCACCGACAACAATAGTGAGGTCGCCTTTTTTGACTAGATCGACCACTGCTTGGTCTAGATACTCTTGATATTGCGTGACATTGTCTTGGTTGAGTACGGTGCCAGAATTTGGTGGGGCAGACGCTATGACGTTAGCTGTAAATAAAGACAGCAAAAAGATAATGGGGAATTTATTCATGGTTAGGTTGAGCTATTGACTGACGTTATGTCAATACTAACGGATAAATATACAGAAGAAAACTCTAATGTATTAAAAAAATGCTAGTTGTTGTATTTGCGAAGGGTTAAATAACTGAGCTAGAGAGCGGCCTTTTGGGCGTGAGACATTAACTCATGATAATTCTGGCCATCATTTGGAAATTGAGCAACACCTATTTTTGCATTAAGCTTAATCAAGGAGCCATCAGCCAATTCAATGGGTCTCGCTAGTTCATTTTTAAGTTTTTCAACTAGAAACTTTATATGATCAAGACTGGTTTCAATAGATAAATTGGCGAAATTCATGCCACCGATATGTGCGTAAATATCTGATTCGCGGGCTTTTGACAGCAAACGTTCGCTGATAGCGTTCAACGCTAAATTATTTTGTTTATCATTGATATGGCTAACAAGTTTATCAAAGGCAATGTATAGCAAAGCGGCTTTCGCATCGGTACGACTCGTGAATGCGAGTAAGTGCTCGGTTTGTTCTTCAAATTCAGTAGCGTCGGGCAGGCTGGCAAGATTGATGGTAGCTGTGCTCTCATTGGGTATCATAAGCAAAAAAGAATAATGACAAAAATTGTATGCATTAAATATGGCACAAATTTACGATTTTGCCAGTTTTCAAGGAGATAATTAACTAAGTTAGCTGCGACAAATTGTCGCAGAGTATCGAGCTTCCTTTTAGATACTGTTAAAGTGTCCATTTTTATGATGAGTCTATGAGCAAGTTTTTATCAAAATCTACAGAGTCAGCACCTGCAGAAAACCTGAGACGTTTGTTATTACTACGCGTGTTGAGTTTGTTAGGGCAGGTATTGGCGGTCGTTTTAGTGATTTACTACGTCGAGTTATTGTTGCCGCTTGTGCCGCTTGGGGTTATATTTTTGACAGTTCTTGCGTGGACATTGGGCTCATATTTTTTTTTAAAAAGCCCAGCTCGAATAAGTGATAATATGTTTTTTATTCAGCTTGTTTTTGATGTGGTATCGCTGACGGCCGTGTTATATTTTACCGGAGGAGCCACTAATCCCTTTGCTTGGTTTTTATTAGTTCCACATAGTATTGCGTCAACTTTATTGCCTAAGCTATATGCTTGGATAATGGCATTGATTATTTCGGCTTCCTATACAGGGATTGTTTTTTTCTATAAGCCATTGGTGCATATTGATCACCCCATGGAAATGGGCATGGGTGGGCATTTTCACGAACATATTATTGGCATGTGGCTGGGGTTTGTATTGTCAGCCTTTTTAATGGCTTACTTCGTTGCTGGAATGGCCGACTCGTTACGAAAGCGTAATAGTTTATTAGCGAAGATGAATGCTAGGATGTTTCGTGATGAACGTTTGGTCGCCTTGGGCACGCTTGCTACTGGCGCAGCGCACGAATTAGGAACGCCATTAGCAACGATGGATATAATTGCTCACGAGTTGGAGCAGCAATTTGAAGAGCCAGAGCAACGGTATGTTAAAGACAAATTAATTCTTATTCAGAAACAAATTAAACGTTGTAAAAACTCGTTAGCAAATATCACGGAAAAGGCATTAGATCAAAAACACGATACAGGGCAAGTGATAAGGGCAGAGCAATATATACAAAACCTTATAGCGCAATGGCAAGTGTCACAGCCCGATGTCACTCTTCATGTGCATTGGTTAGGAAAGCAACCACAGCCAAGTATTTTGTCAGACTTATCACTGTCGCATTCAATGATTAATATTTTAGATAACGCCGCCCATGCGTCGCCCAATAATGTCAGTTTAAGCATTGATTGGGATAATAAATTCATCAACATAGTCATTGAGGATGAAGGTGCTGGTATGACTGAACAACAACTGTCAGAGTTACGCGCTAACGTTCAATTATCTAGTGGCACGGGTTTGGGTTTAGGTACGTATATTGCCAAAGCAGCAGTGGAACGGGTTAATGGCCAAATTACTTGGCAAAACAAAAAAGCTAAGGGTTTGCTGGTGAGCGTTCATTGGCCATTATATAAGGGACTAGGATAGATGAAAAAGGTGACGGATAAGCAACGGCTGTTAATTATTGATGACGATGAAGTGTATTGTGATGTGTTACAAGAAGCGTTTGAAAAAAGAGGCTTTGTTACGAAGGTGGCTCATGATGCTGAGCAGTCTAAGAAATTAATTGAAAAATTCCAACCTGAATTAGCAGTGGTCGATTTAAGATTAGAGCAAGAATCTGGCCTACATATCATCAAACTCCTTAAAGAAAGTGATGAGAGTACACAAGTGGTTATGCTGACAGGTTACGCCAGTATTGCCACCGCGGTTGAAGCGGTGAAGTTAGGCGCCATTCAGTACCTTACTAAACCGGCAAACGCAGATGAGATTTTAGCCGCCTTTGCGCAACCAAATCCAGATGTTGAGACGACCCTGGCGGAGCGTCCATTGTCTGTAAAGCGTCTGCAATGGGAGCACATGCAAAAAGTGTTACTAGAATGTGATGGCAACATCTCTGAGACGGCGCGGCAGTTAAATATGCATCGTCGTACATTACAACGTATGTTGGCAAAAAGGCCGGTTAGAGATTAGTCAGCTCTATAAGCCACGCATCCAATTGGGTACAAGTTGACTATTATCACCGTAAGCACGTTTTAGCTGAGCAAGAATTAACTCGCGGTCTTTGGGTAATACTCCTTTAAGCGGCAATGCGTTAGACGCGTGGTTGGACCTAAAAATAACTGCTGACTTGGGTTCGACAAGCGATACCAATAACATTTGTTCTTTGAGAATGTCTTGATCTGACTGAGGTTCAAATTGGCGACCATTACGGCTAAATTTTTGTATAAACTCATCTCGAATTTGCTCGTCAAGTGTTAGTTGTAAGGTCGATAAATAATTTAAATTTAACGGGTTGATGAGGTCAGCGGTTTGTTCAATATGTTCTTGCCAATGATGTTGTCCACCAAGGCCTAAAATAACCGTAGCGGATACTTTGATGTCGGCATTCGACGCCTTGTTAAGCCCCTCAATCATCTTATCTGGTGTAGTCCCCTTAGTGATACATTTAAGTAACGCTGCGCTACCGCTCTCAATACCGTAATACAGCAAATTAAGGCCGGCCTGTTTAAGTGTGGTGAGTTCTTGTTGTGATTTGACCATTAAATTATTTGGCAAAGCGTAGCTGCTCACTCGGCCTAGTTTTGGGAAGCAGTGATAAAGGGTCTCTAGAACTTGTAGCAGAGATGAAACGTTACAGTATAAGGCGTCACCATCGGCTAAAAATACTCGCCTTGTATTTGGGTGCTGTTGGGCGGCATGGTGAATTTCTTTAATAATAAGGTCGAGAGGTTTTTCGCTAAAATTCTTTGTTCTGTACATGGAACAAAAGCTACAGCGATTAAAACTACAACCTTCAGTTACCTGAAAAATAAGGCTGTTTGCTTCAGAAGGAGGGCGATATAATGGGTAGCTATAATTCATGGTTAAATGTTTTTTTTATAAAACTTCATTTTGCCTGCTTGATTGATAGAACACAATCATGGACAATCCCCATCCTGATTTACAGCAAAGAATAATGGTGACTCATGTCGGTCCCCTCGCAACGTGAAGTTGTGAATTCCGCCAGGCCCGGAAGGGAGCAACGGCAGCAGCGGAATCGTGTGCCGGGGTGTGGCTGGCGTGAGTTACCACCCATTCAAGGTCTAGCATTAGGCCTTTAAAAATTCGTACAAACCTTTGGTGCTTTGTTACCCTGTTACTTCTTATGAGTTATAAAGTTTTTGCAAGAAAATGGCGCCCGCTAAATTTTGCCCAAGTTGTTGGGCAAGAGCATGTTGTACGTGCTTTAGTGAATGCGCTTGAACACGACAGGTTGCACCATGCTTACCTTTTTACAGGCACACGCGGTGTTGGTAAAACGACCATTGCAAGGGTATTGGCTAAAGCACTTAATTGTCCAAATATAGTGGCCGCCGAACCGTGTTGTAAATGTCAAACGTGCTTGGAGATCGACCAAGGACATTACCCCGATTTAATTGAGGTAGATGCGGCCTCGAAAACAGGTGTGGACGATACCCGTGATTTATTGGAAAACGTTCAATATGCGGCGGTCAGTGGCAAATACAAAGTCTATTTGATTGACGAAGTGCATATGTTTTCTAAGAGCAGCTTTAATGCGCTGTTAAAAACATTGGAAGAGCCCCCAGAGCACGTTAAATTTTTATTGGCGACGACAGACCCACAGAAATTACCGGTGACGGTTTTATCGCGCTGTTTGCAGTTTAATTTAAAACGCTTGTATCCCGAGCAAATTGAGGGGCAGTTCAAGTTGATTCTTGAAAGTGAAGGGATAGCGTACGAGCAGCAAGCGATAGAGCGCTTAGCGCACGTTGCAGATGGTAGCATGAGAGATGGGTTAAGTTTGTTGGACCAAGGCATTGTGCACGGCAATGGGGCTCTAAAAGAGGCAGATGTACTCGACATGTTAGGTAGCGTGGCACGTGAGCCAGTTTTAGATTTATTAACTGCCTTGGCCAGTAAGAAGGGTGGCTCTGTGTTGCAATCTATTGCGGCATTAGATGAATTTGCACCAGATTATGCGGATGTTCTACAGTCCTTATTAACCTTTCTGCATAAGATCGCGGTGTACCAATTGGTACCAGCGGAGGATGTTGATAAAGCATTAATAATCATTGCCGAGAAAATTAGCAAAGAAGATATTCAACTGTATTATCAAATTGGCTTGATGGGACAAAAAGACTTACCGTTAGCGCCCAATCCAAAAGTGGGTTTTGAAATGGTGTTGTTAAGAATGCTGACATTCTCCCCGGTGTCGGCACAACATGTTATTGAGGCAGAAAAAAAACCCGCTGTTATTGAGCGTGTACTGCCAGCAGTAGACGTTGTGGCGAGTGCCAATATAGTCAAAAAGAAAGCACCTAAAATAACGGTGCCTGAAAAAAAAACATTTGAGAATCTGACAGCAGCACCTCAAATTGCTACAAACCAAGCTAATAATGAGGATCTGCCGTGGCATGAGTTGGTACCCTTGTTAGCCTTAGACCCGATGACGTTGCAATTGGCTAATAATGCGACGTTGAGTAGAATCGATAATACTGAATGTGAATTATTGCTCGCAGATGGCCATGTGTCATTAAATAAAAAATCCGAGCTTGTGTTGCAACAAGCCTTGTCAGAATATTATGGTCGTAAGCTAAGGCTTGTGCTTCGTCAAGATGAAGAAGATGTTGTGACGCCAAATGCGATTGTCAGTAATGAAAAAGCTGAGCGCCAGCGCCAAGCGGAAGAAACTATCAGGAACAATAAAACGGTCAATAAAATTATCGAACTATTTGACGGTAAAATAATTGAAGGGTCAATAAAACCGGTTGACTAGTAATATACAACAGATGAGTACGGAGAAAACAGATGAAAAACCAATTAGGTGAATTAATGCAACAGGCGCAAAAAATGCAGGAAAAAATGCAAGAAGCGCAACAAAAGCTAGCGGAAATAGAAGTAGCAGGGGAGTCTGGTGGTGGCTTGGTTAAAGTTGTTTTGACAGGTAAATATCAGGCCCGAAAAATATCAATTGACGCTAGCTTGTATGAAGAAAATGATAGAGAAATGCTTGAAGATTTAGTCGTAGCGGCGATTAATGACGCAGTACAAAAGGTTGAGGCTAAAAACAAAGAAAGCATGTCTGATATGACGGCCGGTATACCACTGCCGCCGGGGTTCAAACTACCGTTTTAACTATATTATGCAAGAGCCTATACTTCAACAACTTATGGATGCGCTACGTTGCCTGCCTGGCGTTGGCCCTAAGTCAGCGCAACGAATGGCTTTTCATCTATTGGAACGTGATAGACAGGGGGCTTTTCATTTAGCTGAAAGTTTGGCAGAGGCCGTTGATAAAATTGGCCATTGTCATACCTGTCAGACCCTTAGTTCGATGGTTGAGTGTTTGATTTGTTCGGATCAGCGACGCGACCAACAATTGCTTTGTGTGGTTGAAACACCGGCTGATGTTATGGCGCTCGAAACGGCAACCTCATTTAAAGGCTTGTATTTTGTGTTGAATGGTCGCCTATCACCACTAGATGGTTTAGGGCCAGCGGATATAGGTCTAGATAAGTTATCAGAGCGGATTAACCAAGGGGTGTTGACAGAAATTATTTTGGCAACGAATCCTACGGTAGAAGGGGAAGCAACGGCGCATTATATAGGTGAAATGGCTAAGAAAATGAATGTTCGGGCTACTCGGATTGCTCATGGTGTACCGCTTGGAGGAGAGCTAGAGTATATCGATAGTGGCACCCTGTCACATGCTTTTAGTGGTCGAAATGATGTTTAAAATGATGAGGTACTTAAATGGCTGATTGTTTATTTTGTAAAATGGTGCAAGGGGAGATCGCCCCAGATGTGGTGTATGAGACTGATTCTATTTTGGCCTTTAGAGACATTAACCCACGAGCGCCCGTACATATCCTAGTGATTCCCAAAAAGCACATTGCTACATTGGCGGATTTAACCGATAAGGATACGCTGTTAATGGGTGAAATTATGCAAGCGGCTAAAAAAGTAGCAGAAATGGAAGGGTTGGCTGATACAGGTTACCGCACCGTTTTTAACTGTAAAAAAGATGCAGGACAAGACGTCTATCACATTCATTTACATTTATTAGGTGGGCGGGCTTTAACGTGGCCACCAGGCTAGCCCCTAGCTTAATAACTTAGTTTTTCGCGTAGTTTTAAATAACGCTGATAACGACCATCAGATATATTGCCTTTTTCCAATTGAGCCTTAACTTCGCAATGGGGTTCTTTAATATGTAAGCAATTTGCGTATTTGCATTGATTGGCATATTGCTTTATTTCGCGATAGCCATCAGCAAGGCCGTGTTCTGAAATATTTACTAGGCCAAAAATATTTACCCCGGGGCTATCCATAATATCCCCACCACCAGGCAATTTATATAGTGAGGTGGACGTGGTAGTGTGTTTGCCGAGCCCAGAAGCAGTCGACAAAGTTTTAGTCTGGATACTTAAATCTGGCAATAAGGCATTGATAATGCTTGATTTGCCGACCCCAGACTGGCCAACTAAGATGCTGACTTTATGTTGTAGTTTTTCAATTAATGGTGTTAGTCCATCGTTCTGTAAGGCGCTTGTTTTTATAACGGTGTAGCCTAGCTTTGTATAATCGTCAATTAGTAGCTGTGTTTTTTGGTTAGACTTTTCGTCTAATAAGTCACATTTATTCAATACAATTAGAGGCGTTAAATCTTGGTGTTCGCAAACCACTAAATATTGGTCGAGCAAAAGCGCGTCAATCCTTGGTTTTACTGCAATTATGACGACTACTTGATCTAAATTAGCTGCAACAGGGCGAATTTTACCGTTCTTAGCGGGCCTTGAAAGCAACGATTGACGAGGTAAAATACTTTCCACTCGTCCGGCATCGTCGTCTATTTGTATCCAATGTACCTTATCACCAACCGCCGGTTTCTCAAGTTGGCTACGTTTATAACACCTGGCGGTATTACCAGCTGAATCCTCAACGATTAACGCTTTGCCAAGGTGAGCTATTATTCGACCGTCAAGAATTTCGTTATTAGTTTGGCTTGAGTTGGACAAAAGAGGATTATTTAACGTGATAATAGGTTGTATTCAAATAGTTAACGACATCGTCAATGTCTTCGTCAAACCATTGTGTACCGAGTGAAAAGTCACAGCGTTTAACTTGGCTTGTTAAACTAGCTAAACTTTGAACGCGACGCATTTTTGCAGTGTATTTGTCACTGCTATGGCAACTCATACAATTTTCATTATGTAATGATTTGCCATTTTCTAAGTCGGTGGCTAATAGTGTGCTCGAGATGCTTGTTAATGCTAAACAGCTCAGTAGGACGATTGTTTTCATGTCATTATTGTATATCGTTATTTTAAGCGTTAGCCTTCGCTAGTGATTTTAGGTGCCCAATACGAACAGCTGCAGGTGGGTGGCTATGGTGGAAGCTGGAGTATAACGGGTCGGGTGTTAAGGTGCTGGCATTATCCCTATATAGTTTAACCAATGCTTGGATGAGTGCGGTCGGTTTCGCTATGGTGCTGGCATAGGCATCGGCTTCAAATTCAAATTTACGTTGAAATTTACTGCTTAGAGGGTGCAAAAAGGTCATGAAAACGGGACTGATCAGAATGAACAATAATAAGGCAACCGCATCGTTTATTTGCGCTATATATAAGCCATCGAAAAACCATAATTGTTGTTTTAGCCAGCCGAGCAAAGCAAACCCAGCTAAGGTTATGAAGGTGGAAAGTATCATTTGTTTGCTGACGTGTTTACATTTGAAATGACCAAGCTCGTGGGCTAATACGGCCTCAACCTCGTCTGCGTCAAGTGAGTCTATAAGCGTGTCATAAAAAACGATTCGTTTGTTGTTTCCAATGCCAGTAAAATACGCGTTACCATGGCCAGAGCGGCGAGAGCCATCCATCACAAAAATGCCTTTACTGTTAAAGCCGCAACGTTTTAATAATGCTTGAATGCGCGTTTTTAAAGCGTCATCTTCCAAGGGGGTAAATTTATTGAATAAGGGGGCAATAAGAGTTGGTACTAACCAGGTCATAAAAAAGGTGAAACCAATTGTTAGTACCCAGGCATATAACCACCAATATTCGCCCATTTGACCCATGACCCAAAGTAAACCGTAGACAATTGGGATGCCAATAAGCAACATTAACGTTATTTGCAATAATTGATCCTTTATAAATTGGCTAATGCTGGTGCGATTGAAGCCAAATTTTTGTTCGATTTTAAACGTTTGGTAGATATCTAAAGGTAACTCAATTAAGTGAGATAAAATAAAAACAGATAAGATAAGTGCTGTGCCTGCAAGTAAGTCATTGGCTATAAATTGTTGGGATAGGCTGACTAAAATATTGATTAATCCACCTAGGGTGAGAAATATTAATAAACCACTGGAAATTAGCATATTTAAGGTGGATACCCTAGTTTTAGCAATGGTGTAATCAGCTGCTTTCTGGTGAGCTTGTAAGTCGATTTTTCCTTTAAAGTCTTTTGGTACGGCGTTTCGGTGTAAAAACACGTGTGCCATTTGCCGTTTGTTTAACCATAATTTTAATAGTAGAGAGCTGATTAAAAAGAATAAAAATATGTAGCTAAATTCGTTCATGTATTTATTTGTATGTTAGTGTTTACAGTTAAATATTTAATAATAAATAGGGTGGTTTGTTAATGTCACAACAACAAAATTTAATTTGGATAGATCTTGAAATGACAGGATTAGAACCAGAAACAGATTCTATCATCGAAATAGCAACGATTGTCACTGATAAAGAGTTAAATATGCTGGCTGAAGGTCCCGTGTTAGCGATACGGCAAACAAAGGCGAAGATGGATGCCATGGATGCATGGAATCAAAAGCATCATGGCCAGTCGGGCCTTATTGACCGCGTATTATCTAGTTCCTATGATGAGGCAGCGGTTGAGCAACAAACAATAGATTTTTTAAAGCAATGGGTGCCGCAAGGTGCGTCGCCAATGTGCGGCAATAGTATTTGCCAAGATAGGCGCTTTATGGCGAGATATATGCCTTCGCTTGAGGCGTTTTTTCACTATCGAAATTTAGACGTGAGTACCTTGAAAGAGCTTGCTAGCCGTTGGGCGCCAGACATAATGAAAGGCTTTGCCAAGAAAGGTACGCATCAAGCGTTAGACGATGTTAAAGAATCAATCGAAGAACTTAAATATTATCGGCAAACGTTTTTAAAGTACTAATGCCTCTCGGCTTTATAGCCAACACGTACGCCGCCCCAGTGTTGCCCATTAACGTAAATGGGCACAGATAAATCATGGAAAATTTCACCGGTGTCGCGTTTATAGGTTTGTAATAAAAAATCTTGGGTATGCGAGCCACAGCGTATACCTGTAGGGTCGTTAAAAAGCCGCTTACTACGGCTGTGTAATAAGTCAGTATTGTAATCACCAGTGGGTGGTTTGGCGAATATATTATTATGTGTAGGTACGTAACCATTTGGGTCGGTGCAAATGGAATAGACAAGTTCGGGGTTTTCCGTTAAGTACCTTTCCTGGATGCTAGGCAAATTAGCATCACAAAAGTCATCAAATTTAGTTTTATACTTCTGCGGATTTGTAGCAGAAATGGGTTGGTACTCTTTGTCGAATATGTAGTTCTCAGGAATTAAATTATTTTCAAGGGCATTTTCAAATAACTGTTGAACCTCGATAGCCATCTTTTTAGTCACAGATTTTAATTTATCATGTATTGTGCCGAGGTTGAATATTGAAAGGTCGTTGTATATGGTTTCAGATATGGCGGCTAGTTTCATCGCCTGTTCGGACGCTGTAACGGCCTCTTTTTCGGTTTT
>NVSW01000013.1 GCA_002401365.1 Piscirickettsiaceae bacterium | reverse complement strand
AGTTTATTGAAGTAGATGTTTCGGCGCTGGAATTAGGCGATAGCCTGCATTTGTCTGATCTGAAGTTGGCGAAGGGCTTGGAAATTGTAGCCTTGATGCAGGGTGGCGATCATGATTCGCAAGTAGTATCTGTGCAAGCAAATAGAGCGGCGCTTGTAGTTGAAGAAGAGTCTTCAGACGAAGCGGCTGCAGAAGATGATGGCGAAGACAAAGCAGAAGATAGCGAGTAATTAGTAACCAATGGTTGCGCTCATTGTAGGTTTGGGCAACCCTGGTGAGCAATACGTAAAAACCCGGCATAATGCTGGGTTTTTGTTTGTAGAAAGCTTGTTATCTGAAATAGGCGAGGTGTTTTCCTATGCGTCAAAGTTCAAAGCAGACGCAGCACGATTTCAGCATAATGGCAAAATAGTACATGTATTAAAGCCGCAAACCTATATGAATAAAAGTGGCTATTCAGTAGCGGCCTATGCGCGATATTATGATATCAATGTTGAGGAGATTTTAGTTGCTCACGATGAATTGGACCTGCAGCCAGGCGTGATTAGAATAAAAAAATCGGGTGGGCATGGGGGGCATAATGGTTTACGAGATATCATTAATCATTTATCTTCGCCCAATTTTTATAGAATGAGAATTGGTGTAGGCCACCCTGGTGATAGGCGTCAGGTTGTGAACTATGTGCTAGATGCGCCGAGTAAGCATGATAAGGCGCAGATATCGCAAGCTGTATTAGATGGTTTGGGTGTTATGGGTGATGTTTTTAGAGCTGAATATCAACAAGCTATGCAATGTTTGCATACGAAATAATAATAACGTGATATATCAGTATTTGCGTGTTGACAGTCAAATTCAAATACAAGACAATAGTCGGCTAATTTAGGAGGGGTTCCCGAGCGGCCAAAGGGATCAGACTGTAAATCTGACGGCTCAGCCTTCGGAGGTTCGAATCCTCCCCCCTCCACCAAGGTTTTGTGGGCTCATAGTTAAAGGCGGGTGTAGTTTAATGGTAGAACGTCAGCCTTCCAAGCTGAACACGTGGGTTCGATTCCCATCACCCGCTCCAGTTAGTGGTGTTGATCAGGCCCATATAGCTCAGGGGTAGAGCACTTCCTTGGTAAGGAAGAGGTCATCGGTTCAATTCCGATTATGGGCTCCAGTTATTATGGGTTGAGAAATAAAGTGGTTAATTGCAATTAATGTTTGAATAATAAGGTGCGTAATGTCTAAAGAAAAATTTGAAAGAACCAAGCCCCATGTAAACGTTGGCACGATTGGCCACGTTGATCATGGTAAAACAACCTTAACGGCTGCATTAACGAAAGTGATGGCAGAATTGATGGGCGGCGAAGCCAAAGCGTTTGATGAAATTGACAACGCACCAGAAGAGCGTGAGCGTGGCATCACGATTGCTACCTCACACGTTGAGTATGAATCAGCGAATCGCCACTACGCACACGTAGATTGCCCAGGTCACGCCGATTACGTCAAAAACATGATTACCGGTGCGGCACAAATGGACGGCGCTATCCTAGTATGTTCAGCTGCTGACGGCCCCATGCCGCAAACACGTGAACATATCCTATTGTCGCGTCAAGTGGGTGTACCCTACATCGTTGTGTTCATGAACAAAGCGGACATGGTTGATGACGACGAACTACTAGAACTCGTCGAAATGGAAATACGTGAACTATTAGACATGTACGAATTCCCAGGTGACGATACCCCGGTTATTATCGGCTCAGCCCTAAAAGCGCTAGAAGGCGACACCTCAGAAATTGGTGTTCCATCCGTCATTAAGCTAGTAGAAGCACTAGACACTTACATCCCGCTACCAGATCGTGCGATTGATGGTGACTTCCTGATGCCGGTAGAAGACGTCTTCTCCATTTCAGGGCGTGGCACCGTCGTCACCGGCCGTATCGAACGTGGCGTGGTAAAAGTGGGCGAAGAAATTGAAATCGTTGGCATCAAAGACACTGTAACAACAACCTGTACGGGTGTTGAAATGTTCCGTAAACTGCTTGACCAAGGTGAAGCAGGCGACAACGTTGGCGTGCTACTACGTGGTACAAAACGTGAAGACGTAGAACGTGGTCAAGTGTTAGCAAAACCTGGATCAATCAAGCCGCATACACACTTCGAAGCTGAAGTATACGTACTAGGCAAAGACGAAGGTGGGCGACACACACCGTTCTTTAATGGCTACCGCCCACAATTTTACTTCCGTACCACGGACGTAACAGGCGCGTGTGATTTACCAGAAGGCGTGGAAATGGTCATGCCAGGTGATAACGTAAAAATGACAGTAAAACTAATCAACCCGATTGCGATGGAAGAAGGGTTGCGTTTTGCTATTCGTGAAGGTGGCCGTACCGTTGGTGCTGGTGTCGTCGCTAAAATTATTGAGTAATTATTATGGCTAAACAATCAATTAGAATTCGTTTAAAAGGTTTTGATCATCGTTTAATAGATCATGCTGCTCGTGAAATTGTTGAAACAGCGAAAAGAACAGGTGCGCAAGTAATGGGCCCTATTCCTTTGCCAACAAAAAAAGAGCGTTTTACAGTGCTTACCTCACCGCATGTTAATAAAGATGCGAGGGATCAATATGAACTTCGTACGCATAAGCGAATGATGGATATTGTTGAGCCAACAGATAAAACAGTAGATGCGTTGATGAAACTAGATTTATCAGCTGGTGTTGATGTTCAGATTAAACTGAATTAATTCAATACGAAAAATTATTAAAGAGGAATAATGATGTCTTTAGGATTAGTTGGCCGCAAATGTGGTATGACCAGAATATTTACAGAAGATGGTGAATCCATCCCTGTATCTGTTGTGCAAGTCTTGTCGAATAGGGTTACCCGAGTTTTTAATAAAGATTCTGATGGTTACTCGGCTGTTCAAGTAACGACAGGTGAAAAGAAAAATTCACGGGTAAATAAAGCCGAAGCAGGTCAATTTTCTAAAGCAGGTGTTGATGCTGGTAGAGGCTTGTGGGAGTTCAGACTTGATGCTGACAGCGATGTTGAAGTTGGGAGTGACTTGCCACTGGGGATATTTGAGGCAGGACAAAAAGTTGATGTTTGTGGTCGTAGCATTGGTAAAGGTTTTGCGGGTGTTATTAAACGTTATAACTTCCAAATGCAAGATGCTACTCATGGCAACTCAATTTCTCATAGGGCCCCTGGTTCAATTGGCCAGTGTCAAACGCCTGGTAGAGTTGTTAAAGGTAAAAAGATGGCTGGCCACATGGGTAACAGACGAGTAACGACTCAGAATTTAGAAGTTGTGAAAGTTGATCTTGAAAAATCTGTGGTATTAATTAAGGGCGCTATTCCAGGTAGCAAAAATGCTGATGTAGTGATTACGCCGGCTATAAAAAATGGGAATAAGGCTTAAATCATGAATATTCAAATGCCTAAAGTTGGTAAAGATGTATCTGAGGTCGTTTTTGGTCAAGACTATAACGAAGGAATAATACATCAATTGGTTGTAACCTATATGGCCAATGCAAGAGCGGGAACAAGAGCTCAAAAAACAAGATCAGAAGTGAGTGGTGGTGGGGTAAAACCTTGGAAGCAAAAAGGTACTGGTCGTGCAAGAGCCGGTACGATTCGTAGTCCAATATGGCGAACGGGTGGCGTAACGTTTGCTGCTAAGCCGCAAGATCATAGCAAAAAACTTAATAAAAAAATGTATGCCATTGGTATGCGTTCTATTTTGTCTGAGCTTATTAGACAGGAACGTTTAGTTGTTGTTGATGAGGTGTCAATAGCCGAACCTAAAACAAAGCTTTTAAGCGGTCTTCTTAAAGATAATAGCCTTTCAAGTGTGTTGTTTGTATTGCCGGCAGAAGATGAAAATTTACAGTTAGCCAGCAGAAACATGCATAAGGTTGCAGTGTGTACAGCATATGAAATAGACCCTGTGTCGTTATTGGCGTTTGAAAAAATTTGTGTCACTAAAGATGCACTAGCACTTATTGAGGAGCGTTTAAAATGAACCAAGAATTTTTGCTTCAACTAATTACAGCCCCTGTTGTAACCGAGAAAACTTCAAATGCAGCGGATAACAGTAATCAATATGTTTTTAAGGTATTGAGCTCTGCTAATAAAACGGAAATTAAAGCAGCTGTAGAAAAATTGTTTGACGTTAACGTTGAGTCAGTAAAAACACTGATTGTTAAGGGTAAAACAAAACGATTTGGGCGCCTTATGGGTAAAAGATCTGACGTAAAAAAAGCTTACGTACGGATTAAGTCAGGTCAAGAAATAGAATTTGCGACCCTTTAACTTAGTAGATAGATTAATTTTATGGCAATTGTAAAAACAAAACCAACGTCACCTGGTTCAAGATTTGTAATTAGAGTTAGAAACTCTGAATTAAGCAAGTCTGGTCCTTATGCGCCTCTTTTGGCTAAAAAGACCAAAACTGGTGGTCGTAATAATAACGGTAGAATCACTACGCGTCATCGCGGCGGTGGTCATAAGCAACATTATCGTATTATTGATTTTAAAAGAAATAAATTTGATGTTCCTGGCAAAGTAGAAACCTTGGAATATGATCCAAATAGAACAGCTAATATTGCTTTAATCATATATAATGACGGCGAAAGACGATATATGATTGCCCCTAAAGGCCTTAAGGTCGGGGATGAAGTTGTTTCTTCTGAAGTTGCTCCTATAAAAGCAGGAAATTGCATGCCAATGCGTAATATTCCAGTTGGTAGTCAAGTTCATTGTGTCGAATTAAAGCCTGGTAAAGGCGCGCAAGTAGCCAGAAGCGCTGGCACTGTTGTGCAGATTGTTGCGCGTGAAGGAGAGCATGTAACGTTAAGGTTACGCTCGGGCGAAATGCGTAAAGTATTGTCAGCTTGTCGTGCAGTTATTGGAGAGGTTGGAAATTCAGAGCATAGCCTTATTTCTTTAGGTAAGGCCGGTGCTAAAAGATGGCGCGGTGTTAGGCCTACCGTAAGAGGCGTAGCAATGAATCCAGTTGATCACCCACATGGTGGTGGCGAAGGTCGTACTTCTGGCGGACGTCATCCTGTGTCGCCTTGGGGTACGCCTACAAAGGGTTACAAGACGCGCAAGAATAAACGTACTGATAAGTTAATAGTAAGAAACAGAACAAAACGATAAGGAATTAAAGTGCCTAGATCAATTAAAAAAGGCCCTTTCGTCGATCTTCATTTAATGAAGAAAGTCGAAGCGGCAATAGAAACAAATAATCGTCGTCCAATTAAGACTTGGTCAAGAAGGTCGATGATAGCTCCAAATATGGTGGGCCTAACAATTGCGATTCATAATGGTCGTTTGCATATGCCGGTTTTGATAACTGAAAATATGGTTGGGCATAAATTAGGTGAGTTTGCATTAACTCGTACTTATCGCGGTCACGTCGTTGATAAGAAATCAAGATAATGGTGATGTAACGATGGAAGTCAAAGCAATTTTAAAAAATGCCAATTTTTCTGCCCAAAAAGGGCGATTAATTGCCAATCAAATTCGCGGTGTTAATGTTGAAAAAGCACTTAATACGCTGAGTTTTAGTACAAGAAAGGCAGCATTTAGTTTTAAAAAATTACTTAACTCTGCGATTGCAAATGCAGAGCATAACGAAGGTGCTGATGTAGATGAGTTGTATATTTCTACAATATTTGTTGACGAAGCGCCTACATTAAAACGCTTTAAGGCAAGAGCAAAAGGTCGTGGCAATAAAATCTTAAAAAGAAATTGCCATTTAACAATTGAAGTAAGCGATACAAAGTAAAGAGTAAATAGATATGGGTCAAAAAGTACATCCTACAGGTATACGTCTTGGAATCGTTAAAGACTGGAATTCACGTTGGTATGCAGATACAAAAGCATACCCTGAAATGTTGCGCCAAGATTTGTTAGTTAGGGCTTTCCTTAAAAAGAAATTAATGAATGCATCTGTCAGTAGAATTCAAATTAATCGACCTGCATCAAATGCTCAAATTACAATCCATACGGCTAGGCCTGGAATTGTTATTGGAAAAAAAGGTGGTGACGTTGATTCGCTACGCGCTGAAGCTAGTAAAATTATGGGCGTACCAGTGCAAATTAATGTTGAGGAAATTAGAAAACCTGAACTTGATGCTTTACTGGTCGCAGAAAGTGTTGCGCAACAGTTAGAAAAGCGAATTATGTTTAGGCGTGCGATGAAACGTGCGGTGACAAACACAATGAGGCTTGGTGCGCAAGGTATTAAGATTAAAGTGAGTGGCCGTTTAAACGGCGCTGATATTGCTAGAAATGAGTGGTATCACGAAGGTCGTGTTCCTCTGCATACTCTTAGAGCTGATATTGATTATGGCTTTACTGAAGCATTGACCACTTACGGTATTTTAGGTATTAAAGTATGGATTTTCAAAGGCGAGGTTTTTGAAGATAAAGCAATGCCTGTAATTAATAGCAAAGAAGCAGCTGGGGAATAGGTAAAAGCTATGTTGCAACCAAAAAGAACGAAGTATAGGAAAGCTCATAAAAATAGAAATACTGGACTTGCACATCGTGGTAACAAGGTAAGTTTTGGTGAGTTCGGGCTTAAATCAATAGAAAGAGGTCGAATGACTGCGCGTCAAATTGAAGCGGGGCGACGCGCCATTACTCGACATATAAAACGTGGCGGTAAAGTTTGGATCAGGGTTTTTCCTGATAAACCAATTACTAAAAAACCTTTAGAAGTTCGTATGGGTAAAGGGAAAGGTAGTGTGGAGTTTTGGGTTGCGCAAATTAAACCTGGCACTATGTTGTTTGAAGTTCAAGGTGTTTCAAAAGAACTTGCGCAAGAAGCGTTTGCGCTTGCTTCTGCTAAATTCCCTTTTAAAACTAAATTTTCTGAACGGACCATAATGTAATGAAAGCATCAGAGTTAAGAGAAAAAACAGTAGCTGATTTGAATAATCTGTTGCTTGAATTAAGAAAAGAACAATTTAATTTACGCATGCAAAGTGCCACTGGACAATTAAACCAAGTCGATCAATTTGGAAAAGTTCGTGGCGACGTTGCAAGAATTAAGACCGTTTTAAATGAAAAATTAGGTGATTCACAATGAGTGAAACAGAAAGCAATATCAGAACAATTACAGGTGAAGTGGTTAGTAATAAAGCTGATAAATCAATCACTGTTAAAGTTACACGCCAAGTGAAGCATCCTCTGTACGGTAAAGTTATTAAACGGTCTACTAAATTTCATGCGCATGACGAAAAAAACCAATGTAACGAAGGTGATGTTGTTTCTTTAGTTTCATGCCGACCGGTTTCTAAGACAAAAACTTGGAAATTGCACGAAATATTAGAAAAAACCAAATAGAATTATTTAAGGTGTAATTATGATTCAAATGCAAACAAGGCTAGAAGTGGCTGATAATAGTGGGGCACGTAGTGTTATGTGTATCAAGGTGCTTGGTGGCTCCCATAAACGCTATGCAAAAATTGGTGACATCATCAAGGTAAGTATTAAAGAAGCTATTCCTCGTGGGAAAGTTAAAAAAGGTGATGTGGTTGATGCTGTTGTAGTTAGGACCAAAAAAGGTGTTCGTCGTCCTGATGGATCGTTGATTAGGTTTGATGGTAATGCTGCTGTGTTGTTAAATGCAAACTTACAGCCTATTGGTACGCGTATTTTTGGCCCTGTTACACGTGAGTTAAGAAATGAGAGGTTTATGAAAATTATCTCTTTAGCTCCAGAAGTAATTTAGATTAATTAGGTTTAATTATGAATAAGATAAAAAAGGGTGATGAGGTTATTGTTTTAACCGGTAAAGACAAAGGTAAGCGTGGTACGGTGCTCACAATTGTTTCTGCTGACAAAGCGCTAATAGAAGGCATAAATACAGTTAAAAAACATCAAAAGCCTAATCCTAACAAAGGTATTGAAGGTGGCATTGTTGAAAAACAAATGCCTATCCAATTATCTAATGTTGCTATATACAATTCACAAACTAAAAAAGCAGATCGTGTTGGTTTTAAATTGTTAGAAGATGGTAAAAAAGTTAGATTTTTTAAATCAAATAATGAAGTTGTTGACGCTTAGGTCGTTGAGATAATTATGAGTACATTGCAAAGTCAATATAAAGATAAAATTGTTCCAGCATTAATGGATGAGCTTAAATTCAAATCTATTATGGAAGTTCCTAAAATCACTAAAATTACACTTAACATGGGTGTTGGTGAGGCTGTGGCTGATAAAAAAGTAATTCAAAACGCGGTAGCTGATTTAGAAAAGATTTCTGGTCAGAAGCCTATCATTACCATCTCAAAGAAATCAATTGCTGGTTTTAAAATACGCGATGATATGCCTATTGGTTGCAAAGTAACGCTACGTAATGAACGTATGTACGATTTTATTGAGCGTTTAGTTTCTATTGCTATTCCTCGTATTCGTGATTTTCGTGGGTTAAGTGCTAAATCTTTTGATGGGCGTGGTAACTATTCTATTGGTGTTACTGAACAAATTATTTTTCCTGAAATTGACTATGATAAAATCGATACATTGCGTGGCTTAGATATTGCTATCACAACGTCTGCAAAAAATGATGATGAAGGTCGGGCCTTGCTTCGTGCCTTCAACTTCCCTATTAAAAAAGAAGGTTAACCATGGCAAAGAAATCAATGATTGCTCGTGAAAACAAGCGAATTAAATTAGTTGCAAAATATGCTACTAAAAGAAAAGCTTTAAAGGCTATTATCAGAAACCCAAAGTCTAGCTATGTTGAGGTCGCTGAAGCTCAAGCTAAACTGGTAAGTTTACCAAGAGATTCTAGTCCTAGCAGAATCAGAAATAGGTGTAGTATCACTGGAAGACCTCATGGCTATTACAGAAAATTTGGTTTGGGAAGGAACAAGCTGCGTGAAGCAACTATGCGCGGTGATGTCCCTGGTCTATCTAAAGCTAGTTGGTAACTGAGGAGACATTATAATGAGTATGAGTGATCCAATAGCAGATATGCTAACAAGAATTCGTAATGCACACGCAGCCGAAAAATTGGTTGTTAGAATGCCTTTTTCAACAAAAAAGTTAGCGCTAGCTGAGCTTTTAAAAGAAGAGGGTTATATAATGGGTTCGAAAAAACTTGATGAATCAACTGCGAAACCTTCGCTTGAGATTAGCTTAAAGTATTTTCAAGGGAAGTCGGTTATTGAAACAATAGATCGTGTTAGTAAACCCGGTCTTAGAATTTATAAATCCAAGGATGAATTACCTTCTGTCCGTGGTGGCCTTGGAATTGCAGTTATATCAACTTCAAAAGGTTTAATGAGTGACCGCAACGCTCGTGCTCAAGGGCATGGCGGTGAGGTTATCTGTTACGTAAGTTAATTAGGTTTATTTATGTCAAGAATTGCAAAAAGCCCTGTTGTATTACCCGCTAATGTTGAGGTTAAACAGGCGTCAGGAAATGTAACTATTAAAGGTTCAAAAGGCGAACTTAACTGTCAATTAATTTCTCAAGTTAAAATGGAAATTAATGATAATGTACTTAGTTTTAAACCCACAGATGGTTCCAAAACATCAATGGCACTTGCGGGTACTTTTCGCTCACTAGTTAATAACATGGTTATAGGTGTTACAACTGGGTTTGAAAAGAAACTTGAATTACGTGGTGTTGGTTACAGGTCAAAGGTAAGCGGAAAATCCCTTAACTTGACACTGGGTTTTTCACACCCTGTTGAATATGCTATCCCTGATGGTGTAACCATTGAAACGCCTTCGCAAACTGAAATTGTTATTAAAGGCGCGGATAAACAATTAGTCGGACAAGTCGCAGCCAATATACGTGATTATAGATCACCTGAACCTTACAAAGGTAAAGGTATTCGGTATGTTGGTGAGCATATTGTTATGAAAGAAGCTAAGAAAAAATAAGGCTTAGAAAATGAATAAAAATAAATCACGCCTTCGTAGGGCAACCAAAACAAGAAGTCGTATTAAGGCTAAAAATATTGTTCGTTTAAGTGTACATAGAACACCTCGTCACATATATGCGCAAATTATTAGTGCAGATGGCGAAACTATTGTGACTTCAGCGTCAACATTATTGGCTGAAGTTAAAACGTCAATTAAATACTCAGGAAATGCTGAAGCAGCGAGTGTTGTTGGAAAACTTTTGGCTGAACGAGCTGTTAAAGCTGGGGTTACTAAAGTAGCCTTTGATCGTTCAGGTTTTAAATATCACGGTAGAGTTAAAGCCTTGGCTGAAGCTGCGCGTGAAAATGGATTAGAATTTTAGAGGCAATTATGGCATCAGGTCCTGGACAAAAAAATCAAGATGATTTACAAGAAAAACTTATTACTGTTCGTAGAATATCTAAAGTAGTAAAAGGTGGTCGTCAATTTCGTTTCTCTGCATTAACTGTAGTCGGTGATGGTAAAGGCCGTGTGGGCTTTGGTATTTGTAAAGCCCGAGAAGTTCCAGTTGCTATTCAAAAAGCAATGGAACAAGCGCGCAAAAACATGAAGCAAGTAAAGTTAAATGAACATACGTTGCAGTACGACATTACTGCAAGATATGGAGCGGCTTCTGTATTTATGAAACCTGCTTCTGAAGGCACGGGTATTATAGCTGGTGGTGCTATGCGGGCTGTATTTGATGTTGTTGGAGTACATGATGTGTTGGCAAAATGTGTTGGTAGTAATAATCCTGCAAACGTTGTTAGAGCTACCATCAAAGGCCTAACAGAAATGACAGATGTAGAACAAGTTGCTATGAAGCGCGGCAAAACAGTTGAAGAAATTACTGGGTAAATATGATGGCTGTAAACAAAATAAAATTGACATTGACTCGTAGTAAAAATGGCCGTTTGGCGTCTCATAAAGCATGTATATCTGGCTTGGGTCTAAGAAAAATTCATCAAACTGTTGAAGTCATTGATACACCTGAAAATAGAGGTATGGTCAATAAAGTACATTACATGCTTCAAGTAGAAGAGGTTTAATATGTTCCTAAATACAATCAAGCCAACAAAAGGAAGCACTAAAACTGCTAAACGAGTGGGTCGTGGTATAGGCTCAGGATATGGAAAAACATGTGGTAGAGGACATAAGGGCCAAAAATCACGTTCAGGCGGACAAACAAAAATTGGTTTTGAAGGTGGACAAATGCCTTTGCAAAGAAGATTGCCTAAAGTTGGCTTTAATTCTGCTAAAAAAAGGTTAACATCTGAAATTAGATTGTCAGAATTACATCTGGTGAATACTGATATTATTACGATTCAAGCTTTGATTGACGCTGATCTAGTGCCAATTTTCACAAAACGTGTAAAAGTTATTTTGTCAGGCGAAGTTAACAGTGCCGTAAAGCTTAAAGGAATTGTGGTAACGACTGGTGCAAAAAAAGCAATTGAAACTGCTGGCGGAAGTATAGAGGTTTAAATGGCATCCCTTGGTTCATCAGCTGCTAATGGTTCTGGCGGTCTTAAAAATTTATCTGAGTTAAGACAGCGTTTGTTCTTTGTGTTAGGTGCGTTATTTGTTTTTAGAATAGGCGCTCATATCCCAGTACCAGGTATAGACCCCAAAGCGCTAGCAATCATGTTTGAACAACAATCAGGGACTATCCTTGATATGTTCGATATGTTTTCGGGTGGAGCTCTCAAGCGATTAAGTATTTTTGCTCTTGGTATAATGCCTTACATTTCAGCGTCAATTATTATTCAATTAATGACGTCAGTTGTTCCTAAGTTGGAGCAACTCAAGAAAGAAGGCGAATCTGGAAAGCGTAAAATTACTCAATACACGCGTTATTCAACGGTTGTATTAGCAACATTTCAGTCAATTGGAGTTGCAACCGCTATTCAAGGGCAAACAGCTGGTGGTATGGCAGTAGTGTTTAACCCTGGGGCATCTTTTATGTTCACAGCCGTTATTACACTGGTAAGCGGTACAATGTTTTTAATGTGGCTTGGTGAACAAGTAACTGAGCGTGGAATTGGCAACGGTATATCGATAATTATTTTTGCTGGTATTGTTGCAGGCTTACCATCAGCCATCGGTGGAACACTTGAACTTGTTCGAACGGGTGAATTAAATGCTTTGATGGCTATTCTGTTGTTTGTGTTAGCCATTGGGGTGACCTCATTTGTTATCTTTGTTGAACGTGCTCAACGCCGTATTAAAATTAATTACGCGAAGCGTCAACAAGGTAACCGTATGATTGCTGGCCAATCTAGCTTCTTACCTTTAAAGTTGAATATGGCTGGGGTTATTCCACCTATCTTTGCCTCAAGTATTATTTTGTTTCCGTCAACTATTGCCGGTTGGTTTGGTAGCAAAGAGGGTTTTGGTTGGTTACAAGATATATCGTCTATGATGTCACCTGGACAGCCTATTTATATTTTATTTTATGCAACGGCTATTATCTTCTTCTGCTTCTTTTATACAGCACTTGTATTTAACTCCAGAGATACGTCCGATAATTTAAAAAAATCTGGCGCATTTATTCCTGGTATTCGCCCCGGAGAGCAAACTACTAAGTATATTGATGGTGTGATCACAAAATTAACATTATTAGGCGCAATTTATATTACAGCAGTATGTTTATTGCCTGAATTCTTAATTATTTATTGGAATGTTCCATTTTACTTTGGTGGTACGTCGTTATTAATTATCGTTGTTGTAGTAATGGACTTTATTGCGCAAATGCAATCCCATTTGATGTCACAACAATATGAAGGCTTAATGAAAAAAGCGAACCTTAAAGGTTAATATCTTTAAGTTATAGGAGTTGATATGAAAGTTAGAGCATCTGTAAAAAAGATTTGTAGGAATTGTAAAATTGTAAGAAGAAATCGTGTTGTACGCGTTGTCTGTAAAGACGGACGTCATAAACAACGCCAAGGTTGATAGTTTAGCTTGTAGTTAGGCGCTATTCAGATTAAAATTGCCGGTTTTCTACTGGCCAAATTAACGGAGAAGATTCATGGCACGTATTGCCGGAATAAACATACCTGATCATAAACATGTGGTTATATCATTAACTTCAATTTTTGGTATCGGGGCGACAAGATCAAAAAAGATTTGTGCAACACTTAAAATAAATCCTGCTAATAAAGTACGCGAGCTAAGTGAAGAGCAACTCGAGTCTATTAGAACTGAGGTTGGTAAGTATATTATTGAAGGTGACTTGCGTCGTGAAGTCTCCATGAATATTAAAAGACTTTTGGATCTTGGTTGCTTTAGAGGTATACGACATCGTCGTAGCCTGCCAGTTAGAGGTCAGCGAACAAAAACTAATGCAAGGACACGTAAAGGTCCTCGTAAACCAATTAGAAGATAAGACTTAAATAAAAGGAAAGATGTAGTATGGCCAAGCCAACTCGTAGTAAAAAGAAAATTAAAAAAAATGTTGTAGATGGAATAGTCCATATCCATGCAACTTTTAATAACACCATTGTCACCATTACAGATAGAAAAGGTAATGCATTGTCTTGGGCTACAGCTGGTGGTTCAGGCTTTAGAGGGTCTCGTAAAAGTACACCATTTGCTGCACAAGTTGCGGCAGAAAAAGCTGGTGAAATTGCTAAAGAATTTGGTATGAAAAATCTTGAGGTTAAAATTAAAGGTCCAGGTCCTGGTAGAGAGTCTGCTGTACGTGCACTAAACAATATTGGCTTTAACATTACTTTCATCGAAGATGTTACTCCAATTCCACATAATGGCTGCCGTCCGCCTAAGAAAAGACGCGTATAACAGGATAAAATAATGGCTAAATATACAGATTCAAAATGTCGTTTATGTCGTCGTGAAGGCGAAAAACTTTTTTTAAAAGGTGAAAAATGCTACACAGCTAAGTGTGCAATGGAAAAACGTGCCTACCCTCCTGGTCAACACGGACAGCGTCGTTCTCGCTTAACAGATTACGCTTTACAGTTGAGAGAAAAACAAAAACTACGTCGTACATACGGCATACTTGAAAAGCAATTTCGTGGCTACTATACCGAAGCTGCAAGGATTAAAGGTTCAACAGGTGAAAACTTGTTACAACTTTTGGAATGCCGTTTAGACAATGTTGTTTACAGAATGGGGTTTTCTTCATCACGATCAGAAGCACGTCAACTGGTTAGACATAATGGTATTTTAGTTAATGGTACTAAAGTAAACATTCCATCGTTTCAAGTTAAGGCTAATGATGTAATTGATGTTAAAGAGTCGGCTAAAGCTCAAACACGTATTAAAGTAGCTCTTGATTTTGTTGAACAACGTGGCTTGCCAGAGTGGATTGATTTGGACGCAAAAAAAATGCAAGGCATATTCAAAGTGATGCCTGAACGTTCTGATTTGTCGGCTGAGATTAACGAACATCTAGTTGTTGAACTGTACTCTAAGTAATTTACTAAGGAATTAAAATGCAAAACTTACTTGCGGGTTTTTTACAACCTAAAGTTTCTGGGATTCAATCCTTATCATCTAATCGCTCTAAGGTTACGATTGAACCAATGGAACATGGCTTTGGCCATACCCTTGGAAATGCACTGAGACGTGTATTATTGTCTTCTATCCCTGGCTGCGCAGTTACAGAAATAAACATTGATGGCGTTCTTCATGAATACACAACTATAGATGGTGTACAAGAAGACGTTATTGATATTATGCTCAATCTTAAAAATTTAGCCGTTAGATTAACTGCTAAAGACGAGGTAATGCTTACAATTGATAAAAAAGGACCATGTCAAGTTACTGCTGGTGATATTATTATTGATCATGATGTTGAGATAATAAATCCTGATTTGGTTATTGCTAATTTAACCTCTAATGGTAAATTATCAATTAGCATAAAAGTTGAAAGTGGTACAGGCTATAAAACTGCTGTTTCACGTAAAAATGAAGATGAAGATTTATCTATTGGCACCTTACTTTTAGATGCATCATTCAGTCCAATCAAGAAAATATCTTATAATGTTGATGCTGCACGGGTTGAACAAAGAACAGATTTAGATAAATTGATCATTGATTTGGAAACAAATGGTACAGTTGATCCTGAAGAAACTATTCGCGCAGCTGCAACCATTCTTCATCATCATATCGCCGTATTTGTTGATCTTAAAGATATTATCGAAGAGGAAGTGATTCCTGCTGAACCTACTTTTGACCCAATTTTACTTCGTCCGGTTGACGATTTAGAACTGACAGTCCGTTCTGCAAATTGTTTAAAAGCAGAACAAATTTTCTATATAGGTGACTTAATTCAACGTACAGAAGTTGAATTACTAAAGGCACCTAACCTTGGTAAGAAATCATTAACAGAAATTAAAGATGTTTTAGCTTCAAAGGGTATGTCTTTGGGTATTCGTCTTGAAAATTGGCCACCTTCTAGTTTAATTACTAGTGATAAGGTTGTAGCTTAATACTAATTTAAGGATTTTAATATGCGTCACCGTAAATCAGGAAAACAGTTAAATAGAAATAGCAGTCATCGTAAAGCGATGTTTAAAAATATGGCTAATTCATTAATAGACCATGAAGTTATTCGTACAACTTTACCTAAAGCAAAAGAATTACGTCGGTTTATTGAGCCATTAATAACTGCTTCAAAAGTTGATTCAGTTGCGAAAAGAAGGCTTGTTTTTTCCCGCCTTAGAGATCGTGACAGCGTTACAAAATTATTCAATAACCTTGCACCACGATATAAGGAACGTCCTGGTGGTTACCTAAGAATTCTTAAATGTGGCTTCCGTACCGGCGATGCTGCACCGATGGCTTATGTTGAATTGGTTGATAGAGTAGAGCCTGTATCTGAATAGATTGAATTGTTTTTAGATATTTAAAAAGCCGACAATAGCTGGCTTTTTTGTGTATTTTTTCAAAATTGATTCTATTTTTCAAGATATTCTAATTTATTTTCCTTTGCTGCCCAATGATCTGCATCCTCTGGTGCTGGTTTCACATCAGTTATAACGGGCCATAATGGCGTTAATTCAGCATTAAGAGCGATAAAGTTTTCTTGACCTTCAGGCAGCTCATCTTCTGAATAAATAGCTTCTACAGGGCACTCAGGTTCACATAGAGTGCAATCAATACATTCATCAGGATCAATAACTAAGAAATTCGGACCTTCATGAAAGCAATCTACGGGGCAAACATCAACACAGTCTGTGTATTTACATTTAATACATGATTCTGTTACAACAAATGTCATTCTTATTCCTTATAATTAATGTGGCGTAATTTTATTATTATAATCAATTTAAAAATTCTATTCTATTATTACCTAGTGAATAAAATCTATATATAAACGTTAAATCGTAATGCTAAATGGTGGAAAACCTAAGCCCTATTAACATCAAAGTAGTGGCAATAAAATTTTTCAATAATTTTTCAGGTAACTTTTCTCCAAGTATTGCGCCTATGTAAATAGCCGGTATAGAACCGATTAATAAACTAATTAATAAACTAACGTCTATATGGCCTAAGTGAAAATGGCCCATTCCGGCAATTGCCGTTAATGGGACAGCATGAGCTATATCAGTGCCTACTATTTTTTGAGATTTAAGGCTCGGGTAAAGTATTAATAGTAATGCACTACCAATTGCCCCAGCTCCGACTGACGATAGTGTTACTAAGATACCTAGCACTGCGCCAAGCAAAATAATGCTATATGGCCCAGGGGCGTAATTTTCTCTTTTTGTAAAGCGCTTACTTATTTGCTCCTTAAATATTATAACAATAGAGGTTAATATGAGCATAAACCCTAATGTTGACGAAATGATACTGTCAAATGTTTTACCACTAATATCAAAATATTGGATTGCAATAACACATAAAATTGATCCAGGAATACTACCTAGACACAGTTGTTTTGCAATTCCCCAATCGATGTTTCTTAGCTTGTGATGCGACCATACGCCGCTAGCTTTTGTTATTGCAGCGTATAGAAGGTCCGTGCCAACGGCAATTGCAGGTTGGACGTTAAATCCAAGTACCAATAGTGGCGTCATTAAAGATCCGCCGCCAACACCGGTAAGACCAATAATAAAGCCAACAGATGCGCCAGCAACTATGTAATAAAAATCCAAGAATTTAACCGTAATGCTTTTGGGGGATTGAAATATAATATAATTCCTTTATAATAAAAAGGAATAAAAAACACTATATTTATAACTACTAGCAATAATAAACTATGAAATTACAGCAATTACGCTATATCTGGGAAGTGTCAAAAAATAATTTAAATGTATCTGCTACGGCTGAAGCTATTTATACCTCGCAACCGGGTATAAGTAAACAAATACGTATTTTAGAAGATGAATTAGATATCCCTATTTTTAGCCGAAATGGTAAACACTTAACTGAAATGACGCCAGCAGGTAAAAAAATTATTAAAATTGCCGGTGAAATTTTAATGCAAACTGAAAATATAAAAAATATTGCAAAAGAATTCCGTGATGAGAAAAAAGGCACACTATCAATTGCAACTACTCACACTCAAGCCCGTTACGCTTTGCCGACTATCATTAAAGCGTTTATGTTAGATATGTCCGATGTAACGCTTGATATTCAACAAGGTACACCTATTCAGATTGCGGAGATGGTGTCTCAGGGTAAAGTTGATATTGCAATTGCAACGGAGGCAATTGAATTGTTTGATAACTTAATTATGCTCCCTTGCTACTCATGGGACCGCTGTATTTTGGTTCCAAAAGGGCACGAGTTAACTCAAATAAAAAGCTTGTCTCTTACTGATGTGGCAAAGCACCCGCTCATTACTTATGTCTTTGGTTTTACTGGCCGTTCGAAATTAGACGAGGCTTTTAGTTCCGAGAATTTAAACCCAGAGGTTGCGTTAACGGCAGTAGATGCAGATGTTATTAAAACCTATGTGCGGCTTGGTCTAGGCGTGGGTATCGTTGCTAGAATGGCTTATGACGTACAAGCAGACGCGGATCTTGTTGCTCTTGATGCGGGACATTTGTTCGGTAAAAGCATTACTAGAATCGGTATCCGTAAAGATACATTTTTGCGTGGTTATATGTATGAATTTATTAGCTTGTTTGCGCCGCATTTAACCCATGATGTTGTTGCTAAAGCAATGCAATTAAAAGAGCAGGCTGCTATTAATGAGTTAATCAAAGATATTAAGTTGCCGCATTTTTAAGCAGAATTAGATTTTTTTAAAATGTTGTTAGCGTTTAATTGAGTGCAGGCCGCACTCTTTATTTTCGGTGAGTTCCCACCACCAGCGCCCTTCTCGAGGGTCTTGGTGTGGCAATGTAGCGCGAGTACATGGCTCACAGCCGATACTAACATAGCCTTTATCATGAAGAGGGTTATAGGGGACTTCAAGAGCTCTTATATATGACCAAACATCTTCTGAGGTCCAATGACATAGCGGGTTTACTTTTAGCAGCGTGTTGCTTTTTCCTTTAAAGTTAGAATCTATCTCGACAACTGACAAGTCATCGCGGGTTGCTTTGCTTTGATCCCTTCGTTGGCCAGTAATCCAGCCATTTAATGTGCGTAAATGTTTTTTTAGTGGGGCAACTTTTCTGATGCCGCAACATTCATTGTGACCATCTTTATAAAAGCTAAAAAGACCTTTCTCGCGGGTTAGTACTTCTATATCATGCGCATCTGCTGAGAGAACCGTGATTTTTAT
>NVSW01000012.1 GCA_002401365.1 Piscirickettsiaceae bacterium | reverse complement strand
ACCCGCTGATAAAATTATTTTAGAGCTTCTTGAAGATATTAAGCCTAACCAAGAGCTAAACAACCGTATAAAAGAGCTTGTTAAAAAAGGCTATACCATTGCTTTAGATGACTTTGTTTATAACAGCGAATGGGATACCTTGATCGATTTAGCGACAATCATAAAGCTGGATTTAACTGTTACAACCCTTGAAGAGAACAAGGCATTGATTGACAAGCTTCGTGACAAAAATATTACATTTTTGGCAGAAAAAGTAGAAACGTATCAACAGTTTCACGAATACAAAGATATTGGTTGCACCTTATTCCAAGGCTATTTCTTTTGTAAACCAGAAAGGGTAAGCGGAAAAACTATCGACACCAGCTCACTTGCAAGAATGAGGTTAATTTCAGAACTAAACCAGCCTGATATAACCATCGACGCTCTTGAACAAATAATCAAACAGCACCCCAAGCTTACTTATAATTTACTGAAGTATTTAAACTCTGGGTATTTCTCTTTTTCCAAAAAACCGGGAACAATTAAACAGTGCATTATCATTCTCGGCATAGAAGGAATGAAATCCTGGTCCACAATACTTTGCCTGCGTAATTTTTCATCAAAACCAGCTGAGCTAAGGCACATGGCATTAATTAGAGCAAAATTTGCTGAGCTACTGGCGGCTAAGCATAAGCTAGCCGACCCAGCCTCCTATTTTTTAATGGGCATCCTCTCAACATTAGATGCATTAACTGACGCGACTATTGAAAATATTCTAAAAACAATGCCCCTTGATAAAAAAATTATTGATGCCTTACTGTACCAAAAAGGTGAAATGGGGCAGGTATTAGCCACTGTTATCAAACACGAATCAACCACTCTATCAGTCGATAATATAAACGCATCATCTGTCTATTCAGAGGCATATCGCTGGGCCGACAAAATTATGTACTCCATTACATAACCCTATTTCGAATGGAGAATACCTTATATAAAATATTACAACACCCAAGCTTCAAACAGCCTGAACATTGGCAAATCGAAACCTTCATGGCAAACGAAACCATTTTGGTAGAAGGCGGTAGTAACGCTTGCATTTATTTAATTTTCGACGGGTCTGCAAGAGTCACCGCGAACATTCAGCTAGATAAAAACACGACCATTCACCCCGGATTTAGTGATGTTAAGAAACATGATGTTTTTGGTGAACTCGCTTTTATTGACCAGCAACCCCACTCAACAAGCATCGTCGCAATCACAGATTGTAAAATAGCGAGAATTAACAATGATTCACTAAAAGCTTTTCTTGAGAACCATCCGGACTATGGGCTTGCTTTTTACAAAGAATTATCTAAAACACTTACAGTTCGCCTGAGAAAAACTAATACCAAAGCCTTTTCATTACTTGCCTGGGGTCTAAAAAATCAAGGCATTGAAAAACATTTGAAATAACTATTTTCCTCATTAAGGCGCGCACGGCATTTAGCCTTCCAACCCAAATAACCTATGACAAATTTAGCTAGTATGTTAAATTTGTAACAAACTACAAAAAAGGAATCATCATGGAGCTTAGGTCCTGTTTAAGATCGCCGTTAAAACTACCCATTACATTAACAACGCAAAACAGCGAGGTTACGTGTATAACAAGAGATTTCGGCATGGGTGGTATGTTTATAGAACTAGAAAATAGCGACTTGAGGCCAGGCCAATCTGCACAAATTATGTTTTCTCTGTATCAAGACAATGGAGAGCGCACTCATCGCCTAAATGCTAAAATTGCCCACTTAGCAGGCGGTGGCTTAGGGCTTTCATTTTCGCAGCCTGACACCAGCACGTTTAGAACACTACAGGAACTGCTTAAATATACTAAAAAACAAAATTTACATTAATTCATTATAGAACAACTTTACGGTCAGCCTTTCGCAGGTTGCAGTTTGATATTCTTACTTAACCACAACAACTCCATTACAGGAAACCAATCAGGATGATTAGGGTTTTTCGTCACTATATTTCAACCGCTTTCTTGAGCTTAAGCCTTCTGGAAACCGCCATTTTTGCCTCTGCTTTGCAAATTGGTAATCTGCTTCGCTTTAAAGAAACGACTGATATCGTACAAGTGAGCTTCTTTTTACCATCGGCTATTTTTGCCGTTATTATGTTAATTTGTATGACGGGGATGGGGCTGTATCAACGCAGTCAAGGATGGAAAACCGCTGCCATTGTTTTACGTCTAGGCGGTGCATTTTTGTTAGGTACCCTTGGCATGGCATTGGTGTTTTATGCATTACCTGACCTATTGGTTGGCAGAGGCATACTCGGCTTTGCTCTTCTATATGCCTTCGCAGGAGTTGCCATCCTACGTGCCTTATTTTATCGCTTTGCTGATGAGGAACAATTAAAAAGGCGAGTGCTCATTTATGGTGTTGGTAAAAAGGCTCAGAAACTTATTGATTTACAGACCAATGGCGAACACAAGCACCTTGATATTATTGGCTGTATTAACATGGACAATGAGACTCAAGTCGTTACAAATGACTATGTATTAAAACTAACCATTCCGCTTATTGAGTATGTTACCCAACATGATATTGATGAAATTGTTATCGCTCCTGATGATCGCCGTGGTGGCTTGCCTGTTGATGATCTTTTGGATTGCAAAATCAGTGGTTACGACGTTATTGATGAGCTGACCTTTTATGAACGAGAATCTGGCATCATTAAAATAGACGGTCTATACCCAAGTTGGCTAGTTTTCTCTGATGGCTTTAAAGCAGGCAACATCAAAGATCTCACCAAACGTAGTTTTGATGTATTTAGCAGCCTACTTATTTTATCTTTCACTTGGCCATTTATGCTGGTAGCTGCCTTCTTTATTTTTGCTGAAAATGGCTTTAAAGGCCCCATTTTTTATACTCAAACCCGAGTTGGAGAACACTGGCGCTTATTTAAAGTAATCAAGCTCCGCAGCATGAAAGTTGATGCTGAAAAAAACGGTGCTCAATGGGCGCAAAAAAATGATGCGAGAATAACGCCTGTAGGGCGTTTTATAAGAAAAACCCGCATAGATGAACTGCCACAAATTCTTAATGTACTTAAAGGCGACATGAGTTTTGTTGGCCCACGACCCGAACGGCCTGAGTTCGTTGATAATTTTGCTGAATCTATTCCTTATTACTCTGAAAGGCACAGGGTAAAACCCGGGATCACAGGTTGGGCTCAGCTGTGTTACCCCTATGGGGCTTCTGAAAATGATGCCGCTAGGAAGCTTGAATACGATTTATATTATGTAAAAAACTACAGTTTGTTTCTAGATATGCTAATTCTGCTACAGACAACAGAAGTTATCTTGTGGGGTAAAGGCGCGCAATAATATCCTCTGACACTTATCGGCGCGCAGACGTTAATTTTTGCAACACAGCTGACGTAACCGGCATTATATTGCGCCACAAATAAAATGCCTGCGCTGCCTGCTCAACAAGCATGCCTAAACCATCTACAGATACCGCAGCGCCTTGCTTCTTCCCCCAGTCCATAAATGCCGTTGGCTTGCCGCTATACGCTAAATCATAACAAATCGCTTGGTCAGCCAACAAACCATCAGGCAAAGGCGGTACATCGCCAGTTAAACTCGCAGACGTTGCATTTATCACCAAGTCAAATTGCTTCCCCGCCAAATTACTGTAGCTAAGCACCTCTATTTCACCCAAGGGTGCAAAGATCGTTTGCAGCACCTCTGCTTTGGCAATGGTTCTATTCGCCAAGCATAATGAAGCCAGCCCTGATTCAAGAAGAGGCCCCAAAATACCGCGTGTGGCCCCACCTGCCCCCAATACCAAAATACGCTTTCCTTCGAGTGTCACGGCTAAATTACCGGTTAAATCTTTTAACAAGCCAATGCCATCCGTATTATCGCCGTATAGCCGACCATCTTCCATCAGCTTAACCGTATTAACAGCCCCACTAAATGCTGCGCGGTCACTCAACACATCAACTTGTTCAAAAGCCATTTCTTTTAGTGGCACCGTACAATTAACCCCTTTACCGCCCGAGGTAAAAAAGTCACTCAACACCTGATTGAAATCAGCAGGCTTTACTTCCATTGCCCGATAATTTATTTGCTGCTTCGTTTGCTTTGCGAATTCATGATGTATAGAGGGTGATAAGCTATGACTAATGGGGTCGCCAAACACCGCATAACGGTCTATTTTATTTGCCAATGTACATTAACCTTCTTTTAAGTTTGTTTTAACCAACGAGCTACATCCTTTGCGAAATAGCTTAATATAGCGCTTGCTCCTGCTCGCTTAAATGCAAGCAGTGACTCTAGAACACAGGCCTGTTCATCTAACCAGCCATTTTGTGCCGCTGCTTTTAACATAGCGTATTCACCACTCACTTGATAAGCAAAAACGGGGGTTTCAAACTCATCACTCACTCGTCTAATAATATCCAAATACGGCATGCCAGGCTTAACCATAACCATGTCAGCGCCTTCTGCTATGTCCAAAGCCACCTCCACAAGTGCTTCATCACTATTAGCACAATCCATTTGATAACTATATTTATCGGCGGAGCCTAATTGAGCTGCCGAGCCAACCGCCTGTCTAAATGGCCCGTAAAAACTCGATGCGTACTTAGCCGCGTAGGCAAGAATTTTAGTATTGGTATAACCTGCCACTTCTAGCGCTTCCCGTATCGCTCCTACACGCCCGTCCATCATATCCGAAGGCGCCACTATATCTGCACCAGCAGCAGCATGCGATAGAGCCTGTTTGATTAATATTTCAACCGTCTCATCATTCAACACATATCCAGACTCATCCAGCAAACCATCCTGCCCATGACTAGTAAACGGATCTAAAGCAACATCTGTAATCACCCCTAAATCTGGCACCGCCAGTTTCAATGCACGCACCGCACTTTGTACCAAGCCATTGGGGTTCCATGCCTCATCAGCCAAGTCTGTTTTTGCTTCCGCTAATGTTACTGGAAAAATCGCGATGGCTGGAATACCCAACTCATGAAGCTCTGCCGCTTCTTTTATTAGTAAATCGACCGTCATTCGCTCTACACCAGGCATAGAATCAATTATTTCACGCCTATTAACCCCATCAATAATAAAAACAGGGTAAATTAAGTCGTCAACGGTTAATTTATTTTCTCGCATTAAACGACGACTAAAATCATCAGAGCGCATTCTACGCTGACGAGTTGCAAGGATTGCATTCGATTTACTGACTTTCATTTTTTGCACCATTTCGGAGTATAATTTGTATTTGGTACATTTTAACCACCTAGGCACAAAAAGGCCTAGATAAATTGACATCCACAACTATACTTCCCTTAAAGTAAATTTCATTATGCGTATTAACCATTTTTTAACCATATTTTTATTATTTTTTATTAGCCTTAGCAGTATCGCTTCAAGCAAAGGGGTTTATGAAAAAGTGAGTGATGCCCCTATCGACGAAACCTTTGACTCGGTTTACCAAGAACTAGAACAACGTAACTTTTACGTTATTTTTGAAGCCAATATCGGCAAAAATATTTCCCGTTTTAAGGAAAAATGGGGCGAGGATTACAATAAAAACAAATTAGGCGGCATAAGAAGCATGGTTTTTTGTAATGGCTGGTATGCCAATAGAGTCGGTAATGCCGACCCTTCTATGCTTGCTTTATGCCCGCTACGCCTCACGGTCATCGAACGTTCAGGTAAAGCGCATATATTGTTCGTTAAACCAAGCTACGTTGGGCAAGGTAGCCCTGCGCTGCCATTACTTCAAGAAATTGAAAATACGGTAATTGAAGCGATCAATGCTGCAATCGAATAACAACTATAACGGTCTACTGGAATAGCCAATTAAGAATACATAACTGGAACTAATAATATGAATAAATTAAAAGGATTTTTAATCGCTACAATTAGCATCTTAACTCTCTTCGCAGCACCTCCAGTCATTGCTGCTGAGCTGAATGAGCCTCAAAGAGTGTTACAGGAAACATCAGATTTATTGTACGAAATCATTCAAAAGGACAAAGACCGTTTAAGCGACCGAAATTTCGTGTTTGGGCTAGTGAATGACATCATCGAGCCTAGAGTTGATTTAAACAAAATCTCACGACTTATTTTAGGCAAACATTGGCGCAAAGCGTCAGATGAACAAAAAACACAATTTCAAAAAGAATTTAAAAACTTATTGGTCAATACTTATGCAACGGCATTTAAAGAGTTTGACGAATGGACCATACATTTTTTACCCATGTCTCTCGAGACTACAGATAAACGTGTTATCGTCAAGACTCAAATTGTAATGCCATCTCGTCCTCCTATTGCCGTCAACTACCGCATGGCTAAAAGTAAAACAGGTAATTGGAAGGCTTATGACGTCATTATTGAAGGCATCAGCATGGTAACAAACTACAAAAGCAGCTTTTCAAAAAGTATTAAACGAAGCGGTGGACTAGACAATGTTATTAAAGAACTAGCAGACAAGAACAACAAGACAGAAGAGGCAACAAAAAAATTAGCTAGTGAAACCATTACCGATAACTCCTAACCACTATGCATTCAACCAGTCTTTAGGCTTTAGAAACACCTCGTATAATCGACTTTCGGCAGAGCCAGCCTCAGGTTGCCAATTGTAGCGCCAACTCACCGCTGGGGGTAAGGACATCAGAATAGACTCTGTACGACCGCCTGTTTGTAAGCCAAATAGTGTGCCGCGGTCATACACCAAATTAAATTCAACATACCTGCCACGTCGATATAACTGAAATTCTTTTTCTTTTTCTTGGTACGGTAAATTTTTACGACGCTCAACAATAGGTGCGAAAGCAGGCATATAGTGGTTCCCCACGCTTTGCATTAATTCAAAACAACGTTCAAAACCACCCTCATTTAAATCATCAAAAAATAGCCCACCTATGCCTCGGGGTTCATTACGATGTTTTAAGAAGAAATAGTCGTCACACCATTTTTTATAGTCTGTATACACATGTTCACCAAAGGGTTCGCAGGCCTTTTGTGCTTGTTGATGCCAATGCACAGCGTCTTCTTCAAAACCATAATAAGGCGTTAAATCAAAACCACCACCAAACCACCAAATTGGCTCCTCACCTTCTTGTTCTGCAATAAAAAAACGTACGTTCGCATGCGATGTCGGCACATATGGATTACGAGGATGAATCACCAATGAAACACCCAAGGCCTCAAAATTTCGCCCAACTAACTCTGGCCTGTGCTGAGTAGCCGATGCTGGTAGCGACCCACCCCGCACATGCGAGAAGTTCACCCCTGCTTGTTCAAAAACCTTACCATTCTCCAATACACGGGTACGACCACCACCCGTATCACCACCCCGGTGCCACAAGTCTTCCTTAAAAGAACCCGTCTCTTCAAGCTCCTCTAGAGAGGCGCAAATACCATCCTGTAATTGCAATAGGTAGTCTTTTACTTGCTGTATGCTTGGTTCCATCATTAATAAACCTGAAGTTTAACGTATTTGCTTATTTGCTAAGAGATCTATTATTCGACTGGGTACACGACTAGACCCAACTGCCCCATTTATAGTAAAAACACCTTTACAAAAAAACTTTAAACGCGCTTGTGCAGCTGTTTTACAAGGCATACAGCCCGACATATTAGCGCTAGTAGACACAATAGCCATACCACTTAAACTGCAAAGCTCATTAGCTAAACCATGTCGAGTCACCCTAACCGCAATGGTTTTATGTTTACCTGTTAACCATTTTGGCACAGATCTTTTCGCCGGCAGTAACCAAGTCGTTGGTTCCTGACTTAGATCATATATTTTAGCGATGATATCTTCCGCCAGCTCTGCTACATAAGGCTCTAATTGAGAACAATCTGAAGCAAGTAATATAAGACCTTTATCGACATTTCTATTTTTAAGCCGAAGCAACGCTTGCACCGCTTCCTTATTCATTGGGTCACAACCTAGACCAAACACCGCCTCTGTTGGGTAGGCAACAATGCCTCCGCTGCGGAGGCACTCAACAAACCGTCTTTTTTGCCAAGCAGATGGCATCAGTGAATCGTTTGCAGTTATGCTTGCTGAAGCTTTTCTTGTAATTGCTGATTCTTTTTCATCACCGCCTCACCAGCCGCTTTCCTTTCAGCTAACACGCGTTGCGCAACCTCTTCATCAAACAAGCCGATAATCTGGGCAGCTAGATAGGCGGCATTTTTAGCGCCTGGCTTTCCAATAGCGACACTTGCAACGGGGATTCCACCCGGCATTTGTACCGTCGATAATAGTGCATCATTACCTTGTAATGAACCCGCATCCAACGGCACCCCAATGACCGGCTTAATCGTATTAGCGGCAACTGCACCCGCTAAATGCGCCGCTAAACCAGCTGCAGCAATAAATACCACACAACCTCGCTTATCGGCATCTGTCACGTAAGCGTGTGTTTCAGCAGGCGTTCTATGCGCTGACGTTATTCTTACTTCGTAGGGGATGCTAAGCTTCTTCAGCACTTCTAGTGTTGACTCCATTACTGGGAAATCAGAATCAGAACCCATTAGAACAGCAACAAATAGTTTTTCGTTTTGCATTATTATTTTTTTAATTTTAGTTAGGTTTAGCCATTTCTTCACAAGGTGTAACATATGAACAGTCTTGTTGAGGGCACACTTTCTCCGCCCCTCGGCGTTTGGTTGTTTTTACGGTTAAAATAGGCCAATTACAATTTGGGCATGGCTCATTAATTGGCTCATTCCACAGTGCATATTTACATTTTGGGTAGTTTGAGCAGGAATAAAATATTTTTCCTTTGCGTGATTTCCGCTCAAGTATTGTGCCTTTTTTACATTCAGGGCAGAGCACTTCGGTATCTTTCGGCTTTTCCAACGGCTCCATGTGTTTACAATCAGGGTATGAACTGCAACCAATAAATTTACCGTAACGGCCCGCACGAATAATAAGATTCGACTCGCATTTAGGGCAGCTTCTTCCTTCAACAACTTCTGGCTCTGCTGAAGCAGCAGCATCATTAAGATTACGCGTATAGCCGCATTCAGGGTAATCCGTACAGCCAATAAAACGGCCATTTCTACCTAGGCGAATAGACAACTGTTTGCCGCACTCGGGGCACTTTTCATCCATTGCCTCTTGGGTAACATCACTGCGCTGCACGCTAACTTCTTTATCATCGATCAGTGCCTTAAACGGTTCCCAAAACGTCTTCATCAACGGCAACCATTTCTTTTCTCCCCTAGAAACAGCATCTAAGCCATCTTCTAGTTTCGCAGTAAAATCGTAATCCACATAATTAGTGAAGTGCTGCGTTAAGAATTTATTAACAATTCGACCCACATCCGTTGGGTAAAAGCGCTTCGTTTCTAACTCTACATACTCTCTGTTCTGAAGCGTTGAAATAATAGACGCATAGGTTGAAGGCCGCCCAATGCCGTGCTCTTCAAGCGCCTTAACTAAACTCGCCTCACCAAAACGCGGTGGTGGCTCTGTAAAGTGCTGATTAGGCTTAACGTCCAATAATTCGATAAGTTCACCTTCTTCCATCGGCGGCAACAAGTTCTCCTTGTTATCGTCATCCTCTTTACTGTCATCCTTGCCTTCTAGGTACACCGACATAAAACCAGGCTTGTTAACCGTTGATCCTGTTGCGCGGAACACATGTCCTTTTCCACAGGTCAAATCTGCGCTCACGCCGTCAATTAAAGCATGGGTCATTTGACTCGCGACGGCTCTTTTCCAGATCAGTAAATAAAGCCTGTATTGATCACTCGATAACGAACCACGAATTTCTTCCGGTATATTTTTAGCCGAACTGGGGCGAATAGCCTCATGCGCCTCTTGCGCATTCTTAGATTTTGTTTTGTAAACAGGCACTGTTTTAGGCACGTTCTCTTTGCCATAACGCGATTCAATAAGCTCGCGCATTTCTTCAACAGCTTCATCAGCAAGGTTGACAGAGTCCGTTCTCATATAGGTAATTAAACCTGTGGATTCTGATCCAATGGTCACTCCCTCATAAAGTTGCTGAGCAATTTGCATGGTCTTTTTAGTCGTAAAACCTAACTTTCTTGCCGCTTCTTGCTGAAGTGTTGAGGTGGTAAATGGTGCGGCAGGGTTACGTTTTCGCTGCTTCTTTTGTAACTTTTTAACCAGTAATTTACCCGCTGCGACATTCACAATGTCATCTTTTATTTTGTTCGCATACTCAGCATTTTCAACACTAAACTGCGTTAGTTTATCACCGTCAAAATGCGTTAATTTTGCTTTAAATGCTTTCGAGGATGCTTGAACTGCCGCTTCAACGCTCCAGTACTCTCGGTTTTTGAACGCTTCAATTTCTAATTCACGCTCAACGATCAATCGTAACGCGGGGCTTTGCACTCGCCCGGCAGACAAGCCACGACGAATTTTTTTCCACAATAATGGCGATAAGTTAAAACCAACTAAATAGTCCAACGCCCGCCTTGCTTGTTGCGCATCGACCATGTCCATCGACAATTCACGAGGATTTTTTATCGCCTCTTGAATGGATCTCTTTGTAATTTCATGAAAAACAACCCGGTGAACAGGTTTGTCTTTAAGTAGTTTTTTCTCTCTTAATAACTCAGTAACATGCCAAGAAATAGCTTCACCCTCTCTATCCGGATCGGTTGCGAGATAGAGTTCGTCAGCTTTCTTCATCGCCTTGATAATCGCCTGAACATGGCGTTGGTTTCGCTCGACCAACGAATACTTCATTGCAAAGTCATTTTCTGGATCAACAGCACCTTCTTTTGGCACTAAATCTCTTACGTGACCATACGACGCCAATACAGTGAATCCTTTACCAAGATACTTTTCAATGGTTTTCGCCTTAGCTGGCGACTCAACAATTACGAGAGCTGACATATATATACCTAGTGAAGATCGAATGGAATATCGCCGTATACCAGCTCTTCCATTTGTGAGTAATGTCCTTCCATACCGGACTGACTAAACAACACCATTAATGCAACCCATTTAACATGATCCTCGGTGAGAACAGAATCACCCAGCGCCATGGCTCGGTCAATGATAATTTCTCGACGATCGGCATCAATGATCCCTGTTTGCTCAAGAAACAATAAAAAACCTTGTCCATCCACATCGAACCGTTGTCGCTCTTCGGGCGAATAAATACGGATGGATTTTTGCTCCATATAACTATTAGCAGGCGAAGAAGGCTGATTCGTTAGATGCTCCATCCAATCAAAAGCCCTATCGACATAACTCGCAGTAAACCCTGCCTCTAATAATTCTGCTTTCAGCGTATCCGTTGCAACAGCATCACCCTCATTCACATCTATATAGTGCTCGAACAAGTAAACGAGTACTTCAAAAATTGTCTCTTTCATGTTTTTCCTAAGTGTTAAGTCTTAACAACATGGTTTGTAATCAAACTTCATCCGGCTGAACACCGATAGAATAAGCCGCCAGGTGCAGATGATACATAACCTTGTAGTTCTAATACTAGTAACATAGACGAAATTTCTTCTGCTGTAAATTCACATTCCTGAACAAGTACATCCACTGATGTGGGTTCAAAAGCAATTTTTTCAAGTAAAACAAGGTATTCCGCCTCTAATTTTGGCTCATTATTTTTTTCGACGCTAGAGGATGCTTCACTACCATTACTCGCCAATTGTGCAATTTGCCCCAATTCTTCCAAAATATCCTCAGCCGTTTCAACCAGCTTTGCTCCTTGACGAATCAAATGATGGCATCCTTTTGCCAGTGGATTATGAATAGACCCTGGTATCGCAAATACATCTCGCCCCTGTTCCATCGCGTGACGTGCGGTAACAAGAGAGCCACTTTTAATAGCAGCCTCCACGACTAAAACACCCAAACTCATACCGCTAATTATACGGTTACGACGTGGGAAATAACCCGGTTTCGGCCGTGTACCAATCGGGAATTCTGACACGATAGCGCCTGTTTGAATAATTCTTTCTGCTAATGGCTTATGTTTGGCGGGGTAGACCCGATCCAAACCTGTCGCGGCAACGGCTATCGTTGTTCCATTCGCATCTAAAGCGCCTTGGTGCGCACCTTGATCGACACCTAACGCTAGGCCACTGGTAACGGTTAAGCCAAATGTCGCTAAGCTTTTTGCAAAGGCCCGCGCTGTTTGCTGCGCCGTTGGCGTTGGATTCCTGCTACCAACGATAGCAATTTGTAAGGAACATAAAAGCGACCTGTCGCCGCGGATAAATAACAACGGCGGGGGGTCAGAAATCTCTTTTAGTAACACGGGGTAATCAGCATCATGCCAACACATCAATTCACAGCCTGGATTAGACAGCCAGCTCAGGTCTTGTTCGATTTCATCCCAATTAAAGTTTTTAATGTGTGAGACTGCCGCGTCTTTCAAGCCTGCCTTCCTAAGATCTGATGAGGCAGCGGCAAAAACTGTTTGCGGGGGTCTCAAAGTGGTTCAACAAGTGCAAAAACTTTTTTGCACCAACGCCTTTAACGCGCCATAAGGCCAGCCAATATTTTAGTTCCTCAAAAGAAACGCCCGACGAAGTAGCTTCATCGGGCGCAGCTTGTTTCGTCAAGACTTAAGGTGCGCGAACAACATCCAAACGATGCATAACACGTTTGGCTTCCATCACTAAACCGTAACTGACGCGTTCAAAAGCACGGAAGATCATCAACGTTCCTGCTTCTTCATTTGGCAACTGTACTTCTTCGCCCGCTCCAGCTATCACGTCCCTTATCTTCTCACCTGCATGATCAATGATAAAGACGTGCCCTACTTCAACACCATCTTTAATACCTTTATCGATAACCACAACATTATATTGGCCTATTTGGTTCACCCCGTCTACCACACCAATGATGTGTCCTTGTAAGTCACCAGCCACTGGGTGTGGATGAAAGTTTTGAATGATTTTTCCTTCAATAATGGGTAATAAACGATCACCCTTAGTGGCTTCTCTAGTTGATTTCGACAACATAATGGTCGCAGGGTCACCCGTCGTTTCAACGGCAGATTCCGCAATAAACACTGATTCAAAGCCTAAAGACTCTCCCGTTTCAGCATCTATGTACTCTTCACCTTGCCTGACAACAGCATAGCCTGTGGTACTATCTTGCTCGATGGAACGGACATACGCCTTATTTCCTGCCGAGCCTAATATATGTTCATCACTAAAAGCTACAATATAAGGTGCCGCGTCATATTCTTCCTGCGTCATCACTCGAGGATTGGTCAAAAATGCCGCAATCGCGCCAATGGGGATAACTGGAATAGCACCTGCTGCGTCCGACCGTCTAATCGACGGAGACAACTTACCGTTTCCTCTATTCAATGTTAGCCTAGGCTGACCATCGACAAACGATAGCTCTATGATATCGCCCGGATAAATTAAATGAGGATTCTCAATTTGTTCATTCGCTTGCCAAATATCTGGCCAACGCCAAGGTGTTCTTAAAAAACGGGCTGAAATGTCCCATAATGTATCGCCTTTCACAACAACATATCGGTCTGGATGAGAGGGGTTCAATTCAATATCGGTAGCCACTACATTACCTGCTAGCATCAAACCAAGTACCAAACCCATTAATTTTTTTATAGCCATGATATTCCTTTTATTGGCAACTTAAAGATAGTCTAAGTCTAGCCTAAAATGTAGACTATACAAAGTTTAAAGCAAAATCGTTATAATTCTTATCGAGTAATTGAGTAGAAACGCACATTTCAGACACTAAAATGGCCAAATTAGACATCCTCCACTTTCCAGACAAACGTCTTCGTACAAAGGCGTCAGACGTTGCCCTTGATACCATAGACGACGGTTTTAGACGGTTCGTCAACGACATGTTTGAAACCATGTACGCCGCGCCTGGAGTTGGGTTGGCAGCAACACAGGTCAACTTTCACCAACGGTTAATTGTTATCGACGTATCTGAGGACAATGATCAACCTCTATGTCTCATTAACCCAGTCATCACCCACAAAGAAGGTGTCGAAATTTCTCAAGAAGGTTGTTTGTCTGTGCCTGGTTTTTTTGAAGATGTGGAAAGGGCTGAGGTAATAACTGTTATGGCCTTAGACCGCCAAGGCCAACCCTTTGAGCTCAGCACAGATGGACTATTAGCGGTTTGTATTCAACACGAAGTTGATCACCTAAATGGCAAACTATTTGTTGATTACCTTTCCCCACTTAAACGCAATAGAATACGCAAAAAGCTGCTAAAAATAGATAAAGAAATCGCTGAACGCGTCGTCAGTTCTTAACCATTCACCAGCCACATCCGCCCATGAACATCATATTTGCAGGCACTCCTGAGTTTTCGCTACCGGCATTACAAGCCCTTATCGCTAGCGAACATAATATTTGCGCGGTTTACACTCAACCAGATAGGCCCGCTGGTCGCGGCAGGAAAATTAAAGTTAGCCCCATTAAACAAGGTGCACTGGATAACAATTTAGCCATCGAACAACCCATTAATTTCAAACACCCCGATGAACTAAAAGCCTTAAATGCCTATCAGCCCGACCTCATAATTGTTGTTGCCTATGGCATTATATTACCCGAGAAGGTACTAAAAACGCCTACCTACGGCTGCATCAATATACACGCTTCTTTATTACCAACATGGCGCGGGGCAGCTCCCATTCAACGAGCTATATTAAATGGTGACGAAAAAACCGGCATCACTTTAATGCAAATGGACAAAGGGCTCGATACTGGGGACATATTGGTTAAAAGCATCTGCCCTATCGACCACAACGATACGTCTGCATCATTACATAGCAAATTATCAACATTGGGAGCGGACGTTTTAATAGACCTGCTCCCAAATATAGAAAATAAGACACTAACACCCATCCAACAAGTTCCAACTGAAGCCAGTTACGCTGAAAAACTGTCTAAACAAGAAGCATTACTAGACTGGAATAGGCCTGCCGAAGAGTTACACAGAGCTGTTCGTGCTTTCAACCCATGGCCTGTTTGCCACACCACTTTGAAGGGGAAGCCATTGCGAATTTGGCAAGCAAACTTGGTAACAATAAACGCGACTGAAAAACCTGGGTCAATTAGTGTAGCTGATGGTAAGTTGTACGTAGCTTGCGCAGAAGGACAGCTAGAAATTACCGAACTACAAGCCGCCAATAAACGAAAAATGCCCACAGCAGACTTTCTTGCTTCCCAAAACCTCGATAAATTATGCCTCGGATAATGCAAGTGTCACTAACCAATAATTCCGCGTCGGCACGATACACCGCCGTTAAAATAATTTGTGCTGTCGTACAAGACAACAAATCACTAACGGACGCATTACACCTTTGCGAGCATTTAGAGATTCGTGACCAAGCCTTTTGCAAAGAGCTTTGTTACGGCACATTACGATGGCTTTATCGGCTAGAAGCAGTATTAGCAATACTGTTGAAAAAACCTTTTAAACCAAAAGATATTGATATCCATGTTCTTGCTTTAACAGGCTTATACCAAATCATTTACCTAAACACGCCGGATCACGCCGCTGTTTCCGAAACGGTCAAAGCGTGCATTAAAAGCAAAAAAACATGGGCAAAAGGTCTATTAAATGCCGTTTTAAGGCGCTTTTTACGTGAACAACAGCAGATAGAAACCACCGTCGACGCCTCCATTGAGCAACAATATGCACACCCTCATTGGTTAGTAGAGCAGTTTCAACAAGATTGGCAAGAAAGCCTCGTTGATATTTTGGCAGCTAACAATCAACGCCCACCCATGTCGATACGGGTCAACACAAGGGCCACCAATCGCACCGATTACCTTATGGAGCTCAATAAACACGAGATTGATGCCACTCCACACCCCTATAATCAAATTGGCCTCACACTTGAGCATGCTGTTAGCGTAGATCGCTTACCCAGTTTTTGGCAAGGCGCCTCATCTGTGCAAGATAGTGCCGCACAATTAGCGGCCCAACTTCTTGACATTAAGGAAGGGCAACATATTCTTGATGTTTGCGCAGCGCCGGGCGGTAAAACAGCACACATATTAGAGTCTGCACCAAACAATGTATCACTTGTCGCCATCGATATAGATGAACAACGAAACCTAAGAGTAGCAGACAATCTCAAGCGTCTAAAGCTTCAGGCGAACGTATTAACGGCAGATGGCTTAGAGACAAGCACTTGGTTTGATAATAAACCATTCCAGCGAATACTGATCGACGCGCCTTGTTCGGCAACGGGGGTTATTCGGCGACACCCCGATATAAAAATATTACGCCGCCCTAGCGACATAGCTAAGCTAGTTGAGTTACAGCAACAACTACTCAAATCAATATGGCCCTTATTAGACAAAAACGGAGTGCTTTTGTACGCCACCTGCTCTATATTGGCTAGTGAAAACAGCAAGCAAATAGAACTCTTTTTGAAACAACAACATGACGCCAAAGAATTACCAATACAGGCAGACTGGGGTCACCCTTGTGACTTTGGTCGTCAAATATTACCTGGGGAAGACAATATGGATGGCTTTTATTACGCACGACTAATAAAAATCTAGCATGAAAAACGCATTCATAACGCTGGCTTTAGTTCTCATCCTCGCTTCCACAAGCCTTACGATGGCTGATGAAAATACTGGCATTACGATAAAACACGCTGAAATTGTAGCAAATGGTTCCTCATCTCTATTACACGCCAGAATTGACTACTATTTAAATGACGATATTATTGAAGCCCTTAACAATGGCATTACGCTAACTTTTAATGTATCGCTAATTATTTATCAACATAGAAATTGGCTCTGGAACAAACGCCGAGCAAGCCTCGTTTTTCCTTACCGTTTAAAGTATCACACGCTATCACAAACCTACCAAGTGACAGATGTGACCAGCAACCACAAACAAGTTTTTTCTGGTTTGTATCCAGCGCTCCATGCACTTGGCACATTAAATGACCTCCCTTTACACAATATCGCAGCATTACAAGCCTCGAAGCATTCGGCCAAGCTTAGCGTTGCACTCAACATAGAAGCATTACCCCTACCCATGCGCCCACTAGCATATATAACGCCTAATTGGCACCTCTCAAGCAACCCACTTCAATGGCCGTTAAGTCAATAAAATTCCGCTCATACCTAATTCCTGCAGCCATTTTTATTGTTCTGCTCGTTAGCCTGTACCTAATGAGCCATGCAACACAAGCCTCTTCACAGTTTAATGAAACGTTCACTGCGCTGGTGCTACTTAACATCGCTGGTGCGTTATTTCTATTCGCCTTACTGGTATCTAATATTAAGTGGCTATGGCATCAGTATAGAAAGCACGCCATTGGCTCACGAATTACCGCTCGAATTGTAACGTTGTTTCTAGCAATTTCTGTTATCCCAACCGGCATTGTTTTTTATTTTTCGAATCAGTTACTACACCAAAGCGTAGACAGTTGGTTCAATGTACAAATTGATGATGCGATGAAAAATTCGCTCGAATTAAGCAAACGATCACTTGATGAAAGGACAAGGAATACACTTAAACAGGCTCGCAAACTGGCCAACCAACTGGAGGCCGAACCGGACGTCTTTTTATCCCTGACGTTAACCGGCTTGCGCGAACAAACCAATGCCTATGAACTGACCGCTTTTTCCAAACTGGGTCGCATTATCGCCACCACAAATATCAACCCTAGCGTACTCATTCCAAATTCACCAGACGATGCCACACTGTTGCAAGCTAGAATAAATGGTGAATACATTGGCCTTGAACCTAATGAAGATGGTGGCTTGATAATCCGCGCTCTAGTTGAAATAAAAAACTCAAACCCGCAACGTTTTTTACAAGCTATTTATACCCTTCCAGGAAATATTAGCGAATTAGCAACCTCTGTTGAAGCCGCCTATGCCGCCTATAAAGAATTCAGCTATTTACGGCAATCATTAAAATTCAGCTTCTCTTTAACGCTCTCATTAGTTTTGTTATTTAGCCTGCTAGCCGCTAGCTGGGCTGCCTTTCTGTTTGCACGACAACTGGTAGCACCCATTAGGCAATTGGTAAAAGGCACTCAAGCTATCGCCAAGGGTGATTATGAGAAAAAATTGAAAGTCACTCGCAAAGACGAACTTGGATTTTTAGTAACTTCTTTCAATGATATGACGTTACGCATATCAAGCTCTCGGAAGCAAGCGCAAATAGCGCAAATGGACGCAGAAAACCAGCACCGCTATTTAAAAACAATACTTGCCCATCTCTCAAACGGTGTACTGAGCTTTGACCTGTTATTTAATTTAAAGACCACCAACCAAGGCGCAGACAATATTCTAGAACTGCCAATATCTGAGATGGTAGAGCACTCCCTATTCGATATTGCAAAGAAACTTAATCCATTAACTGAGTTAATTCAACTGCTTGATGAACGCATGGCCTGCACGAGCAAAACATGGCAATTTGAATATCTATATACCATCAACCACAAAAAGAAAACCTTATTATTGCGTGGCGCTCCCTTATTAACCGCTGACGATAAACATAGCGGCTACGTCGTTATTTTTGACGATGTAACACCGATAATACAATCTCAACGTAATGCAGCTTGGGGAGAGGTTGCGCGGCGCTTAGCGCATGAAATTAAAAACCCCCTTACCCCCATTCAATTGTCCGCCGAGCGTTTGCAACGCAAATTACACAATCAGCTCGAAGCCAAAGAAGAAGCCATATTAAAAAAAGCGACCGACACCATCGTCAACCAGGTAAGCGCTTTAAAACAAATGGTAAATGACTTTTCAAATTTTGCTCGCCCGCCCCAAAGCAAGTCGGAATTGCTCAACATAGGCACCTTAATCGAAGATGTTCTTAGCCTTTACCAAGGCCAAATCAACTACCTTGACGTTCATATCGATGGCGACCTCCCCAAACTGTTAATCGATGCTGTTCGGCTTAGGCAAGTCATCATTAACTTAATTAAAAATGCTCAGGAAGCGGTGGCGAATGAACAAGAGCCCCACATAGAGATTACCGTTCGGCATCAGTCCGAACTCGGTTTTGTGGAAATTATTATTGCTGATAATGGCCCAGGGGTGGATAATTCTCAAATTGAACATATCTTTGAGCCATATGTTACCTCGAAAGATAAGGGAACTGGCCTAGGGTTGGCCATTGTTAAAAAAATTATTGAAGAACATGGAGGCCATATCCACCTTCGACAAACAGAGGAGCCAGGTGCTGTTTTTGTTATTCAATTAGCAACACCTATTGCCGAAACCACCGCCAACTTAAATGAGAGAAAACAGCTAAATGAATAAACTACACATCCTTGTTATTGATGATGAACCAGATATCAG
>NVSW01000011.1 GCA_002401365.1 Piscirickettsiaceae bacterium | reverse complement strand
CTCAGCTAACGGGCTCACAAGGCGCATTACAAGTATGGGCCTCGGTTATGAAAGCGATAACTAAACAGGGCGTAAATTTGACCCCGCCAAATGATATTACCTTTACCTGGGTAGACAGCTTGGGTTTGCGAGCAAATGAGTCCTGCGCAGATGCTGTACAATACCCGTTTATTATAGGCTCTGAGCCTATTGCGGCATCGCCGTGTGTCAGTGCATTAGATAGAAACGTTGAACGTGCTGGGCAGTGGTTTGATGAGTTGTTTAATAATGAATAGAAGAGAGTAGTGGTGACGGTATTTAAATATTTGCATATAGTGCTTGTACTGTTGGGCTTATCAGCCTGTGCTGATATGTCAATGTATAACCAAGTGCCAGCACCCATTGGCCACCCTGGGCAAGCGCGTACTGAGGTAACGACCTATCCTATTGAATCGCCCAGCTACGGTGCTATAGAGGAACAACAAGTACAGCAACCCCAGCAAACACCTAATGTCGTTAGTGGTAGAAACCCTGCCGTTATTGCGTTGCTTGATGATGCACAGCAAAAACAACAGCTGGGCCAGTTCGGTATAGCTGCTTCTAAACTTGAACGTGCGGTAAGAATTGCGCCACGTGATGCGGTTGTTTGGCATCAATTAGCAGAGATCCGTTTCCAGCAATATAGGTATCAGTCAGCTGAGAGTTTGGCCAAGAAATCAATTTTATATTCCTCCAACGATAGTAGCTTATTGAAGAAAAATTGGTTGTTAATTGCCCGTTGTAGAGATGAGTTGGGTAATAGTGATGCGGCACGACTAGCACGAACTAAGGCAGACGAGTTTCGCTAGCGATGAGCCAGACAAACATATATTCTGTTGAAAAGCTGATTGAGCAAGCGCGAAAATTAGCGGCAGACTATAAGAAAATGATGGGTAAGGCATTGCCCGGTGTTAGCAATGAAATTGCAGAACATGATGCGGCCAAGTACTTGAATTTACAATTATGTGATGATCGTTCCGATGGCTATGATGCGCAGCGCGTTACGGACGTTGGACCTAAAAAAGTACAAATAAAAGCCAGAGTAATTTTTAATGATAATTTTCGTGGACAACGTTTGGGTCAGCTAAAATTAGAAAAGCAATGGGACTCGGTTGTGCTAGTACTTATGGATGCGGAATACCAAGCAGTAGAAATTTTTGAAGCGACACGTGAAGATGTTATCAGTCACCTCGATGACAATAAAAGTCGTATGAAAAGAGGGGCCATGTCAGTTGCAAAATTTCGTAATATTGCCACCTTGGTTTGGACAAAAGAAGATGGCCTAGACACCTCAGCATGGCAAAATCAGCAGTCCTAATTTAACTTTATCTTAGCTTATATAATCTAAACGTTTTGTTGCACGAACTTGATACAATTTTTGGTTCAACGGGTAGCCTAGTTGAACATATTAACGGCTTTCAGCCAAGGAATGGTCAATTGTCTATGGCACAAGCTGTAGAAAAAGCAATTGTTCAACGGTCGCATTTATTAGCTGAAGCGGGAACGGGTACGGGTAAAACATTTGCCTATTTAGTACCTGCGATCTTGTCGGGAAAGAAAATTATTATCTCGACAGGAACGAGAAACCTACAAGACCAGATTTTCGAAAAAGACTTCCCCTTAATTCGGGATGCACTCAAGGTGCCTGTTCAAGCTGCTGTATTAAAAGGTAGATCAAATTATTTGTGTTTGTATAGGATGGAACAAGCGCTAGACCAGCAAGTAGGATTTGACCGGCAATTAGAGTCGGAGTTGACGAGTATTAAACGGTGGTCTAAGCGAACACATATTGGTGATATTGTAGAAGTTACATCCGTTGCCGAGGACTCGCAGGTTTGGGGTTATGTCACCTCAACGGCGGATAACTGTTTAGGGCAAGATTGCCCATTAGCGGCTGAATGTTACCCACTTAAAGCTCGTCGTGATGCACAAGAGGTTGACGTGTTAATTGTAAATCACCATTTGCTTTGTGCAGACTGGTCATTAAAAGACGATGGTTTTGGCCAATTATTGCCAGAGGCAGAGGTGGTCATTGTCGATGAGGCACACCAATTGATTGATACAGCATCGCAATTTTTGGGTGTAAGTTTCAGCGCGCGCCAAATATTGTCGCTATTGGGTGATATTAGCGCGGAACAATTAAAAATTGCGTCGGATACGCCCGCTTTGATCGACCTTACCCAGGTTATTAGTGAAGATTTGAAAGAAATGCGCAAATTGATGCCAGAGCAATCTTTAAAAGGGTCATGGGATGAGTTAACCGCGGCTCGTGATTTTGAACATGCATTGGGTTGTTTGTTGGAACGTATCGAACAACTATTTTCGATGTTGAAAGACGTGGCAATTCGTTCTAAGGGCTTGGAGTCTTGCTGGAAACGTTGTGAAGACTTACTGTTGCGCATAAAGCTGTTTACCAAACAGGACCATGGCGAATGGATCCAATGGTTTGAAACGTTTAGGCAAACGTTCGTGTTTTACAGAACACCGCTAGATATTTCAAAAGCATTCGCAAGCTTTGCTTTTGCTAGTGAGGCAACCTGGGTATTTACCTCAGCTACGTTGTCAGTCAATGGCAATTTCGATTTTTTTAGTAAGCGCTTGGGCCTTGATGACGCCGATATGACGATATTGGAAAGCCCTTTTGATTATGTTCATCAGTCGTTGATGTACGTGCCAAAAGGGTTGCCAGAACCGAGAGATTATGATTACACAAAAGTAATGATTAACAAGGTGTTGCCGGTGTTAAATGCAAGCAAGGGTAGGGCCTTTATTTTGTTTACTAGCCATCGAGCATTGCGCGAGGCAGCAGAATTATTACAGGAATTGACAGACTTTAATTTGCTTATTCAGGGTGATTTGCCAAAACAGCAAATGCTCGAATTATTTCGCCAAAGCGATAATACTGTATTACTAGGAACGGCAAGTTTTTGGGAAGGTGTTGATGTGCGCGGTGACGCATTGTCTTGTGTGATTATAGATAAACTTCCATTTGCTTCACCAGCAGACCCTATCATTAAAGCGCGAATCGATCATATGTCATCAACTGGCAAGTCTGCTTTTTCTGAATTTCAACTGCCCTATGCGGCACTAACGCTAAAGCAAGGTGCAGGGCGATTGATTCGTGACGTTAAAGACAAGGGGGTACTGGTTTTGTGTGACCCTAGGTTGTCATCCAAGGGTTATGGGAAGGTGTTTATTCAATCCTTGCCAGCAATGCCTATTACTCAAGAGCTTAAAGATGTTGAGCATTTCTATAAACGTATGGCTAGCGAAAAAGACCCATTGAATACTCGAGATAAAAAAACAGCATGAGAATTTTAGCTATCGAAACGGCTACTGAAGCATGCTCAGCAGCTTTATTGTTAGATGATGTGATTATTGAGCGGTTTAAAGTTGCGCCGCGTGAACACGGTGATTTAATTTTGCCGATGGTCGACGAGTTATTGTTAGAGGCGGATATTACGCTTAGCCAATTAGATGCGCTAGCCTTTGGGCGTGGGCCAGGCTCATTTACGGGTGTGCGTATGGCAACAGGCGTCATTCAAGGGTTGGCATTTGCGGCTGACTTGCCTGTTGCTGCTATTTCAACCTTGCATGCCTTGGCTAACCAAGTTGAACGTAAACCTGGGGTAGAGCGTATTTTTGCTGCATTAGATGCGCGCATGGGGGAGGTGTATTGTTGTGAGTATGCAGTCGTCGGTGGTCAATTACTTGAGCAAATTGCAGATGAGACGGTCATTTCTCCAGATAAAATTGAGCCAACGTCGGCAGCTAACATCGTTGCAGTTGGTCATGGTTGGCGCACCTATGAGTCGACATTAAGGAAGTCGTTAGGCTGTCCAGTGCAAGCTATTTATCCAGATGCGTTGCCAAAAGCATCGGATATAGCAAAGCTTGCAGTAAGCCGTGTTGAAAACAAGCAAACAGTTGCCGCAGAGCATGCAATGCCAGTGTATTTGCGCGATAATGTCGCCAAGAAAAAAGCACAACAGTAAACAACATGGCGCAGTACTTATCAATTCATCCAGACAATCCTCAGCAGCGATTGCTTAACCAAGCAATAGATATTGTTCGTGGTGGTGGTGTTATTGCCTACCCAACAGATTCCTCGTATGCCTTGGCCTGTCATTTGGGGGATAAGCAAGCAGTTGATCGAATTAGACAAATCAGACGAATTGACGACAAACATAACTTCACCTTGGTGTGCCGTGATTTAACAGAAATTTCAACCTATGCGCAGGTCAATAACGATACCTACCGTTTGCTTAAATCCTTGACACCTGGCGCGTTTACTTTCGTTTTAAAAGCAACTAAAGAGGTGCCTCGGCGCTTACAGCACCCTAAACGAAAAACCGTTGGCATTCGTATTCCAGATCAACTGATTGCACAAAAAATACTTGAAGGCTTGGGTGAGCCTATGTTGACCAGTACTCTTATTTTGCCGGGTAGAGAGGCGGCACTTGCTGATCCTTACGATATTAATGAGACTATTGGTAACCAATTAGACTTAATTATTGACGCAGGTATTATTCCTTACCAACCGACCACGATGATCGTTTGGGATAATGATTTTCCAGAGATTGTTCGCCAAGGTAAAGGTGAGGCCGACTTTATTGCTCAACAAGACGCAAATTAGCAACTATGGATGAATTAACCTTAGTCGGAAAAATAGCAGTTTGGGCGTTACCCGTTATATTTGCTATCACTGTACATGAGGTCGCACATGGTTGGGTGGCAAGCAAATTGGGTGACCAGACGGCAAAAAGTCTCGGTAGGATCACCTTAAACCCGATTAAACATATTGATCCGATAGGAACATTGCTAGTGCCAGCTGTATTGCTTTTTCTAGGTGGTTTTATGTTTGGCTGGGCAAAGCCGGTGCCCGTTAATTGGAGCAATCTAAGGCGGCCAAAAAGAGATATGGTCTACGTTGCTGTGGCGGGTCCATTCGCAAATTTAATGATGGCGTTATTATGGGCGTTGACGATAAGGCTAGGACATTTTTTAACCGAATCTGCTAATTTAGAATACGTAGGAACACCGCTTATTTACATGGGCTTTGCGGGTGTTTTTATCAATGTAATTTTAATGACTCTAAATTTATTGCCTCTTCTGCCATTAGACGGTGGGCGTATACTAGCGGGGCTATTACCGAATAATCTCAGTAGGGAATATGCCAAACTAGAGCGCTTTGGTTTTCCAATATTAGTCATTATTATTGCTATGGGCTGGCTTTCTATCATATTAGGACCACCTGTTTATTATGTACAGAGAATTATTTTAAGTATTGTAGGAATATAGGGAGGAGAGGTGAGTTCAGAAGTGCCATCACAATATAGGCGTGTTTTATCAGGAATGCGACCAACAGGTCAATTACATCTAGGACACTATCATGGTGTTTTAAAAAACTGGGTTGAACTGCAACAAGAATATAAATGCTATTTTTTTGTTGCTGACTGGCATGCGTTAACGACGCATTATGAAGACCCATCTATCGTCGCCGAAAGCACTTGGAATATGGTCATAGATTGGTTGGCTGCTGGTGTTGACCATGGTCTATCTGATTTGTTTATTCAATCGAGTATTCCCGAACACGCCGAATTGCATTTATTGCTGTCGATGATGACACCTTTAGGGTGGTTAGAACGCGTGCCAAGCTATAAAGATCAGCAAGAAAAATTAAAAGAAAAAGACTTAGCGACATATGGTTTCTTAGGCTATCCGCTGTTACAGAGTGCCGATATACTGATGTATAAAGCAGGCCTTGTGCCGGTGGGCGCTGATCAAGTAGCGCACGTTGAATTAACGCGCGAGGTTGCGCGACGATTTAATTATCTTTATGGGCGCGAAGCAGACTTTGAAGTGAAGGCCGAAACGGCCATTAAACAAATGGGTAAGAAGAATGCGAAGATGTTTAAAAAGTTACGTACAGCGTACCAAGAAAACGGTGATCAAGAAGCATTAGGCGTGGCACATGCTCTTTTAGAGGCATCTCAGAATATCACCGTGGGCGATAAAGAACGTTTATTTGGTTACCTAGAAGGTAGTGGCAGAGTGATTTTACCTGAACCAAAAGCACTGTTAACAAAAACCTCAAAAATGCCCGGCTTAGACGGACAGAAAATGTCAAAATCGTATAATAATACGATAGCTTTACGTGATGACCCTGAGGATATAGAGAAAAAAATTCGCACCATGCCAACGGATCCTGCTCGAGTTCGTAGAACAGACCCCGGCGACCCTGCAAAATGCCCTGTGTGGCAGTTTCACGAAATCTATTCCGATGACAGTGTTTGCGAATGGGTTCAAGAAGGTTGTAAAACAGCTGGAATCGGCTGTTTAGATTGCAAACAGCCAGTAATTGATGCGGTTCTGCGTGAATTGAAACCAATGCAAGAAAGAGCACGTGAATATACAGAACAGCCAGAATTAGTACGATCAATTATTATTGAAGGTAACGAGAAGGCTCGCGATGTCGCCAAAGAAACCATCGAGGAAGTAAGGGCGGCTATGGGAATGAATATTATTTAAGTAACATAAGAGAAAATAATGTCAGAATTTAAGAATGTAACCATTGTAAAAAAGGCTAATATTTATTTTGATGGTAAGGTCGTTAGTAGGACTATCAAGTTTGATGACGGTTCTAATAAAACGCTGGGGTTCATGATGCCTGGTGAATATAGCTTCGACACGGATGAGCCAGAATTAATGGAAATATTGGCAGGTCAACTAGAGGTGTTGCTACCCGGTGAGGAAGAATGGAAAACCATTCGAGGTGGTGAGTCATTTAATGTGGGCGGACATGCTAATTTCCAATTAAAAATACTGTTGCCTACAGATTACTGTTGTTCATTTATAAAAGAATAAGGTTGTCTAATCTTGCGCAAGCCTTGGCGTCATAAAAGGTTAATATTCAAGTATTAATAAACGACTATACTTCAAGGAAGTATCTCATTGAGTATAAATATGACAGCGTATAAAAATCCCAGAAGAACAAAAATTGTTGCCACCTTAGGGCCAGCTACGGATGACCCAGAAGTGTTAGAGGGGCTGATTAAGGCTGGTGCGGATGTGGTTCGCTTGAACTTTTCGCACGGCACAGCTGATGAGCAAATCAAACGCGCATTGCAAGTAAAAGAGATTTCTGAAAAATTAGGCCGACACGTCGGTATTTTGGCCGATTTGCAAGGCCCTAAAATTCGTATTGCACAGTTTAAGAAAAGTAAAATCACCCTAAAAGAGGGTGCCGACTTCACGATTGATGTAGATATGCCAGTGGCAGATGGCGATGATACCCGAGTAGCTTGTATTTATAAGGCACTAGCAACCGATGTTAAACAGGGCGATTGCTTAATGCTGGATGATGGGCGTGTCGTGCTAGATGTTAAATCAATTGTGGGGAGCAAGGTTCACTGTGTTGTTCGAGTGGGCGGGGAACTATCGAATAATAAAGGTATCAACCTCAAAGGCGGTGGGCTTTCAGCCGATGCATTAACCGAAAAAGATAAGCAAGATATTGTTACCGCAGCGAAAATAGGTGTGGACTTTATTGCGGTGTCTTTCCCGCGTAGTGCGGATGATATGAACCGCGCAAGGGCGTTAGCCGAAGCGGCAGGCAGCCATGCGCATATGGTGGCTAAAATTGAGCGAGCAGAAGCGCTAGATGTGCTGGAGGAAATTATTGATGCATCAGACGTGGTGATGGTTGCACGTGGTGATTTGGGTGTTGAAATTGGTGATGCTAATTTGCCGCCGGTACAAAAAAGGATGATCCGTCTAGCGCGTAGCCGAAATACGATTGTTATTACGGCGACTCAAATGATGGAGTCGATGATTGAAAATCCAATCCCCACTCGTGCAGAAGTGTTTGACGTGGCAAATGCCGTGGCAGACGGCACAGATGCAGTGATGTTGTCGGCTGAAACATCGGTAGGTAAGCACCCTGTTCTTACTGTGGAGGCAATGGGTAGAATTTGTGTGGAAACGGAGCGCCAACCAGGCTCAACTCGTTCAGATCATGGAGTGGGAAAAGAGTTTGCTCGTATTGATGAGGCCATCGCTATGTCTACCATGTACGTGGCAAATCATACGGATATTAAAGCGATAGCGGCCTTTACAGAAACGGGCTCAACAACGCTTAGAATGTCCAGAATAAGCTCCGGTATTCCTATTTTTGCGATGGTCCCAAACTCGAAAATATGTCGCAGAGTGACATTATATCGAGGGGTGACGCCAATTTTGCTTAAACTACATTCTGGAAGCGGGATGGACATTAACCGCGCTGGTACACGTAAATTAAAAGAGCAAGGTATTGTCGACAAAGGTGATTTGGTCATTATTACCTGTGGTGAGCTAACGGGTACCTACGGCGGCACAAACTCAATGAAAATTATGCAAATTGAGTAGTTAGCTGCCGCATTCATTGCTTTTGGCTTAATGCAGTTGCACGGTATGTTAAACTGCGAATATGAGCAAGTTTCCTGATAATGTCATTCCTATTCAACAACCACTGGCGCTGGTTGATGGGATACCATTTCGGGAATTACCTGAAGATTTATATATTCCGCCGGATGCGTTAGAGGTTTTTTTAGAAACCTTTGAAGGCCCATTGGATTTGCTGCTCTACCTCATTAAGCATCAAAATATAGATATATTGGATATTCCGGTATTAAAAATTACCCAACAATATATTGAATATATAGAGCTGATGCAAAATCTGCGTATGGAATTGGCCGCTGAGTATCTAGTCATGGCAGCAATGTTGGCTGAAATTAAATCACGTATGTTATTGCCTCGGCAAATCGCTATTGATGAAGATGAGAATGACCCAAGGGCGGATCTCATCAGGCGTTTGCAGGAATACGAGCGCTATAAAAAAGCGGCTGACGGCATTGATGACTTGCCGCGTTTATATAGAGATAACTATAAGGCAACGGTAGAACTGGTGATGGATAAGGTGTCAAAACCCTTGCCAGACGTAGAGTTGGAAGCAGTATTGCTCGCCTTTCGAGATGTATTGAAACGAGCTGAGACGTTTAAAAACCATCATATTGAGCGAGAGCCGTTGTCGGTACGAGAGAGAATGTCGAGGATATTGGCTCAGTTACACGATGGAGACGGTAAATTTTTGGCATTCCAGCAGTTTTTTACGCTTGAAGAGGGGAAAGCTGGCGTGGTTGTTACCTTCCTTGCATTATTAGAGTTGTGTAAAGAAGGGCTATTAGAAATTGTACAAGGTGAGCCGTTGTCGGACATTTGGTTAAAACCCATAACAGAATAATGAATAATCAATTAAAAGACATTCTGGAAGCATTATTGTTTGCAGCTAGCGAACCTTTATCGATAGTAGAGTTGCAAAACTTATTTTTGCTAGAAGACCGGCCCGACAAGCATCGAGTGCGTGATTATATGCTGCAATTACAAAAAGAATACCTTGAAAAACCAATTGAACTGGTTGAAGTGGCTAGTGGTTATCGATTTCAAGTAAAAACAAAATATGCGACATGGGTGTCACGCCTATGGGAAGAAAAGCCGGTGAAATACGGCCGTGCTTTATTGGAAACATTGGCTATTGTGGCCTACCAGCAGCCTGCAACACGTGGCGAAATTGAAGACATCAGAGGTGTTGCAGTGAGCACCAATACCATTCGTACGCTAATGGAGCGGGACTGGATTCGTGTAGTTGGGTATAAGGAGGTGCCAGGCAAGCCTGCATTATATGCAACGACGGCGACCTTTCTAGATTACTTTAACTTACAAACATTAGCTGAGCTACCACCGTTAGCCGAATTAATGGATATCAATCTACTTGAAACAGGTGATATTCAACTACAACTGGGTGAACAGGCCCCAACAGAGAAAAACATCAATGAAGAATCGAATATTACCAGAACGCTCAATTAAACGAGATAAGCCTGGCCAACAACCAGAACGCATTCAAAAACTTTTAGCGCAAGCGGGTATTGCGTCACGACGGAAGGTTGAGCAGTGGATTGTTGAAGGAACTATTAGTGTGAACGGTGCTGTGGCTAAGCTAGGTGACAAAATCACCGTCTATGATGAGGTTAAATTACGTGGTCGACCCGTTAAGTTGGCAGGTAAGTTGCGGGTGGATACCAAAGTGCTTATCTATCATAAGCCTACAGGGGAAATTGTTAGTAAAAACGACCCTGAAGGACGCACCAGTGTATTTAAAAAGCTACCCCGGCTTAAAGCTGGGCGTTGGGTCGCCGTTGGTCGTTTGGATCTCAATACCCAAGGGTTGTTAATGTTTACCAATGATGGTGACTTAGCAAATAAGTTGATGCACCCTTCGCAACAAATTGATCGTGAGTATGCGGTACGTGTAATGGGTGTGGTGAGCAATGAAATGGTTGAAAACCTAGTGAACGGTGTTGAGTTAGAAGATGGTAAAGCACGATTCGAAGATGTGCAAGAATCGGGTGGTGAAGGGATTAACCGTTGGTTTCATGTGGTAGTGGCTGAGGGACGAAACCGCGTTGTTAGGCGGTTATGGGAATCGCAAGGTTGCAAAGTAAGCCGTCTTATTAGGGTACGGTATGGCAGTGTTTTTCTACCGCCAGGCTTACCCATGGGGCGCTCACAAATGATGGATAAAAAGGAAGTTGAAGCGCTCAAGGCGCTTGTTGATAACGAGCCTAGTGTTTAACAAACAACGACCTTATTTCTGCCAGAATCTTTAGCTGAGTATAGGGCTTGATCCGCACGTTGCATAAGTTCTTCAAGTTGTTCGCTATCTTTGTATTGAGTGACGCCGATAGAGATTGTCACGTTAAATTTAGCCTGCTTATGTTGAATCATAGTGGCTTCAACAGCTTTTCTTAATCTTTCAGCGAAAAGGGATGCGCCGTCTTTATTGGTATCGTTTAGTAAAATGGCAAACTCTTCGCCACCAAGTCGAAATATTGGGTCACTTTCGCGTACTGTTTCTTGGATACAACGCGTTAGCTTTTTAAGTGTCTCATCGCCAGCAGCATGTCCGTAGGTGTCATTAACATGTTTGAAAAAATCGATATCTAACATTAACAATGAAAGCGCAGAGACGTGACGTTTTGTTAGAGCGGTTTCTTTTTGAAATACAGAGTCAAGAGTTGAACGATTTAAAACGCCTGTTAGTGGGTCAGTATGAGCTGATTGAATAGCCTGTCTATACAATAACGCATTTTTCAGAGGGTACAACAGAGCCCCAAGAAGGCTTTCAATGTTGATTAGCTCGTCATCAGTAAAACGTTTCTTACGCATAAAAGTAAGCGTGCCAAGCTGGGTGTTGTCAATTGACAGAGTGTATTCGCATGAGTTGTTATTGCGAGTGCCCCCGCGGATTAGAATGCCCATGTCTTTAAACTCAAAAATATAACCACTATGCTGAACTTCAAAAGCGAGTTCTTCGCTAAAGGAGGACAATAAGTCTTCTAAAATAAGCGTTTTTTGCAGCTTGTTGATGAGCTCTGTAATAATTGTGCTTCGTCCTTTTGCTAGAGCGCTTTTACCCGTTCCGTGTATTAGTTTTTTTCTCTTTAACGTCATTACTATTTGTTCCGTTGAGATAGCCATAGTTTGCCTATAATAATCGAATTTGGTAACCATAAAGCTAAAAACGTGCCAAAAATAAAATATATATAAAAAACAATAAGATGCGATTTAAATATATTTATTTTAGGCGCTAATTTAATTAATCGACGGTTTGTTGACGCATAACGACACAATCATAAAAACATATGATATTAAGGGTTGCTTGATGTGAGATTGCTGAAAACTATGGGCTGTACACTTGGCGTTTGTGTTTATAACATGCCCAATTGTAGTTTGGCTGCTTCAGACATCATGTTTTGGTTCCAAGGGGGATCCAAGACGACCTCAACTTCAACGGTTTCAACGCCTTCCATGTGTTTAATGCCAGACTCAATATCAGCTTGTATTACTGGGCCCATGCCACAGCCAGGAGCGGTTAATGTCATGGTGACGTGAACATGGTTAAGCCCATCGGTTAAGGCTCGAACGGTACAGTCATAAATTAACCCTAGGTCTACCACATTAACCGGAATTTCTGGATCATATACCGTTTTCATAAAATCCCAAGCGGCTTTACGTATAGACTCGGGGTCCGTGCCCGTTTCATAAGCGTGGATAACGTCAACTTCTTTACCCAGTGCATCAGCATCAATGGCAGATATGCGCGCCATAATGCCTGTTTCACTAGAGACAGTATACGATCCGCCTAATGATTGCATGATGGTAACAACATCATCTTTTTTTAAGGTAACGTGTACACCAGCAGGAATGACGATGGCATTAACGTCTCGGGTTAAAACAATAGCTTCTTGATCAGACATGTAATATTAATGGTTAATTTAATGGAGGGTAAATAATACCCGTGTTGTTTAAGAAAAGCGAAACCTGTAGGATATTTCAATACTTAAACTCAGTGTATTCTTGATGTTAACACTTGGAGGCTAGCATTGTCAGGCAATAAATTAAACTTACAGGCTAGGTTTGAGGGCTATTTGTGGCCAGATGAATCGGCAATAACAACAGCAAGCTTGACGTTACTTAAGTTATTACGAGTTGTTTATGTTTCTATTATGGACCTTATAGCGGGGCAACTCAGTTTGCGTGCTATGAGCCTTGTATATACGACACTGTTATCCATTGTGCCATTGTTAGCATTAAGCTTTTCAGTGCTTAAGGCAATGGGCGCTCATAATGAAATTGAGCCTTTCTTGTTCCAGTTCTTAGCGCCTTTAGGCGAACAGGGCATAGGGATTGGCGAAAATATCATTGGTTTTATCGATAATATAAAAGTGGGCGTGCTGGGTTCAGTGGGTCTTGGCTTGTTAATTTATACCGTGCTGTCGTTAGTGCAGAAGATAGAAAACGCGTTTAATATGATTTGGCATGTACAAACGACACGCAGCATTGGCGAGCGTTTTAGTAGTTATTTGAGTGTTATTTTGATTGGTCCGGTGATGATGGTGTCTGCCTTGGGGATGACCGCAACGGTGATGAATTCATCGGTGGTGTCATATATTATGGCCATTGAACCGTTTGGCAGTATGATTATTTTGGCCACTAAGTTAGTACCTTATGTGATGGTGATGGCTGTTTTCACCTTTATTTACATGTTTGTGCCAAATACCAAAGTGCGTTTTGGAGCGGCGGTATCGGGTGCCATAGTTGCTGGGTTTTTGTGGCAGACATCGGGCGTGTTATTTGCCACATTTGTCGTTAACTCCACAAAATACACCGCCATTTATTCAAGCTTTGCTGTCGTTATCATGTTGTTGATTTGGTTATACATTAGCTGGTTGATTTTGCTGTTTGGTTCTAACCTTGCGTTTTACGTGCAAAACCCATCTTCGATGCGGGTCAGTAGAGAAGGCTTTGAGATCAGTAATCGTGTGAAAGAGCGTTTGGCATTATTGTTAATGCAAATCATTGGTACTAGGCACTATCAAGGCGGAAAACCCTACACCCTGGATGAAGTAACGGAAAAAACAGCGGTGTCTCATACAGTCGTTCGCTATGTTATATCAAAGCTTGAATCGCAACATTTATTGCTTGAAAGTAATGATGAGCCGACAGGATACTTGCCCGCAAAGTCGTTAGACGTATTGATGTTAGCGGATGTTATTCAGGCGGTACGTAGTGCAGAGGAAAAGAATTTTCTTTCAGCGTCAGCCATTAACCTGTCAGATGCCACATTAGCGGTATCAAACAGTATTGATGATGCTGTTAGTGCAGCATTAAGTGGTCAGTCAGTCAGGGACTTGGTTGTTGATACTATTGAGTCATAATATTTAGAGATGTTTCTTACGAGATGCTTTAAAATTTAGCGCTTAGTTATGTATAAGCGATATAGGCCTAGAGTCAATGAATGATAAAACCTCCGAATTAATACCCAGCAATTTTATCCGCAATATTATTGATACGGATTTGGCATCAGGCAAGCATCAAACGGTCGTCACTCGCTTTCCACCGGAGCCGAATGGTTATTTGCATATTGGGCATGCCAAATCGATTTGTTTAAATTTTGGTATTTCACAAGACTACCCTAGTGCCGTTTGTCACTTACGTTTCGACGATACCAACCCTGGTAAAGAGAAGTCTGAATATATCGATGCAATAAAAGAAGACGTACGCTGGCTAGGCTTTGATTGGGGTGATAACCTTCACCATACGTCGGATTACTTTGACCAACTGTACGCCTACGCAGTGCAATTAGTAAAACAAGACAAAGCGTACGTCGATAGCCTATCAGCGGAAGATATTCGTCTTTACCGAGGCAACCTAACGGAAGCAGGTAAAAATAGCCCCCATAGAAACCGGTCCGTAAAAGAGAATTTAGATTTATTGGAACGGATGAAAAATGGTGAATTTGTCGAAGGAGAGCATTTGTTACGCGCCAAAATTGATATGGCAGCAGCTAATATGAATATGCGCGACCCAGCTATTTATCGAATTAAGAATATGTCGCACCCAATGACGGGCGATAAGTGGCATATTTATCCTATGTATGACTTCGCTCATTGCGTATCGGATGCCATTGAGGGGATTACCCATTCACTATGTACACTGGAGTTTGAAGACCATCGGCCACTGTATGATTGGTTCTTAGAAGAGTTACAAACACCCGCGCATCCACAACAAATTGAGTTTTCTAGACTAAACCTAGATTACACCATCATGAGCAAACGTAAATTGCATGAGCTCGTTGAAGGCGGTTACGTAAATGGTTGGGATGACCCAAGATTGCCAACGCTCAGCGGCATGCGTCGTCGAGGCTATACCGCCAATGCCATTCGTGATTTTTGTTCGCGTATTGGCGTCACAAAGAAAAACAATATCATCGAAATGAGCGTACTCGAAAACTCATTACGTGAAGACCTAAATGCGAATGCAACGCGTACGCTTGCAGTGCTTGATCCTATCAAGTTAATTATCGATAACTACCCAGACGATAATGAAGAAGTATTGAGCGGTATTAATCATCCAAAAAAGCCAGAGTTTGGCACACGAGATATTCTATTTTCAAAAGAACTATATATTGAACGTAGCGACTATATGGAAGATGCACCGAAAAAATTCTTCCGTTTAACAGAAGGACGCGAAGTACGCCTACGTTTTGCCTACTATGTCACCTGTACTCATGTTATTAAAAACAGTGCTGGTGATATAACCGAAGTGCATTGTACGTATGATCCAGAAACGCGCGGTGGCAAATCGGACGATGGGCGTAAAGTAAAAGGGACCATTCATTGGGTGTCGTCAAAGCATTCGGTCGAGGCTGAAGTGAGACAATACGACCGCCTATTTACCATACCCGATCCAGCCGCAGAAAAAGAGCGAGATTACAAAGAGTTTATTAATGAGCAATCAGTCAATGTGTTGAAAATCTGCCAATTAGAAGCGTCTATGCTAAACGCGAGTAACAATGCTTATCAATTCGAAAGGCAAGGTTATTTTTGCCAAGACAGCGTCGACTCAACGCCAAATAAACTGGTATTCAATCGCATTGTTACGCTTCGAGATTCTTGGGCTAAAAAAAGCTAAAGGAATAACGGCATGAAATCTTGCAAATTTATAGTTCTAATTTGGATCATGTTTTTTTCACATAATGTGTTTAGTGCAAAAGTGTACAAGTGTAAAGATGCGGAAGGCCACACCCTATTTTCTAACTTTCGTTGTAAGGGTGATGATGCTAGTAAAGGCCTGATTGCTGAAACCAATAATAAAGATGAAACTGTCATTAGAAAAGGACAGGGACTTCAAAACAAAGAAAGTGATGCGGAAAAACAGCTTCATAAAATTCAACAAGCAAGCGATAAGGAAACTCTAGCTGTTCAACAAAAAAAGAAAGATAAACGAACAGCAGAGTTGACCAAACTGCAACTGAAAAAAGAACGACAACAGTTGGCCGACTCGAAAATAAAAGCCAAGGCAGACTGTAAATACAATAAAGCCAAGGCTAAGTACTGGCGAGAAAAATCACGAGATAGAGAGATCACAAAACGTTCCAAGTTTTTGTACGAATCAAACCAATACAAATATGAGGCGAAGGCGAGAGAGTGTTAATATATTGGAGTAGCTTTAACAGCTAAAAGCCTTTTGTTGTCAGAACAAAACCCGCATGTTAATTCGCAATAAACGTGGCTCATCCTAAAATAGCGTCGTTATTACAGCCGCAATGTTAAGTGATAAAAATACGGCTTATGCTAACCAAGACTTGTTAGGGATATAGTTGTCTATCCACGTAGCTATTTTAGCTGCCGGGATAGGTTTTGCGATGCAATAGCCTTGCGCATCATCACAGCCCAGTTGCATCAGTACAATGCCATGCTCGGTCGTTTCAACGCCTTCAGCAATAACGTTTCGGTTAAATGCTTTAGCGAGTGAAATTATGCCCTTAACTAATGCAAGATCTTCACTGTTTTCTAACATATGCTGTATAAAAGACCTATCAATTTTGATGGTGTTGGCAGTAATATTTCTTAGGTGTGCTAATGATGAATAACCGGTGCCGAAATCATCCAAGGCAAAATTGATATTAAGCTCTTCTTGGCAGCGGTTAACAATGCTGCTAATGGCCTGAATATCACCAAGTGCACTGCTTTCCAGTATTTCTAGTTGTATGTTGTTGGCGTTAATAGCAGGATGTCTGGCCAGTGCTTTTTCTAAGCGCTCGAAAAAAGTGACTGATTGGAGGTGGGCAGACGATATATTGATACTTACTTCAAGGTCTAGGCCTTTTTCAGTCAACTTTTCGAGTTGAGATATAGCCTCATTTATGACCCAGGTGCCAAGCTGAATTTCCAAGTCATGGCCGTCAATAAGGGGTAAAAAATCAAGTGGCTGTATTAATCCTTTTTTTGGATGAACCCAGCGTATTAAGGCTTCAACGCCGAAGACCTTCCCCGTTTTCATATTTACTTTTGGTTGGTAATATAAAGTGAATTCTTCGTTTGCTAATGCTTGTGAAATGTCGTCTATTTGACGTTGCTTTTTTATGGTTCGTTGTTGGTGTTCGGGGTTAAATAATAAGATTTGGTTTTTACCTGCAAGTTTAGCTTGATACATAGCTTGGTCAGCATGGCGCAGTAAGGTATCAATGTCACCGTCGTCAGACGGGTATAAGGTAATACCGCTAGACGCTGTTATATGATGGCGTTGATTGTTAATTGAATAGGGTAGGGCGAGAGCATGGTGGATTCGTTCTAATGTTAGGTTAACGTGTAAAGGTGATTCAATATCGTTTAATAATAAAGCAAACTCATCACCACCTTGGCGTGACACAGTATCTTCATCTCTAATGCATTCTTGAATTCGTTTGGCTACTTCAATAAGTAATTGATCACCAACTTGATGTCCGAAATTATCATTAACAGGTTTGAAGTTATCTAAATCAAGAAAACATATTGCGAGTTGATTTTTAGTACGCTTGCTATGAGCGATAGCGTGGTTAAAACGTTCAGTAAAAAGTGTTCGATTAGGCAAGCCCGTGAGCGCATCGTAATGGGCCATATAACTCAGCTTATTTTCTTCGGCTTCTCTTTTTAATATGATGGCAACAATGTCAGCACACGTTTCTAATAGCTTTTTATGGAATTTATGCGGTTGCCTTTTTTCCATACTTGAAAGCGCAAAGGAGCCAATTACAGTAGTGCTCTCACCGCGAATAGGCATGGACCAGCACGCATCTATAGCAAACTTTAGTGCAAACGCTTGGAAGCTTGAATCTGCCCAGCGGGCATCTTTATGAGTATCGCAAACAAATTGCGGTGAGTTTTCAAAGACAGCAGTTCCACAAGAACCACTTTGCTCTCCAGGGATTAAACCATTAAGAGCGGAAACGCCATCAGCGGGCATGTTTGGGGCAGCTTTAACGAAGAGGCTCTCTTTCTGCTTATCAAACAACATAATTGAGGCGACAGAATTCGGTAGCATGGATTCAGCAGCGCGGCACAAGTCATCAAGGGTTTCTTGAAGTGGACTGTTGACTGCGACTTTGCCAAGTATCTCTTGTTGCAACGCCAATAGGTTTTCCATTTCTTCATTGCTAATAGGGGTAGCTAAAGGTGCATCTAGGGTATCAATAATATTTTGGGGCATACAGTCGGTGTAACATTAATAAACTATGTTACTAATATTAGCATTTATTTAAAGATTCGCTGGAATCAATGGCTTGTTGAGACGGCTATGTAATAACCTTAGCTATATGAACTAAGTTATTCTCATTGGCTTTTTAGAGTTGCTACGATGGCCTTATTAAAGGAGAGTTTTTAGGTAACTAAAAAATCACTTTTTGATACCATTGAGTTGGCTCTGTAATTTTAAATTGATGAATAACGGGATTAATTTTCACTAACAACTCGTTGCAATGTACCCATTACATTTCCTTTGTAATAAATATAAAACTCTAGATCGCCCAATGATGTTGACTCCGCCGTCTTTTAAAGGGGTGTTGGATAACAGTGCGTTTGTTCTTTAGTAGTACTAGCGGTCACCTTGGATATGGAAGTTTATCACTGCAACCACAAGGTCAATTAGAACAAGGTAATGGTCAAGTTTTCTTGAAAACAATTTAAGCCACTTTTCTCAATTCAATTGTTCTCTGTGCAGGCGTTGTATACCCAATCGCAGAATGTAATCGTTTGTAATTATAAAATCTAATGTAACGTTCCACTGTGCAAGTGTTACATTATAACGGAATGCCCCCAGAGGCCCATATTGGGCAGTTATCGCCTGAGTTTTTGGAAGACGTAAAGAACTCACCGCAAAAGAACTTAGCCGTAGAACTACTTGAAAAGTTGCTGAGAGACGAAGTAAAAGCACGAATGAAGACGGATGTTGTCTCTTAGAAGAAGTACTCTGACCGTATTATTGAAACACTGCGTAAATACCATAATCGCGCCATAGAAACGGCTCAAGTGATTGAAGAGCTTATTCAAATGGCTAATGACATGGCTGAAGATGTCGAGCAGGCCGAAAAGCTTGGGCTTAATGTTGATGAAATTGCATTTTACCGAGCACTTATTCAAAACGAGTCAGCAGTTAAAGAACTAGGCGATCACAACTTAAAGGGGTTAGCTAAATACGTGGCCGATCAACTGCGTAAAAGTACTACCGTCGATTGGCAAGTGCGTGACAGTGCGCGCGCAAAGTTACACAACCTAGTAAGGCGTGCCCTTAGGAAATGGAAATACCCACCCGATAAAGCAGATGAGGCCATTGAACTTTGTTTAAAGCAGGCGGAAGTATTGAGCGAGGGTTGGAGCTCGTAAGATTAGAGCAACCGCTGATTGAAGGGTCAGTTTGCAAATGGTTATCGCAGTATCTTTAAATAAGATCCCATGTTAGCCCGGTAAATTCCAGACATAAAAAAGCCTAGATTTTATTCTAAGGCTTTGATAGTTGGCTCCTCCGACTGGACTCGAACCAATGACTGGTAATCTTTTTTTGTTGCTAACAAAGCTGCCGATAAATTGTCTAACTACTTATGTTGGTGTATATGTAAATTGGAGGGCATAGCAAGCTGAAGGTGTTTAACTATGAAGTTTTACCTTAAGCTGAGTATTATTTGTTTAGTCATAGCGGGTCTACCTGCTTGGGGAGTTGCTGAGCCGTCTAAACAGGCATTTATACTCGAAATAAATGGCGTTATAGGGCCTGCAACGGCCGATTATTTTCAGCATTCATTAGCGCAGGCCCATCAGGCCAACGCAGAATTCGTTTTGTTAACGCTAGATACGCCCGGTGGTTTGGGTTTATCGATGCGAGAAATTATCAAAAAAATCATTGCTTCACCAGTTCCTGTTATTACATACGTCACCCCTAGTGGTTCTCGCGCAGCTAGCGCGGGTACTTATATCCTTTATGCTAGTCATATTGCCGCCATGGCGCCTGCCACCAATCTTGGAGCTGCTACTCCAGTTCAGCTCATTCCCTCAATTAGCTCTGATAAAGACAAGCCTTCAGCGGAAAAAAAGCAGTCTCAACCCCATGATGCGATGGGCAAAAAAGTGCTGAATGACGCTGTTGCCTATATTCGTGGTTTGGCCAAATTGCGAGGGCGTAATGAACAATGGGCTGAGAAAGCGGTGAGAAYAGGRGCSAGTTTRCCGGCTGARGAGGCGCTGSAACARAATGTTATCGACATACTGGCAATTGACCAAGCTGATTTATTTCGACAACTGGATGGTGTAACGGTGAATGTATTAGGCAAAGACAKGACACTCACGACGACATCGCTGAYGGTGAAAAAAATTSTACCWAACTGGCGAAATARACTKCTAGGGGTCATCAGCAACCCCAATGTTGCRTAYATCTTGATGYTAATTGGYATYTACGGCTTAATTTTCGAGTTTGCTAAYCCYGGSGCAATTGTGCCSGGCACRGTKGGCTCTATTTGTCTTTTACTTGCATTATTTGCATTTCAGGYTTTACCGATGAACTATGCAGGCTTGGTGTTAATTTTGCTGGGGATTGGCCTAATGACAGCGGAAGCGTTTCAACCGAGTTTCGGCGTTTTAGGGCTGGGCGGCGTAGTTGCCTTCGTTTTTGGCTCAATCATTCTAATTGATACCGAAATATTACCGGGTTATGGCATTAATTTAGGCATCATTGCCGGCTTTACGGTGTCTTCAGTGATCTTTTTTGTTCTCGCGTTTGGCTTGGTGTTTAAAGCTCGGCGTAACCCTATTGTTTCTGGACAAGAAGAAATGATTGGTTCCGCGTGTGTTGTCTTAGATGCTTTTGAGCGGCAAGGGCGGGTTCGTGTTCATGGTGAAGTGTGGAATGCGCGCTGCCAAACACCAATGAAAAAAGGCGAAAGGGCAAGGGTGGTTGCAATTAACGGTTTAACTTTAGATATAACACCAGAGACTTAAGGAGAATCAGTGATGAAAATTGAACAAATTGATATGACAGTAACTTTTTTACCCATACTTGGGCTTGCAGTTCTGATTTTAATTTTCAGTGCAGTCAGAATTTTGCGCGAATATGAGCGTGGCACAGTCTTTTTGTTGGGTCGTTTTTATAAGGTTAAAGGGCCAGGCTTAATTATTATCGTCCCGTTTATTCAGCAAATGGTACGGGTCGATTTACGTACCATCGTAATGGATGTTCCCACGCAGGATGTTATTTCAAAAGATAACGTGTCGGTGAAAGTAAATGCTGTGGTTTATTTTCGGGTTATTGATCCAGAAAAGGCGATTATTCAGGTAGAGAATTTCTATAATGCGATCAGTCAATTGGCGCAAACAACTTTGCGCTCCGTTTTAGGTCAACACGAACTCGATGAAATGTTGGCGGAACGAGAAAAACTCAATATTGATATTCAGACTTTACTCGACGGACAAACTGATGCTTGGGGAATAAAGGTAGCTAATGTAGAAATTAAACACGTAGACATTGATGAAAGTATGATTCGAGCAATCGCACAACAAGCAGAAGCAGAACGTGCAAGGCGCGCCAAAGTCATCCACGCTGAAGGTGAATTGCAAGCCTCCGAAAAGCTACTCGCCGCCGCTAAAGTATTGGCCCAACAGCCACAAGCAATACAATTACGATACTTGCAAACGTTGACTGAAATAGCCGGTGAG
>NVSW01000010.1 GCA_002401365.1 Piscirickettsiaceae bacterium | reverse complement strand
TTGTTTAAATAACTGGCAACACTTTTCGCGCCTTCCACCATGTTGCGATGAGAGAGCGACACGCCCTTAGGTTGGCCGGTACTACCAGAGGTGTAAAGAATGCTGACAGTGTCTTGATCAATTCTAGGATAAAAAGAAACAGCACCTTCTTTTTGAATAAAATCTTCCCACAGGTATTGCTGATACGACGTTTTGACCTCTATTGTTGGTAGCTTATCGGCACATAACAAGATATCAATAGAATTGCATTGCTGTAATTCATCAGTGAGAATTTTTGCACGTAGGCTTGCTGTAACCAACACACGGGCTCGGCAGTGTTGGATAATATAACTGACTTGTTTAGGTTTGAGCAGTGGGTTTATAGGTACAAAAATACCGCCTGCCAGTGCAGTACCAAATATGGCTATAACTGTTTCTTCCTGTTTAGGAAGATAGACTGCAACTCGRTCATTAGGACGCAAGCCATTTGCTATAAGMGCATGGGCAAATTGATTAATTGCATTYGCCAGCTGTTGATACGATAAGCAACGCTCTTTTATGTAAATWGCWGGGGCATCAGGCYGTTTTTTGGCAGCRCTAAAAATAAAATCTGTGAGTAAAAACAAAAGAACTCCGTGTTTGTTCTGTGTATCCCAACAGTTTAGTAAAGATTTGTTATTTTTTTAGCGTAGCTAATAATTGTTTAGCCTCATTTTTTTCTGGGAACTCCTTAGCTAGTGAGGCTAGGTTTTGCAATATCGTCAATGCGCGTTCATTTTTATCTAATTCGATAAGGATTTGTGCGTGATGAAACAAGATGGATGGGTTCTTTGGATCGGGTTTTAATGCCTTCCTAATTGCTTTTTCAGCCTCTTCGCCTTGGTTGTTAGCAAGGTATACCGATGCAAGCGTATCGTTGACTGCGGCAGCATTGGGGGCTATTGATTGCGCCTTTAGGGCAAGTTCTAAGGCTTTTTTAGGGTATTTATCCTTATATATCCAGGCAAGGTTGTTTAAGGCAAGAATATTCTTATCTTGCGTATTTAGCACCCTCTCGTAAAGCTTAGCGGCCTTTTCAGTTTGTTTTTTGTCCAACTGGTAATTAGCTAAGTTTAATAACACGGAATTATCTTTGGGGTGCTCAGCTAGCCAATTATTAAGTAGTTCTTCACCATCGCTAGATTTTTTCATTTGAAATAACTGAAAAGCGAGTTCGTTAACACTTTGTGAAGAGGGATATTTATCGTGTAAGGTCCTAAGAACAGTTAAAACCTTATCTGGCTGGTTAGATTGTCTAGCATCCATGGCTTGCAATTTAAGAACAGTCGGGTGGCCTGGTGCGGCTTTGTTTAAGGCTGCAAGGTGCTTTTTAAAAGCCTTTGTATCTTGCTGCTGAAGCGCAATGCTGGCTAACTCTAGATGTGCAGGCAATACGTCGGGGTTTTCATTTACTAAGGTGTTTAAGTCTTTGATGGCCGACTCAAGCTTATCGCTAGCACGAAATGCTTTAGCGCGTAATAGGAGTGCTTGTGCCATGCTAGGATTTTTTCTAAGAATCCTACTGGTTTCAGCAATGCTATCTTCAAACTTACTCTGCTGGAGGTGAGCCATTGCAGAAATTAATAATGTAGCTGGGTTGTTGGTATCGGGCGTTACATTTTTGTTAATGGTTAACAGTGCTTTTTCTGGTTGCTTAAGCGTTAGGTAATAACGGGATAAGACGAGTTTTGGTTGTATTGCCTTGGGGTGAGCATCAATAGCTTGATTAAGGTGGGCAACAAAGTCAGCGGGGTTCTTATCTATTGCATCTAGTGCGGCCAAGTTGATCAGTGTTTGCAAGTGGTTTTTATCATGCGTTAATATATTTTTAAAATAGCTACGAGCTGTTGTTAAGTCTTTGTTATTAATTGCTATTTGCGCAAGTTTTTCATTTGCTGTGCGGTTCCCTGGGTCATTTTTAAGCACCGTGTTAAAGGTGTTTTTAGCATTCTCCAAGTCACCTTTGGCAGCATAAACGGTCGCCAATAGGTTTTTTGGCCCAGCATCTTTTGGATTTGATTCAACGTATTTTTGCGCTGTTTCTAGTGCTTTTTCATACTCTTTTTGTTTGAGATAACTTAATACTAAACTGATGTTTGTTTGTGGCAACTTAGGGTTAATGCTATAGGCCACTTCAAATTCTTGTTGGGCTTTTTTTATATCACCACCCGACATAAGGCCAATGCCAAGTTTTAAACGGTTTGTTGCAGATTCTGGTGCTTTGTCGGCTAGTCGAGAAAGTATCTCAACGCCCTCATCGTTATTGCCTTGCTGAATAAGCGCAGTGGCGAGAATATTTGCAGCATCATTGTCTTCAGGGTGTTGTGCAACAATTTTTCGAGCAGTTTTTTCTGCTCGGCTATAGTTTTTTTGTTTAATATCTATAAGAGCCAATAACTTAAGCCCACTAATTGCATTAGGTGCACTTTTTAAGAATTGCTTGGTATATTCTTTGGCTTGAGAAAGGTTGTTCTTTTGATAATGAATAAGCCCTAAACCATATTCAGCGCCTGGGTATTTAATATTGTCTGAACTAATCGCAAGTTCGAATGCTGATTGTGCCAAGTTTGGCTTAGCGGTTTTTAAATAAGCAATACCTTGCAAAAAGTTAGCTAGCGAATTTTTAGGTGATGCTTTTAATACTATATCAAGATCGGCTTGGGCATCTGTATAATGCCCCAGCATTACGCGAGCTTGGCCTCGTTTAAGCCGGCTTAAGAAATTCGTGGGTTGTTCTTTTAGCATGTCGTTTAATAACGCTTCAGCCCCTTTAAAATCCTTGTCCTGTAGAGCAATGTCCACACTGAGCTGTTTTGCATCAAAATTATTTGGGTTGCTGTCTAGTGATTTTTTTAGACTTAAAGCCGCCTGGTTAGAGTCGCCATAAACCATATGGATCTTGGATTGAACAAGCAAGGCATAACTGGATGAAGAGTCGGCTAATAATGCATCGTTAATTAACTCTTTAGCCTCTTTTAGTTTATTTTTATACAACAATGCTTCGGTTTTAGCAGCTAAAACGATGGCAATATTGCGTCGCTCAAGCCCCGTTGTAGGCAAAAACTCTAAATCAGAAAACTGGTTTGACTTAACCAGCGCTTTTGCTAATAGCGGTAGCGTTACGTTATTCTCAACGTTTAAAGAGCGGGCCTTCGATAATTCTTTAGCCGCTTCACCAAATTGCTTGGTCTCAAAATAGGTTTTACCCAATAATACGTGCGCTTGCGGATTTTTCGGATTGGCTTTAACCGCATTCTTTAGCTCTATTAAGGCAGACTTACTATCACTATTGGCAAGGTATTCTTCGGCTTTATTTAAGTAATCAGCGTCAGACTGCCCAATACCACAGGCCGATAGTGCAGCAAGGAAGAGTAAAGCTATAATAGATTTAAAAAAGTTGTCCATAACAAAAGCCCCTATAAATGAATGTTTAACGTGAACTAAGCATAGTACTATACTTAAAAATTGTTAATGGCTGGTTGCTTTAATATGCAATTTATCACGGATTACTTTTTTCCCAAAAAAATTAAAGTACTTATGGTGTGCATGGCAAACATATGTCGCTCACCCATGGCACATGCCATATTAAGGAACTTGGTTAAAGAGCAAGGGCTTAGTGATAAAATTCAAATTGAATCTGCGGGGACGCATGTTCCAATACGGGGGTTATTGCCAGATAAGCGCACACTTAATGTCTTGAATAGGCGGGGCATTAATAGTAAGGGCCTTAAAACGCGCCAATTAAAAGCAGTGGATGGCGCTAAATATAACTATATACTGGTGATGGATAACAGCAATATGGCAATTGCATTAAAAATTATAGATGAGGGTTGTCAAAATATTAAGTATATTTTGGACTATGCGACCCACATAAACACATTAGACGTGCCAGACCCTTATTACGGACACCCTGATCAATTTGAAGAGGTATACAATATATTGGAACCAGCCTGTAGGGGTGTACTCAAGAAAATCAACCAAATAGATTCAAATTTGGGTTAGCTGGGTTGCAAGCAAGGCTTAAGCTTTATCGTGCATATATACGCATATATATGGAGGGTTATGATAAGAAAGCCGCTAAAAAGTGTCAGGGTTTTTTACAATACAAAAAAGCCTCATACTGACGAAAATATGAAAACACTTTAAAAACAATAAGTTATGAAATATGGCATGGTAAGTGCTTTAGTGTTACCAAGTTTAGAAAATAAACTTAATTTTATTAAAACAAGGAGAAACACATGAATATTTTAAAACAGACATTACTAGCAGTTGCGCTAGGTACTGTTGCAATAGGGGCTCAAGCAACGCCATTTTATATAGATTTAGGTGGTACTGGTGTTGGTACGGGCTTTGCTGACGCAACAAACTGTGCTACTTGTACAGCTGATGCTGAAGAATTAAACATTAAGTATGTATCACATACAGCTATTACTTTAACAGCACCAGGAATTACGGTCGGTGACGCTATAAATACAACTGGCGGTTTCAGTTCAGATGGCTTCGCTGTGAATGCGGTCACTGGGTTAAATCCATCAGCTCAGAATTTTGGTTTTAGCAATTCAGCATTTACTGGAGTACTTAATTGGGGTTTGTCATACAATTTTGATTTATTTGGTAATGTGGCTTCGATAACAGGCGCTGGTGATTTGGCTGATGTGACCTATGACAGTGGTACGATAGAAGTGTTATTGGTTAAATTTGATGGGCTAGGTGGCATTGCATCAACAGACAGAATTATGGACCTTGTTGTAACAGGCAGTGATCTTGATAATAATTCTAACTTGTTAATATTGGGTACACTTGATTTTACAGGTGTTGCTGCAGCATACTTAGATATGTTTAATATCCAAGGTGGTCCAAGCTGTGCAGGAGATATTACATTTGATGGATTGGCTGCTTGTGTTCCAGCACTTGATTTTTCTTTTACAATAGATCAAAACTTGGACGCAGCAGTTTTTGAAAGCTTGGTAGGAAATATCTTAACTGTAGGAGGCACCCACGATGGTAGCTTAAGATTTGATGTTCCAGAACCTGGTACTTTGTTACTATTAGGTTCAGCATTATTCGGTATGGCTGGTACAGCACGTCGTAGAAAAGTTAAGTAACTACACAATAGCTTCAAATGAAAAATGGACACCTGATATCAGGTGTCCATTTTTTTTACACTTTATTTATTGCTGTTATTAGAGGAATTAGTCGTTTTCGGCGAGCAGTCTTTTTACATACCAGAACATAAACAATTGCATGGGGTTTTTATTACCAAAAGGCCGCCATGTTTTATTTAGTTTATTTCTATAAGCATCAAAGTGTAGACCCCAAGGTGCTTCAATAACAGGGCCCCTTTTTAGTAAAATTTTCAGTACATTAGAGCAGGCTACACCCGCAGCGATTTCAATACCCATTGAAGTGGACGGTACTTTTTTCTTAAGGAAGTTGACTGAAGACCGATCCACCAAATATTTTCGTTGTTGTACGGTAGGTGATAAACCAATCACAAATTTCAGTATTTGATCTTCAAAGCTAAAACCATCAAAACAAAAATAGTCTTCAAAACTCATTTTGCCCGGCATAAACACTAAAAAAGCAGTACCCATACCCATAGGCGCGGCAGTAATGGTGGGAATGCCCAATTCATAACAGCGCGCAAATACAGCCCGGCGTATTTCCAGAGCAAAGATATCTAAACTGTCCACGTAAATATCAACGTCTTTGAGGAAAGCGTCAAGGTTATCTAAATTAATACCCTCATCGAAGTGGTTGATCTCAAGTTCAGGGTTAATGTCCAGGATGATGTTTTTCATTACATCGAGTTTGGGCTTATCCATCGTCGACATGCTAGCGCCGTATTGCCTGTTAAAATTGGGTAAATCAAACTCATCTAAATCAGAAATGTTGAATTTTCCTATGCCTAAACGCGCTAAAACAATTAGGTGACTGCCGCCAACGCCGCCTAGGCCACCAATAGCTACGCGCTTGTTTTTAAGTTGCAGTTGTTCTGTATGCGTTACCCAGCCTATGTTGCGGGAAAAGGCTTCATCATAGTTAAATTGTTTATGCATAATGGGGGTGCTGTATGTAATATGGGAGATCAATTTAGGTTGAATATTCAGAAGTATAGTTTAGTATTAATTATTGTTACTAAATGCTCAATGATTTGTGCTTAATAGACTACTATTAGCAGGTAGGGGCGTTTGATTAAATAAGTTAAGATTGACGGATTACATTTTTGTAAGCGATTTAAACAGTTAAGAAATAAGGATTATTGATGAATGTTAAGTTAAAAGTAATAGCAGTTACGTTGGTTGTGTTAATGCTTAGTGGTTGTGGTGCTGAGTTGACGGGGGCAGAGTACCTGAGTAATGCTAGGACGTTTATAGAGCAAAAAGATAATAGGTCTGCTGTCATTGAAATTAAAAATGCGCTGAAATTAAATGCAGCAGATCAACAAGCGCACCTTTTATTAGGGCAGTTAATGTTGCAACTCGATCAATATGGTTTGGCAGCGGTAGAATTTGAGAAATTAAAACAGTTTGGTGCCCCAAATAGTATGTGGGCGTTAGGCTTAGCAGAAACGTCACTAAAACAAGGGAGATTTGAAGATCTTTTACGGATGGAAGAAGGTGAGTTAAGTGGTTTAGAACTTGCTAAGTTTCAAAGTTTTAAAATCACCGCACTGGTTGACCAAGGCGAATACACAGAAGCCGAAAGCCTAATAAAAACTATCGAAGCCAATCATAAAGACTTGGACGACCTAATTGTAGCCAAAAGTAGGTTATTAATGCGTACAGGTAAATTAAAGGAAGCTAAAACGCTGCTTATTGGCTTGCTAGAAAAACAAGCTAGTAATGTTGATGCTTATAGTTTGTTAGGTGATATTGAGCTTAAACAAAAAGACGTTAAGGCGGCACAAGCGTTTTACATTGAGGCTAATAAAATTAAGCCTAACAACTTACCTATCTTGCTTCAACTCGTGAGTACTCATGTTTTACAAAAAGAGTATATCTTGGCGCAGGATCGATTAACGCCGTTAATTAAAAATAACCCAGATCACGCATCCGTAAATTATTGGCAAGGTAAAGTATATTTAGATCAAGGGAAAAAGACCAAAGCACTGCCTTTTATAGATAAAGCGGCTATGGCAGGTAACCCACCAATTCAAGCACTTTATTTGGCGGCTGCATTGTATTTAGAAAAAGGGGAACTTGAACGGGCAGATCAATTTATTAATCAATTTTTTGCAAAAGAAAAACGCTACCCAGATGCCTATTTGCTAAGAGCCAATATACGCTTAAAGCAGAATTTACCGAAAGAAGCAGAAGAACTAGCTAAAAGAGTATTAGGGCCGTTGCCAGAAAACCCAAAAGCATTAATTATTTTGGCTGCCGCATTAGCCCAGCAAGATAAACTGGATGAGAGTATTAATATATTAAACAAGTTAGTTGTACTCAATCCTGATTCCAAAGTAGCTAGAATTAAGTTAGCCAGCACATTGTTATCTGCAGGCCAGTATGCTGCTTGCGAAAAAGAAATTGAAAATATCTTACGGATTGCTCCTAAAGATAAGCAAGCTAAAGCACTTGAAGTTATGCTGCATACAAATCTTAAGAACACTGATAAAGCTTCAGCATTGATAGCAGAATTAAAGAAAAGCATGCCAGAAAGTTCATTACCGTTGTTATTGGAAGGAAATTTGTATGCCAGTGAACAAAAAAATGAGTTAGCGATTAAGGCGTTTTCAAAAGCTTGTGATCTAGAGCGTCCGAAATTAAAGGCATGCCTAGAATACGGTGATTTTGCAGTAAAACAGGGCGAATATGACGTTGCAAAAAAAGCATATGACAGAGTAGATGAGAAATTTAATGGCGCATTAGTTGTTATGTTAAAACAGGCCAAAATACAGGCATTATTAAACCAAATGTCTGAGGTGGAAAAGCAGTTGGACATTATAGTTGATAAGCACCCAAATGCGCTTAGGCCTAAAATACTTTTAGGTCAATTGCATTTAAAGAATGGTAGAGCTGACAAGACGCTTGTTACGCTAGGCGGTATTTCAAGAGACAGTGCTAATTCTATGGGCTATCTAGAGCTAAAAGCTCAAGCATTGCTGGCGCTGAGTAGATTTTCTGATGCTGAACCGGTGGTGATTAAAATGCTCGAGCTGCAGCCTAAAAATAAAATGGCACAAATGCTAGATGCAATGGTGATGAATGGTTTGGGGCAGACTGCGAAGGCTGAGACGCGTTTAAAAAGCCTGTTACAAACTGATCCCAAGAATATTGGCGTAAAAGTTTCTTTAGCGAAAGTGTTAGTTAAAGAAAAGAAGGTTGATGAAGCAGAAAGATTGCTAATGCAATTGAATAAAGACGTGGCAGAAAGTGCTGAAATTTTGAACTTAAAATCTCAGATTGCTTTATCTCGGGGCAAGACTCAAGAGGCTATGGAATTATCTAGTCGGGCATTCGCAAAACAAGCGACAGCGCCTAACTTAATGACGCTTATTCAAAGAAAATGGGTTAACAACAAAAAAGCGGATGCATTTAGTGACCTTAAAAATTGGTTGCAGAATAACCCAACAGATATAACGGTACGAATAGTGTTGGCAAGTCTTTATTCTCAGGAAGGTGAAGAGGCTAAGGCAAGCAATGAATACAGTAAAATACTAGAACAAGATGAAAAGAATATCGTCGCGCTTAATAATTTAGCATGGCAATTAAAAGATAGTGATCCGAAAAAAGCATTGGAGCTGGCAACTAAGTTGGTAGATAGTGCACCAAATTCAACTGCAGCCTTGGATACTCTAGCTATTGTATTGCTAAAGAATGACTCTCTTGACAGGGCAAGTGAAATTATAGGCCGAGCGTTGAATAAGTCGCAGGGTAACCCAACCTATATTTATCATAAAGCGATGATAGACAATAAAAAAGGCGATTGGTTGCTAGCCATTAAATCTTTATCTTCTTTACTCGATAGGGATATTAACTTCCCTGAAAAGAAGCAGGCGCAAGATTTATTGAGTAAATTACAAGCGGGTAGTTAAACAGACTTTTGGTACTCGGGTATTAACGGTTTGTATTTATTTAATAATAATCCTGATGTAACGCCAATGATGTCTAATATAAGATCAGATGTTGATGCAAATCTTCCGGGTACATACATTTGGTGTAATTCGTCAAATGCGGCAAAGCAAACACTTGCTATAAAAATTAAGACATATTTTGGTATGGTTTTAATCTGAGTAGATTTGAATCCCCAAAGGAAGCATAAACTCAAGCCTGCAAATAAAGGAATATGTAGTAAGTTTTGTAGTGAGCTTGGGATGAGTGATAAAACGAAATGGGCTGCCGATGGATCTGTTGCATTGCCCGCAATGGATGAAAGTAAATAAATACATAACATATAGACGATAGGTGCGGTAAACCTTAGCATTGAATTAGGGGGCTAGTAGGTGTTTAATGCTTAATAATACGGTAATCCTATATAAGTCGTCTAGACTTATAAGTATGTATACAGAGGTTCCTCCGGTAATTAAAGGCTATATTTAGTGACAATCAAAATCAAAATAGCACGTACAGCAAAAGAGATTGATGACGTATTTCGTCTTCGGTACGACGTGTATGTAAAGGAAGAAGGGAAGTTTGGTAAAGAGCCAAATCCTCATGGCCGGATTATAGACCACTACGATGCTGTGCCCGGCGTAGCAAATGTTATTGCTTATTTTAACGGAGAGCCTATCGCTACTATCCGTATTAATGGTGACACGGACATTGGCTTACCCGTTGAAGAATATTGCAATATAGATGCTTTTAAAGAAAAAGTACTGGCTGAAAACAGTGAAGCGGTTTTTGGTAGTTCGGGAATGCTGGCTGTTAAAAAAGAGTGGCGAAATAAGCGTAAGGTTTTTTATGCCTTGTTAAAAACGGCTATTGGCGCGGGGATTAACTGGAAAGCGTCACATGTGCTGGTGACAGTTAAGAAAGAAACACTGTCACTTTATGGAAGAATTGGTTTTGAGGTGATTGGTGAAACTCAATGGGTAGAAGATATTCAGGATGAAGTCATTCCTATGGCCGCACCGTATCCGCTGGTTTATGGCTGGGCTTTTGGTGATATTTCTAACAAATTGACTCCTTTTTGGGTTGAGAAGCTCAGTAGTCTGTCAGACCGTATTTTACTTGAACCCAATGAAGTTCTGTTCCATGAGCACGATTTGGCTGATGAGGCATATGCTATTGAACAAGGCTGGGTGTCTATATCTAAACACGATAAAGAAGACCATGAATTGGTGCTTGCCAATCTCTCGCAAGGCGAATTATTTGGTGAATTGGCTTTGCTAGAAGGTGGGGAACGTTCTGCAACAGCAACAGCCGTTACGAATACCGAGTTAATTGTTATAGAAAAAGCAAAGCTACTAGAAGAAGCTAAGAAAGATCCCGCGCAATTATTAGAGCTTTTACAGTACTTTGCCAAACGTGTGCGTGATACGGATGAGTTTTTAATGATTCATTCATTTGCCCCTCAAACAGGCAGAGTGAAATATGCTTTAAGGTCAATGTGGGAAGGTGCTCGGCCTGATAGAAAAATCCCCACTGTGCGTGTGGCAAAAATAGGCGTTGAAAATATTGCTAAGCAAGCTCAAATTAGAGAAAGTGAAGTATTGGCTGTGCTAGAAATGGAAAGAATGGAAGGGAATATCGAGTACGGTAAAAATTTCGTACGTTTTCTATGTGAACCAAATGCTGAAATAAAAAGAGCGGAGCTTGCAGAGCAAGAACAGCTTTTACGCGTATCCAACTAGGTTATATTTCAGATAATGAAATAATGGATCTAAAAATAATTTCATTTGCTTGATTTAAGCCAAAACAATTTAGGTCTGTCGTTTTTTTAAACGGTTCGTTCTGAATCAAAATGTAAAGCGGATCATTACTCTTAATGTTGCCAATTAACTTTTTATTGATGCTGATTTTATGTTGGGTATAAACGGAAGGGTTTTTGCTGAAATCTAAGCCTTCTAGCCTCGCTTTTTCCAACAATGCACAGGAAATAAAGCTGCATGGAAACATCTCGGGAAAATTTACTTTATCATCAATCTCATCGATGTAGTCTGATTGCTCAACGAGCGACCCCGTAAGATAATTTTTTGCATTACTGGTTGTAATGTATTTTTTCTTTAGGAAATACCTACCTTCTAATACCAAGCTTTTGTCTTCAAAGGAAGAAAAATCTTTTAATGTAGAGAAATCTGCAGTTGCCAGGTAAAGTGGCTTAGAGGTGTCTTTTTTTAGACCTGAAATAACAAGTCGTTTTTTGCTTTTAATGCAAATTCTATTGCTGATGTTGTTTGTATCTTGGCGCGTTTTTTTTACAGTCAGTTCAAATGGTTCACCCGGTTTGATAGCCCCTGCAAAATTGAATTGGTAGTTACTATAGGCAAGCTTGTTAGGGCTGATGTTTTCTTTAGAGCGGATTTTTTTGACTTGATCTTCAACAAGTGCTTCCAATTGAAAGCCCAGCATAATGGGCCCGTTAAACGGATTATTTGTGATGTTATGCCACTTCTTTTTGTCGTGAAACAAGTTGAAGTCATCCGTTGCATTTCGAGTTATATCCAGATGAATTTGTTCAAATACGAATTTTTTTAAGGGTTCGTTAAACGAAATAATATTTGATACGTGAGTACTCATTTAATTATTCTTCACTGATGCCATGTTTTTCCATAATGCTATACAGTGTTGGGCGTGTGATACCCAACGCTTTGGCTGTATTGGAAATATTCCATTGTTGGTGCATTAGAGCGCGACGTACGGCATTACTTTCAGCCTCATCTTTTACTTGTTTTAGATTAAGAGGTAATGACTTTGTGTCAATATCTTCTAACTCCATGTCTTCAGGGGTGATTTTTTTACCGTCTGCAAGAATAACAGCGCGTTTAATTTTGCTTTCGAGTTCTCGAACATTTCCAGGCCAGGTGTGATTGTTAATGGCATTTATCGCATCTTGCGTAAAGCCTCCCAAATGCTTTTTAAACTCTTCATTAAATTTATCAAGAAAAGCATGAGCCAATAATAATGCATCGCCATCTCTTTCATTGAGAGGTGGAATTTTGATGGTGACTTCGCTGATACGATAATATAAATCTTCACGAAATTTTTCTTGTTGAATATGTTGTTGAATATTTTGGTGAGTCGCGCAAATAACACGGACATCGATGGGGATTTCTTCACGCCCTCCGATTCGCTCTATGACGCGTTCTTGAAGAAAGCGTAGTAGTTTAGCTTGTAGCTCGAAAGGAAGATCACCAATTTCGTCGAGAAATAAGGTGCCACCGTTCGCGTGCTCAATTTTGCCAATGGTTTGTTTACTGGCGCCTGTGAAAGCGCCTTTTTCATAGCCGAACAGCTCACTTTCTAATAAATTAGCAGGAATAGCGGCGCAATTAATAGCGACCATTCTGTTACCGGCCCTTGGGCTAAGGTCATGTAATGCTCGGGCAAATACTTCTTTACCGGTGCCGCTAGCGCCTAATAATAAGGTAGTGACATCTGATGCTGCAATTTTTTCGACAGTACGGCAAACCTTAGCCATTTCTGGACTATTAGCGATGATACCGTTTAGTGGTGAACCACCTTTAAATTGTTGTAATTTCTTGTTCTCTTGTTCAAGCTCATAGACGCGGTAAGCACGCTCTACGGTTAAGGTAAGAATGTCGGATTCAACCGGTTTTTGGTAAAAATCAAATGCACCAAGCCCGATGGCTTTTACGGCATTGCTGCGTTCATCATTACCTGTAGCAACAATAACTTTTGTTTCAGGCGCTAAAGATAGGATTTCTTCAAGTGTTGCGATGCCTTCTGTTGCGCCACCGGGGTCGGGTGGTAAGCCTAAGTCCAGGGTTACAACTTGGGGGTGATGTCGCCTAAAAAGTTCCATGGCTTGTTTCCGGTCACCTGCTATTTCAACGTCAAAATCGTCAAAGCACCAGCGTAATTGGCTTTGTAAACCAGGGTCATCTTCAACAATTAATAAGCATTTTTCGGTCATAGTTCTTCATCTGCCAATGGCATTGTAAATGTAAAGGTTGTTCCGTTTCCAGGCGTGCTGGTTACTTGAATGTTGCCACCAATTTTTCGGATGTATTCTCGGCTTTCAAACATACCTATGCCCATGCCGGTTAGGCCTTTGGTTGATGCGAAAGCGCTGAATAATTTATTTTCAATAAAGTTAGCGTCCATTCCGGTTCCATTATCTTTGATTATAATTCTAGCCGAGTTTTGTATTTTTGCTGTGCTGATTTCAACAAAACCATCATCATCTGTGGCTTCTTGAGCGTTTTGTACGATATGGCCCAAAACGGTAGCAAATTTGGTCGCATTTGCTGAAATAGAAAGGTCTTCTTTACACTGTAAGGTGGGTAAAGGTTTGCGTTTTGAATGGCTTGATACGACGTTATGAAGCAGGGGTGTTAGCTCGAATGTCTCTAGTGATGTATCGTTTTCACCGGTTCGAAGTTGTTTCATTAACGATGTCATGCGAGTCACTGAATTTTCGACGGTGCTGATGACATCATCAATAAATTCAGGTTTATGCTTGTGTTTTTCGGCGTTAGAAATGAGCAGCGACAGTTGCCCTAAAATATTCTTTAAATCATGGACGATATACACGGATAAACGATTGAAGGCTTCAAATTGTCGAGCTTGTGTGAGCGCTCGGTTGGTTTCATATTGCGAGAGGTTAACAGCAACTTGAAAAGAAGCCATCTTGATTAAGTCTCTATCCTCCCAGTTCAATTCTTTTTGGCTGTGTGAGTGAGCAATCAACATAATGCCGATGAGGTCGTTATTGAACTCAATAGGGATAAGAAGCCATGCGCTAGGGATGTTAAGAAAATATTCTGGAACGTCGATATTTTCATAAGTGCTTGGACTATTTCGGTATTCGTCTAAATCGATTATCCAGTGATGTTCAGCAAAGTAGTCGCTTAGTGGTTGAAAATGTTGAGATGAAACGGACTCGGGAGAGGGCATATTCCAATGCGAAATAATGTCAAAGTGGGCTTGGTCACGTTTAATCCACATTAAGCCACTGGGGCTATTGAGCAGGCTGGAAATAGCATTTGTGCAATTGTCGGGGAGAGGGTACCTTTCATCGGATAAATGTTTTGTAAAAGACAGCCATTCCTCACGGTAGTCGTACTTTAAGTTATAAAAATGTTTGCTGAGGAATACTTGGACTTTTGCACGTATTTTTCCAGAAAAAAGTACCAGTACCAACAGGCTGATGGCGCCGAAGAAGAAAACAGCCTGCAGCGTCGCACCCCAGTCACCACCGTAATATTTTAGGACATAACCCACGCCAGACATAGCAAGCAAATAAACGCCCGTACCGATAATGGTGACGGAATGAAATAGCATTTGCTTGGAAACATGAATGCCCGTGTTCCATTTTGGGTTTCTTTTGATGGAAATGGCTATTAGGGGTATGGCTATAATATTGATGGCGCCACGAGCAGCCCATAAATTAGGGTTTATGGCATTGAACAGCAAGGCATCAGAATAGTAAAAAATATCGTAAGCAAAGCAACCACCTAAACCCAAACATAGGTGTTTGATGGCCCAGCGCCCTTCTGGTTTGGCATGCCGGTATACTTGTTCTACCAAGACTAGGCCGATTATGGATAAAATGACCCATAGCGTTATCGTAATTGATTGGAATTGTTGTTCTGATAGCGTTGTAACGGGATCGTTTCCAGACTTTAGGAAGGCGAGTAAGGCTATAAAAAGTACAATGAAAAATAGTTTCTCGTTATTGTTGATGGAAACGTTAGTCTGCTCTTTTTCATCATGGCTTTGTAACACGACATATAAAAAATATAACCAACTAAAGTCCCTTATTAGTTCAAGAAAATTCCCCGTTATGCGAGATGGATTTGGCATTAACATTGCCACTGCAATATAACCAGCCCATAGCATTGAGGCAAAACAAGCAGCCATTAGTAAACTGCGATAAATTCGCCCTTTCCATGATAAGGCCAACATAATGAGTAGCGATAAAAACCCCAAAAAGGCTATCGCATAACTGGTAAGGCTGGTTGTTAAAATAATGTCCATATTTGTAAAGCTCGTTGATTTTTTCCTTTATATAGTGCTGTTAAGCAAGTATAGGTTAAAATTATGGGGCTGACGGTTTGACGAAAAGCGATTCAGCGTCTACTTTTAACGTATTACTTTAAAATAAATTATAAATGTCTAGCTATACAATAACATGCGAAGAATTAAGGCAATCACCTAAAGAATGGTTGATTACTGGAGTAGCTGGGTTTATCGGCTCGAACTTGTTGGAAACACTGTTAAAATTAAACCAACAGGTCGTTGGGTTAGATAACTTTTCAACGGGTTTTCAAGCCAATTTAGATCAGGTAAAACAGGCGGTTGGTGATGAGCTTTGGCAAAATTTTACCTTTATTGTAGGGGATATTTGCGATTTAGAGACGTGTCATCGAGCGGTGATAAATATTGACTTCGTATTGCATCAGGCCGCGTTGGGTAGTGTGCCAAGGTCAATAGCCGACCCTATTGTTACTAACCAGTCAAACATTAGCGGTTTTTTGAATATGTTAGTGGCGTCTAAAGAGGCGGGTATTAAACGCTTCGTGTATGCGGCGTCATCATCGACCTACGGTGACCACCCAGCGTTGCCCAAACAAGAAGATAATATTGGTAAACCGCTATCACCTTATGCGGTTACCAAATATGTAAATGAGTTGTATGCAGAGGTGTTTGCAAGTACCTATGGTACAGAGTCGATTGGGTTGCGGTACTTTAATGTGTTTGGACAACGGCAAGATCCCAAGGGGGCTTATGCGGCTGTTATTCCATTATGGATTGGGCAGTTAATGTCTGGACAAGGTTGTAAGATAAATGGCGATGGTGAGACGTCACGCGATTTTTGTTATATCGATAATACGGTACAAGCTAATATTTTGGCGGCAACTACGACGGACTCCAAGGCCGTTAATCAGGTTTACAACGTAGCGGTGGGTGAGCGTACAACGCTAAACCAACTTTTCACCATGATTCGTGATCAATTAGCCGAATTTAACCCAGACATTAAACAACTTAATGCGAACTATGTGGATTTTAGAAAAGGCGATGTGCGCCATTCTCAAGCCGATATTTCCAAAATAAACGCTCTGCTTGGGTATGAACCAACATATACGATGGAGCAGGGATTGCAAGAGACCACAAAGTGGTTCTACGCATCACTATCATCAAACTAATTATTTAATGGAGTATTAACAATAATGGACGATATATCTATCAAAAAAGTTGCCGTTGTTGGCCTAGGCTACGTTGGCTTACCGCTCGCCGTTGCATTAGGCCGTGAATTACCGACGATTGGCTTTGACTTGGATGAAAACAAACTAGCAAATTACCGTAAAGGCATTGATGTTAATGGCGAGGTAGATGAGCCTGGTATGCGTGCAGCTACACAGCTTGAATATACCAACGACCCAAAACGTTTATCCGAAGCGGATATGGTGATTGTTGCGGTACCCACACCAATTGATCAAGCACGTCGGCCTGATTTATCGCCTTTATTAGGCGCTAGCCGTACGGTGGGTCAGAACATCTCTCCTAATACTATCGTTGTTTTCGAATCAACGGTGTACCCAGGCTGTACAGAAGACGACTGTGTGCCAGTGTTGGAAAAAGAGTCAGGCATGGCATGGTTAGGGCGAGAAGGTGCAGATGAAAATCAACAAGGTTTTTATGTGGGGTATTCACCAGAGCGTATTAACCCGGGTGATAAAGAGCATCGTTTAGAAAACATTACCAAAATTGTGTCGGGAGACACACCCAGCACATTGGAAAAAGTGGCTGGCCTATATGAGCGAATTATTACCGTGGGTGTACACCGTGCATCGACTATCGCAGTAGCAGAAGCAGCAAAAGTGATTGAAAATACGCAGCGTGATTTAAATATCGCCTTAATGAATGAACTCGCCTTAATTTTTCAACGCTTAGGTATTGATACTCAAGAGGTGCTAGAGGCCGCAGGTACTAAGTGGAACTTCTTGAAGTTCTTCCCGGGCCTAGTGGGTGGGCACTGTATTGGAGTGGATCCCTATTATTTAACCTATAAGGCAGAATCAGTGGGCTATCACCCACAAGTGATTTTGGCAGGCCGTAAAATCAACGACAATATGGGTGCGTTTATCGCAGAACAGACCGTTAAACGGCTAATTAAAGCGGACAAACCAATTAATGGCGCAAAAGTGATTGTGTTAGGCTTAACATTTAAAGAAGACTGTCCAGATTTAAGAAACTCGCGTGTTTCAGACATTATAAAAGAACTGCATACCTATTGTTGTGACGTGATTGTGCACGATCCCATGGCAGAAAAAGCAGAAGCAAAACATGAATATAACGTTGATTTAGTTGATTGGGATGCATTGCCAAAAGCAGATGCAGTGGTGTTGGCCGTAGGGCATAAGCAATACAAAGCGCTGACAGTCGAACAGTTTCAAAACATTATGGGTGCAGACGGTGTGCTTATGGATGTTAAATCGACACTGGATAAGCAAGAATTCATAGAACAGGGCGTCAATATTTGGCGCTTGTAAAGGGTATTGCTGGTTATATTGCCTATAGAGTGTCAATAATCTTTACACTTTGCGGATTAGGTTGAAAATGTTTAGAAGTAACGTTTTAATAATATCTTTAAAAACAATAAGATGAAATTTCAGGCACGTTTATTGCTTTACTGCTATTAACTAACATTAATATATGAAGGGTTATGATGTCGAATTCAAATAAAGATTCTGAAATTATGGAAAATCAAAAAGAAGAAACCAAGCATTCGATTGATAAAGGCCGTAGGCGCTTTGGTAAAGCCGGTGTTGCTGCACCCATTTTAATGACATTGGCTAGTCAGCCCGCTTTTGGTTGGGGTGGTGGTATGCAGTGTATGTCGAATATGATGTCGGGTAACCTATCAGATCCAAGCAGAGGTAATTGCGATTTGGGCTGGAGCCCTGGTGGTTGGTGTAATCCAGGTGGGAAAGTTAACAATATGGATACTATTTGGGCTTGGAATTCTACCACCTTTGAATATGGTACGTACGACCCAGCTGCTACATATGGTCCACAGGATAAAATTTGCGGCATAGATAAGCAGAATGAATCTGAATGTTATTCGGGAGGGGCAACCATCGGCTCATTGCCAGCTGGAATAAATGCAAACAATTTTGGAAGTAATACAACATTACGAGATATAATTTGTAAAACTGGCGGTACTGGCCCTTCAGCTAACGATACTAGGCATTGTGTTGCGGCCTATTTAAATGCTAGTTTACCCGGAATTAATTACATTTTGACTCAACAACAGGTAATTGATTTATGTGATGGCACGTTAGCTGTACCAGGTGGGATTTCTCTAAAGACCTTCTTAGATTCAACTTGGCAGTAGTAGAACGTTTATCCGTTAGTGAATGATTTAGATGAGCTCTACTCTACCGCACGATTGCGGTATAAATGTATAGAATCTGAATGTATTGTTTATAATCTTGATACGGCCGAAACACTATTGTTGGAAAGACAAGCAGCTGTTATTCTACAAGCGGTGCCAAATAACCCAACCACACTCGCTGGATTAAAAAATTCTGTTGTAGCTAGTTGCGGCTCTAGTGTTGATGAATCAAGTTTGGCAGAAACATTAGAACATTTGGTTTTAGCGGGCTTGGTTAATAAAACAATCTAGTATTCATTTGAAGTTATCTGATTTAGCCCTTTCATCTGTAAAAGCCAAGTTGTCTAGTACTGGCATTGTCTTTAAAGTCGGATTTTCTACCGTTTGCTTAAAATCGACGTTGCCCAATGTTGCGTCTAATCTATTAAAGTTTTACCCGTATAATGAGTTGCTTACTGGTGATGATTTTGTCGATTTTTTTGTCACCCTAGATTGCGATTTAATCAGGCGTTGGTACAAGCCGCAGGTAAACTTTTCCTTTGATGGTCACTACCCATTTAAACCACTACCACAAGACCAAGCGTTTGCCATGTTTGAGTGGAGCTTTAATTGGGTTATTGCACACCATTCGCATCAATATTTAGTTATACATTCGGCTGTTTTAGAAAAAAACGGTAAGGCGCTTATATTTCCCGGCACACCTGGTAGTGGCAAAAGTACTTTATGTGCAGCGCTCGTTGGGCGTGGTTGGCGATTATTGTCAGACGAAATGGCGCTGGTAGATAGAGTGACTGGGTTGTTGCAACCGATACCTAGGCCGATTAGTTTAAAAAATGAGTCTATAGGTATCATAAAAGAGTTTGTACCCGAGTTTGCTATAGGTGAACCGGTTAAAGACACCGCAAAGGGCACAGTGGCGCACGTATGCGTCCCCGAGAGCAGTGTGTTAGCAAATGATGACTTGGTCTACCCATCAGCTGTTATTTTCCCTAAATACAAAAATGATGTAGACACGACTCTTATACCAATAACTAAAGGCGTTGGGTTTATGAACGTTGCTGAAAACAGTTTTAACTATAACGTACTGGGTGAACAAGGCTTTGATGCTTTATCAAGCCTAGTCGATAGGTGTGATTTTTATGAGTTTGAATATCAAAATTTAGACGAGGCAATTGCGCTGTTTAACGAGATGGTTAGTTAATGGTGAGAATAAATAGACCCTTGTTGAGCGATGCGCTATCGAATGTCGATTGTGTAAGAGGTTGGGGTAATGATGAATGGTCTTTATTAATACGCCAAGCGCGTAGGGCGAATTTATTAAGTCGGGTTGCGGATGGCAACTTTGAAGACGTGCCATATAAAGCACAACAGCACTTTATAAATGCGAAGGTTGTTGCTAAAGCGAATGCTAGGGCTGCCAGGCAAGAAGTGCATGAAATACAACGATTGTTAGCAGAAGAAAATATTCCTTTTATTTTGCTAAAAGGTGCCGCGTACCTATTTGCAAATTTTGATTTTGGGAAATCTAGAGTTTATTCAGATGTGGATATTTTAGTACCACGAGAAAAGCTAACTTCGGCGGAAGCAATCTTTATAAAAAATGGTTGGATGACGACAAAGCTAAACGTATACGACCAAAAATACTATCGAGAATGGATGCATGAATTGCCACCCTTGAGACACATTAAACGCCAGTCATCATTGGATGTGCATCATACGATTGTCCCTCCAACATCAATTTATAAATTGGATATAGATAAATTATGGGCAAACTGTATTCCTGTTGATGGGTTGGATAATGTGTTTGTGTTGTCGAATATTGATATGTTATTACACAGTGCAGTTCATCTATTCAGCGATGGTGATTTTGAAAATGGTATTAGAGACCTTTCGGATATTACTTGTATGGTTGCAGAATTCTCTAAAACAACGGAGTTTTGGCAGGGCTTAGAAGATAGAGCGGTTGAATTAGGTTTAATTGAACCACTCTTTTATGCCTTACGTTATGCCGGTTACTTTTTAAATTTAGATGTGCCTGATAACGTTATTAAGAAGTGCCAAACCTTAGCAAGGTGCGGCAGAATTAAACTTAGCGTAATGGATATGCTCTTCAAGCGTGGGTTGTTACCCAAACATATATCATGTACTGATAGCCTGTCTTCAACGGCAATGTTTATTTTATTCATTAGGTCTCACTACCTAAGAATGCCGTTACCTTTATTAGTGCCGCATCTTTTGCGAAAATTATTTCAACAAGAGCAAGTGGGTATCTAGTGCCTTGTTTCCTGCGGCGTGTTTTTATTAAGCAAGTTCAATAGCATAGAAATGATATCTTGAGTTTCCATTGGGATTTCTTTTTGACTATATTGAATCCAAGCTAGAATTCCTCTTTCACCAAGTTTGGATAAATCCTCAGGAAGGTCTAGTTTACAGTCACCTACGCCATTTTTATTTAGAAACTTAATGAGTTCCTTAAGTTTTAGCTTTTCTGGCCCAGAGCTAACTCTAGGCTCAACTTGGGCAAATAAAGCCTTGGCAACTTTCTCTTGTCGTTTGCGTTTATTCGTAAGGCTTTGTCTTTTAGACTGGCTAAGTTTCTCACCTAGAATTGTTTTTTTTTTGCCGTTTCCCTTTTCTTTCTTATAGCAAATATCATCAATTTCTTTTAATAACGCTGTTTTAATGTTCTGTATTTCTGGCGCTAGTAGTTGTTCTTTTGCCAAGCCTTTGATAACGCTTGTGAACTCAGGCAAACCAATGTGGTGATGCTCTTCAATCATTCCTTGTAAAAATAAGCGGCTACAGATTAAGTTTATCCAGCGAGGTACACCCAAACTAAAGCGCTGAATAAAAGGAAAAATAGCGGGGTCAAGCATTGGGTCACCGTCCCAACCTACTTCATCAAGGCGGTACTTTACGTATTCTTCAGTTTGTTGCTCATCCAGGGTATCAAGTGAGCAAGTTGCAATAATCCTTTGGTGAAGCTGTCGTAGTTCGGGTGAATGTACCAACGTTAATAGTTCTTCTTGGCCTATTAGAAAAATCTGTAGTAATGGCATGTTGGCATGCTGTAAATTGGTGAGTAACCGTAGTTCTTCAATGGCATCTTTTGATAGGGCTTGTGCTTCATCCACTATGAGTACTGCGCGTCTTTCTTCACGGCGCAGTCTTATAAGGTAATTTTCAAGGTTATTCAATAATTGAGATTTATGATCGGTTTCACCAGCTAGACCAAATCGGTATACGGTTGATCGTAGCAAGTCATCAGCTTTCAACTGTGAACATTCGATAGTAGAAACAATCACATTGCTATCAAGCATTTGTGCGGTGATTTCATTGATCAGCGTTGTTTTTCCTGTCCCAGGCTTTCCTGTGATCATAATAAAGCCTTCGCCGCGATGCATCGCGTACTCCATATAGGCTTTGGCCTTTTTATAAGATGTATGGTCGTAGCAAAGCCTAGAGTCTGGGCTTAAGCGAAAAGGTTCTTCGCGGAGGTTGTAAAAATCTTCGTACATAATGAGTATAAAGTTGTTAATTCCTTAAAGTGTAGCTGAAATCTATTAAATTTCGAGGCTTCATGCCTAATAACCATTATATACTGTTTTTTTAATTGGTTATGAATATTACGTATAATGGTCTTAATTTATTTGAGTTAATGCTAGCAACCAGACATTGGCTTATTGAATCGATTACCCGTATATTAATAAGAATATTTAATGAATTTGTTTAATTTTCCCTCATGAAGCTGTTGTTGGTAAAAACATCCTCGATGGGTGATGTGGTACATGCATTACCAGCGATCACAGATGCTGTTGCTGCTATTCCTGGTATTGAAATTGACTGGGTTGTTGAAAAGCCTTTTCAAGATATTCCACGTATGCACCCAAGTGTTAAACGGGTCATTCCGGA
>NVSW01000009.1 GCA_002401365.1 Piscirickettsiaceae bacterium | reverse complement strand
CTTGAGGCGCTGATGATCAAAAACGTCGCGGCGGGCCGGCTGTCCTTTACCCTTGATCTTGAGGCCGCCATTGACGGTGCCGAAGCGGTGTTTATTGCCGTTGGCACCCCAACCCGGCGTGGCGATGGCCATGCCGATCTGACCTATGTGATGGCTGCCGCCGAAGAAATCGCCAAAGCGGCCAAGGACTATGTGGTGATCGTGACCAAATCAACGGTGCCGGTGGGCACCAACCAGCACCCATCGTTGGGACAGTTTTAAGCACCCAATCAACTAAACTGTCACTTGGGTTTAGCATAACGAATTTTGATTTATTTTCTGAACCGCCACCTTTTGCCGCCACGTGAACGCTTACTTTATTGCCCTGAACAAGGCGGGTATGTATAACCGCTGGGGTGTTGTCCCCAGTGTTTTTACGTGCGCCAAGCGGGTCAGACACTATAGAGGCTCGTAGAACGTTATCAGGATGCTTATAAGCGAGTCTTACGCCTTCGTTACACATGTCTTCAAGACTCATCGTAGCGTCCCACTGAACGTCCATGCCGACCTCTACAAATAAGTTGGCGATACCGGTGTCTTGGCAGATAGGGCGATGATCCATCGCACACATGCGAGAATTTAGAAGAATTTGCGCCATCGCATCTTTAGCGGCAGGTGATTCTTCACGCTCATACGCTTTTCCTAGCGCCTGTATATAGTCCTTGGGGTGGTAGTAAGAAATAAACTGAAAAGCTGCTGCAACACTTTCGATTAAGTCGTCTTGTTTGATAATGGTCATTGGCTAATCTCTAGTTGTATGTGACCTTATTGTATCAAATAATTTGTTGGATATTATTTTGTAATGTTGGAAAAAACATTTTTTCAAATTCGTCGGCAGGCACAGGTTTGCCAAACAAGTACCCTTGAACATAATCACAGTTAAGTTCAGCTAGCAGAGCGTTTTGCTGTTGGGTTTCTACGCCCTCAGCTATAACCTCTACACCCATACTATGGGCCAATACAACAATCGTTCTAATAATATCAGCATCAACTTTGTCTGTTAGGCTATTCATCACAAATGAACGGTCAATTTTTAATAAGTTTATTGGGAACCGTTTGAGGTAACTTAAGGATGAATAACCGGTACCAAAATCGTCGATGGCTAGTTTTACACCCATTTTTTTAAGGTTTTCTAACTTCTCAATAGCTTGGTCTTCATTGTGCATCACAGAGCTTTCTGTGATTTCTAATTCAAGTAAATTATTTGGTAATTGAGTTTTATCTAATATTGACGATATTTTGTTGATAATCATATTATCGGCTAACTGGTGTGCTGATAAGTTAACAGACACAGTAACGGGGTCAATTCCTCGATCAAGCCAGCTTTTCAGGCAATTACAGGCAGTTTCTAGCACCCATTCACCAATCATATGGATTTGCCCTGTTTCTTCTGATAGACCAATGAAGCTATCAGGTGGTATCAACCCTTTGTCGGGGTGTAGCCAGCGAACCAAAGCTTCCATGCCAATTAGCTCTCCAGTGTTAATGTTAAATTGTGGCTGATAGTAAACTTTTAGTTCATCTCGCTCAATTGCACCGCGTAAATCATTCTCTATTGATAAACGGTGGTTAATGCTGTCTTCCATGGATTGATCATAAAAAGCGTGAGGTTCTTTCAACTCTTTGGACTGATACATAGCAATATCAGCATTCTTAATTAGAGTGCTAATATTTGTTTCGATTGTAGTAGACGATACACTGATGCCAATACTGGCTCCAATATGCATTTCTTTGCCCATGAAAACGAATGGGCGAGAAAGGTTAGCTTGAATTTTTTCAGCCAGTTTTTCGATAATTTTTATGGATTTAATATCAGTTAATGCAATCACAAATTCGTCRCCRCCAAAYCGTGAAACWATGTCGTTTTTYCGTACACTTCTGGTTAGCCTTTCTGCAACAACTTTGAGYAGTAGATCGCCAGCTTCGTGYCCGTAGGAGTCATTCACCAATTTRAAWCGGTTTAAATCAAGAAATATTAAWGCGAYTATTTTCTTTTTTCTTTGGTGACTAGCWARCGTTTCGGCWGCYTTTTTGGTRAAWAAGTTTCTATTGATCAAACCCGTTAATGGGTCTTTATGAGCCAAGTCTGAAATTTGTTTTTCGGCATGTTTTACCGATAATAGTCGATGTACTCGATGGCTAAATAGAGAAAAGTTGATTGGTTTCGAAATGTAATCACTGGCACCTACTTCAAAAGCTTTATTGATCGAGGCCTCATTGTCTAATGATGTAACCATAATCATTGGTATTGCGTTTTCGCCAAAGCGATGGGTGATCTTTTCACAGGTCTGGAAGCCATCTATGCCTGGCATAACGGCATCTATAATAATTAAGTCAGGCTTAATCCGTTCGCAATACTGGAGCCCTTGTTCACCATTTATCACCTCATCAACTAAGTAGCCTTCTTTTTCGAGGGCTTTTTTAAGGGTAAAACGAGAGGTTCGATCATCATCTATTATTAATACCCTGTTTTGATCGGGGTGCATTACCGAACTGTTACGGTCACTATCTCGTTTGCGACTTGTATTGGGGTGAAGTTTGAAGCCAATAGCATTAAATGCATGTTCTGATTCAAATAAAATTCTTTTATGATGCAAGAGTAAAGAGTCAATATCATTGCCTGCACATGCTTTTTCCATTGAATCACAGGCTTGGCTTAGCCGTAGTGCGCCAAAACTAGCGGCACTGCTCTTTATCGTATGTGCAGCGTCACTGAGCATTGAAAGGTCGTTAGATTTAATCCCAACCTCTAATTGATTTAGATACTCAGGTGTATCGTCTAGAAATAGCTGTAGTACGGTTTGAATATCCTTGCCGAGGTTTTCTTCAAGATAGGCATATGTTTTTTCGTCAATAACGTTGCTGTTTGCAAGTAAAGATTCTTCCTCGCTAACGATGGTTATATTGCATTCATCAGACCCTAACCAWTGATGWAGCACRGYAGARAGTTTATCCAACTTAAGTGGTTTAGATAAAAAGTCATCCATACCAACSGCCAAACATTTTTCACGRTCACCCGGTTGTTTGTTTGCYGTCATTGCAACAATAGTTGTATGMCGATCATTGCCCTCCARTTTACGYAAYTGGTAMGTKGCTTCATAGCCATCCATTTCAGGCATTTGACAATCCATAAAAATCAAATCAAATGTGTATCTAGATGCAATTTCAATGGCCTCGTTACCATTTCTTGCAATGGTAACTGCACATTTGAATCGTTCAAGCATAGCTTTAGCTACGTGTTGGTTTGCCCGGTTATCTTCAACAACTAAAATATGTGCATGGTTGTATTCAAATTGATCTTTTTCAACCTGTTCAGTGCTGGTAGTGTCAGTGTTTGATTCAAGCGTTAGATTTTTATTGAAACCTAATGCGTAGAGCAAGTCAGTTTCTCTTACGGGTTTTGTCAGATATCTAAATGAGCTCGAATCATCAAGCTCTGTTACTAGGTGGTTGACTGTCATAATTATATTAGCAGTCTGTAAGGCATCATCATCGGCGATAAATTTAACCAATGCAGTTTGACTCATGCCGTTACGTAATTCATCAATAATTATAATATCGTAGGCATTTTGTGCTGATGCCGCGTCGCGTATTTTTCGTAATGCGGTACTTCCATTGTCTATAAAGTCGGCTGAATAGGATAACGTTTTTAAATGCTGGCCCATGAAATTTTTACAAATAAGGTCATCGCCAACATATAAGACTTTGCTATTTGATGGTTCTAAGCTCTGTAGAACGGCATAAGATGCATTTGCTTCATCATCTGGCTCAACAATAATGGTGAACCAAAAAGTGCTGCCATTCTCAACTGTACTATTAACGCCGATTTCGCCGCCGAAAAGGGTAACTAATTGCTTGCATATAGCTAATCCTAAACCAGTGCCACCGTATTCCCTAGTTGTTGAACTATCGGCTTGTGAGAAGGCTTCAAATACCTTTTCTTGTGCATCGATAGGAATACCAATCCCTGTATCGGTTACTTCAAATAATAGAGAAACACCGGATGAGTCATGTTGATGGCTTGATACAGATAAACTCACACTACCGGCGTGGGTAAACTTAAGAGCATTGCCTAATAAGTTGTGCAAAATTTGTTGCAATCTTGCATTGTCAGAAATGATGTTTTTCGGTACATCGTCAGCAATAAAATAAGCGAAAGAAATGTTTTTACGATGTGCCTGTGGGCCAAGTAAAACAGCAAATTCTTCAAGCGATTTTCTTAAGTTAAATGAGCTATTGTTAAAGGTAATGCCTTTTTGATCGTAGACTGAAAAATCCAATACATCATCAATTAGCTCTAATAGAGAGTCGGCACTTGATGAGGCAACTTGTAAGTATTCTTTTTGTTGTACGGTTAAACTCATTTCGGACAGTAACTCCAACATGCCAGAAATACCATTTAATGGCGTTCTTAGTTCATGGCTAACATTGGCGGCAAATTCACCTTTAACTTTTGCAGCCTCCAGTGCAAGATCACGAGTCGATAGTAGTTCAGATTGGCGTTTTTCAAGAATATCCATTAAATTATTAAACGCCTCTTCCATGCGGATAATATCTTGTGTTCCACCAATTTCTGCACGAATTAGTTTGCCACCTTTTGCAGCGTTTTGCATATTTTCGGCAAGGTGATGAATTGGTTTTGTTACTCGGCTAGTAATCGCAAGAAGAGCCCAAAGTAAAATTATGGCTAATACACCAATAACCAACAAGTTGTATTTATAAAAGTCGTTCCTAAGTTGCGTTAGTGTACCTTTGCCAATTTTTAACTGAACATAACCCAGTAATTGCGGTTCAAAGGCATCTTCAAAATATGGTGTGTCCTCGTCATTCGGTGCGCTGTAAACAGCAGAGCTATATATCCATTCGTTCTCATTTGCATAGGTAAATGGCGTGCTACCTGCGGCAAGCAAAGAGGGTAAGCGCAGACTTTTTAAATCGTCATTACTGACGTAGATGCTTTGTTTTGTTTCGTTATAGATGCCGGCTTGTAAAGCATCAGGAAATTCCAAAATGGCCGTAATAACGAGTTTTGCTTCATCTTCACTTTGGTAAAGTAGTGCAAGTCGTGCCTTGTCGGCAAAAGACTCGACGAGTTGCGTACCGGTTTGCTGCAGGCTATCGTGGACTGATTTACTTGATAAGTTCGATGTAATTAGGGTGGCAATTACAATTAATAATACGATGCCAAATACGTATGTGGTTGCGAGCAAGCGTCTAAAGGTTGAGCTTGGAAATTTAAAGATGCGTGACATATTCATGGTTTATTTTTGCCTTGGATATGTGATTGCGAAATGTTCACGGCCTAATATTTCACTGGATAGTGACAAATGTTTAGCGGTTCTAATATTAGCGACCACTAGGGATGACCGCATCGTTTCAATGTGTTTGTTCCCCCCATTTAAAATAGTGACCGTTTTTTTAGCTAAATCCTCACCTAATTTATTGTTATCGGGTAGTAATGAAAATAAAGCTCCCCGTTTAACGTGTTTTGAATTGCTTGAAAAAACAATTTGTTGGTAGCGCCATGCATCAGCCAATATTTTTGGTAATAATGATTTTTCATCGAGGGTAGGCTCATGTTGCAGCAACCACAAAGCATGGTTAGAGAAATTTCCCGTACTTATAATGTCACGATAAGCTGCCGCTGCCTGCTGTATATTTTCAACAGGATATTTTTTCAGAATTAGATTTAAGTTTTTTGCACTTATTTCGGCGCGTTCAATGAGCCAATTATTGGTTTGAGGGTGATAAACAACATTAACTTGTTTTACACTCGGGCTTAATTTTTTTAATTGACCAAATAATAGTGTGGGATCAGGTGTAATTGAGACCCCAGTATGGCCTTGATTAATACGAGTGTTTGAAAAAAATGTAGCGCCATAGATGACTTCAAAAGGCCCATCCAGTTCTTTGCTGTAGCGCTTAAAGCTACTACCAAGCAAGATAACCGCATCAGGCTTGTTTTCCTTTAACCAATCAGATATATCGCTAGAACTAGCTTCCTTGGCAACACTTTTTATAGAAATGTTAGCATAATCACTTTTTTCGATACCATCAGTAATGGCTTCAAAAAATGTGCTGAACGGTTTTCTAACATCGGGGTAGAAAACGGCAATATTGAAATCACTTTTAGCCGATAAAGCATTTCCCGTTAGAGCGCTAACAAGAATTATTAAAGCGGTTACTATTGATTTATGTGACTTCTTTATAGACATAAAATAAGTTTCATCGTCCTTGATGGAATGTTAAAGAGAATTATTGTTAATTAAAAGATTTTCTTAATTCTACGAAAAAACCTCTACCAGCCAATGGCAAGTCATTTGGTATCGCACCGGGCGCTAATGATGGCTCGAATACGTCTTCATCAAATAAATTGCGTGCAGATACGGCAAACTCATACCCTGGCGAAAACTCTGTTGCACGTATCGTTAGGTCAACCACGGTGTAGTCATCAATATCTGAGCGTAGGTCGCCCGCTGCTCGTTGTCGATCCATAACATGGTTTAGTTGCGTATTTAAAGACCAAATAGGCGTTAAAGAATAGTGTGCACGTATATATAATTGTTGTTGAGGTGAATCTGCAGCGTCACTATTGCTGTCTTTATCTTCAGATGATTGGTATGCGTAATTACCATTAATGCTGAGGTTCTTTGCTGCTTTCCAATTAACGTCTAACTCCAAGCCATGGCCTGTTTGTTCGCCCGTATTATTGGCTGTGGTAGGCGCAAACCGAATAATATCTTTCATTTTATAATAGAACATATTAAAACCAATTCGCAGGTCATCAGTTGCTGCATAGTCAAAGGCCACTTCATAGGTATCAATTGTTTCCGGATCTAAATCTGGATTGCCTAGTGCAACAGGGTTGTTAATATTAAATTGTTCGGCAAAGGAGGGCGCTCTAAATGAACGGCCGTATAATAATTTGCTGGTTAAACGGTAACTTGTTTGCCAAACTAGTGCTAATCGAGGGTTTATCGTACTGCCAAAATCAGAATAATGGTCATAACGTAAGCCTGCTGTCAACGTCCAGTCGGGTGCAAAATCCCATGCATCTTGAATAAAACCATAATAAATTTTACGGGTTTCTTCCTGGTTAAAGGGTGTTGTATTGCTTACATCAACCAGTGAGCCCAAGGGGATTAATATAGGTGTAGCCATGAATATTGCGGTTGCAAAATTTTTCTTTTCTTCAATTTTGTATTGATCTTGATGATTAAAGCCTGCTCCAATACGGATGTCGTGACGATTTATACCCGTGTAAAAAGCTGTGAGGTCAATACGATTATGGCGTTCATATACATCAGGCTTGGCAATAACACCGTTTGGAAAAACACCTGCCCCTGTGTTTGTACCTGGGGGCAATAAGACTAAATCAGATTTGGTAATAGTATTAAAAAAGCTATATTGTGCTTTTAATTCCCAATCGTCAGAAAAATCATTATTGATGTAAGTGATATCAGCGTTATAGCGATCAGCATCGCCCTCGCCATTTGAGTCTAAGGCACTAAATAAGCCGGCACCTAGTCCAACATCTCGTCTAGCTTGGTAGCCAAAACGAATTTGCCACTTGTCTTTAGAAATATCGATACGCGTATCAAGCGATTGCCTGCCAAGGCTAACACCACCAGGAGCTAGTGATGCATTTGTTGCTAAAAATGGAATAGCATCTAGTGCCGTTTGAAAATCAGCATCAATTTTCTCATGCTGGCCATTTGTATCTAACACTTGTGCTGATAAGGCTGTGCTCCAGCCTGCAAAGACACCACCATATTGTAACCAACCACGGTATTCATCAAAACTGCCTACAGATGCTCCTGCTTCAATGCCATCTATTTCAGTAGAGTTTTTTGTAATAATATTAATGGTGCCTGCATAGGCATCAGCACCATAAATGGCTGACCCTGGGCCACGAATGACTTCAATTCTAGAAATATTTTCGACCGGCATTCCTCCCCATGCTTGAGAACGATTGCCTAGAAATATATTAGTAATAGGGATGCCATTAATGAGCATTAACACTTGAGGGTTGAAGTCGGAAGATATTCCCCTGATTTGATAAATAGGGTTATAACCACCTGCTGAATATGACACGTGCAAACCAGGTATGGTTTCCAATACTTCATCAATATCACGAGCACCTATTTGGCGTATGGTTTTAGATGTTATTATGCTGGCAACGGCGGGTGCCTGCGAAATGGTTTGTTTACGCCCCGTGGAGATATATAAAAACTCTTCATCTCCAAAAGCGTCCAGTAGTTGCTCTTCTTCATCAAAGGCAAATGCAGTGCCAAATGTGCAATAAATTATTATAGAAAGCAACCAAGCTAAATTTTTTCTCATTTTATTACCTACAAACATTTATAAATTGTTTTGTAAGCTTAGTTGAGATTCCAAATATTACCAGTTTCTAGTTTTGTGCCCTGTGTAGTTTAACCTATCGCACTTTAATGGAAAGAAAGTACCTTCTTTTTGCTTGACTGCGTCTATATAGCAAGGAATGATTCCAGCCGAAAAGGCGAGTATAGTGTAGTAATAATATTGCCTATTGCTAATTCCTATATCAGCCATTAATGCAGCTGCAAGGCCGCTGGCGTTCATGACCATTCGGTAGCGGCTTTCAAGTAATGTTTTTTCAACTCTTTGAGCTGTTTTAAAATGAGCACCGCCGGTTAAATTTAATTTATTGGCGGCATCAATTAAAGGCTGTATACGCTCATCGTTTTGTACAATAGGCCGACCGTACCCCGGAACTATACGGTTCTTTTTCATTTCGGCTTTTACCAAGTCGATTAATGAGCCTTTAGCATTATCAATAATTGCAGCACGTTTTATAAAGTCAATGGCTATTATATTGATTTGGTTGCCGTATATACTTGCTTCGGAAGCGGCTATAGCTGCAGATGTAGCAAGTGCCCCAGTGGAGCGAGCTGTTCCGGTTAATGATGCCACCCGATTATTCCAAAGTCTTGGTTCTGGGTAGCTAACGGTTAATGTCCAGATGGCTTCGATCAGGGAAATTTCCTCATTAGAGAAGACCTTACCCGTTATGCCAAACATGAGATATTTAAACCATGAGAGTTCATTCAATTCGGTAAATAAATCTTTACCGTGTAGTACTACTCGTTCCCCTGGAAACCAGGCGCCCATTGTTGTTTGCCAATTATCTTCAGCTAGCTTTAAAGTATCAGGTCCTGTCATACCACTACGTCCGTTAATGGTGTTTTTTTACTAACCGGACCAGGGTCATTAGTGAGCGTTAAGCCATCACCAAAAAATGGGTATTTACGCCAGCCAGATTTCTTTTGTTCAAGCGAATGCACAGCGGCACCGGGCAAGCGAAGTAACAAAAATAATATTTCGGCTTGTTCGTCGCTAAACTCTAGGTCTGTAAAAGCTGCTGCGATAACACCGGTCATACCCAGTGGGCAATCGGCATATTGCTCTAGTTGCTTGCGGTTACTTGATAGATAAGCTAAGGCACCATCAGAATAAGTACGTGTTAAGTGTTGTAATGTTTGTAATACGGGCGTTGTGCAGCTTGCGCCATAGGGATCAAAGCCTGGGGTATGTTCACTGGCAGGCCAAACTTCAACAGTTTTTTCATCTTCATAGTTAGATAATTTTTGCTGCCAAAGTGCTAAGTCAAATTGGCATTGTTGCCATAAGCGCATGACTTGGTAAACCTCGCGAGCACCACCGTTTTTACCCGCGCCGGGGGCTAATGCAGCCATTAAGCATGAGGCGGCAGTTGACCCACCAACACCACCGTTCATGGCAGCGCGTACGCTTAAATCGCGAGGGCCTGGGTTAGCAATTGCAATCGCGATGGATTCCAATAATTTAGATTGCCACGGTTGCGGCTTTTCTAGCTTAAATAATAAGTAAATGTATTCAGGCCAAGACACCTTGCCTAATAAGTCACCATAAACGTCATAGCCTGAGCAATAACAAGCGTTCGCAGCAAATGGGTTGTTCGGCTCTTCTTCTTCGTACCAAATTTTGGTGCTGATTTTTTCTTGTTGGATAGGCATTTTAAGTTAGACCTTTTAATCTTGAGGACATTGGGGGTGTTTCATTGGGGTCGATACGAACATCTAGAATAGTAGGGCCATTGCGCTTACATATAGCGTCAATGTTTAGGTTGTTAAGGTCATTAGCGGTTTCTATAGTATTGCTCATAATTCCCATAGCAGAGCCCATAAGTGCATAACTAATATTTGGTAATTTGTTCCCAGTGTCAGCCACATGATTTAAATGTTGCCCATGTTTTACCATGCCTAGTTGTTGGTCGTTCATAATTAGAAATATCACATTTAATTTCTCTTGCAAGGCGACTGTAATTTCTTGGCCAGACATTAAAAAGCTACCATCACCAACAATACAAACGACAGGGTCTTTAGGGTGAGCAAGGGCTGTTCCAATAGCACCGCCAATACCCCAGCCCATTGAACAAAATTCAGTACAAATTTGAATTAATCCTGCATCAGCTTGTCGCCTACCATTGTCAATACGTTTGGAAGTACGACGTTGATTTATTCTTCTGTCATAAGGGTTAAGGTAGTGAATTGCCCATACAAAGCTATTACCAATATCAGCTATGTACCTTGTATTGATAGGAAAGATTTTAGTAAGCCTGCTCATTAAATACTGTGGTTTCAGAGGGGAGGAAGTATTCGAGGCCTTATTTGGTTCGTCAACACTAAAATTCATTAACTGCATAGTATCACGGTGTTTTTGCACAAATAACATTGTTTTATCAATGACGGACTTTACTTCCTTGATATGTGCGTCAACACGTTTGACTGCAGAACTGCATTCTTGGGCAAGTATGGCTTCCAAGATAGTGGGTATATCGCCACCAACGTGAAGTTTTGCCATGGCGGTGCGGCTAAAATGGTCATCAATGTCATCAATGTGAATGAGTTTATTATTCAATAGCGTGGTTGAATCCCAAGAATTGCTTGTAAATTCACCAAACGAAGTTCCTATTGCAATAACCAAATCAGTTGACTTGTCTTTTAGTATTTCAGTAGCGCTTTTATGACCTGCGAAACCAATAACGCCATAATAGGAAGAATGGTAAGGATTCACAAACGCTTTACCATTGGGCGTGGATACAAATTTTGCATTTAATTGAGTAACGCATTTTAGTATTAGGCTTACAGAACATTGCGAACCAGAGCCAACGACAAAAACTATATTTTTAGCATTATTAATTTCTTTCAGTAGTGCGCCTATTGCATGGTCATCTTTTAAAATAGGGCGCCTTAAAAGATTGGCTGTATTTATATCTTTAATAGTAGAGATTGGTTTGGCTTTAAGTACATCACTCGGAATACTTAAGTGAACTGGTCCATTTGGGCTCCCATAAGCTGCTCGAATAGCAGAGAAAAACTTGTGTTGGAACTGACCAATATGGGTTACGGAGCTGTTATAACGAGTGCAGAACCTGAACATGCCAAGAATATTTGTACTTGTGTCTCCTGAATCTTGAAATGCTCTTCTTCCTTGTTTATCTTGCGGAACTTGAGGCGTAATAATGAGCAAGGGCGTATTGTTTTCATAAGAAGAGGCAATACCGGTAATCATATTAGTAGCACCAGGCCCAGTGGTTGAGCAGCAAACGCCCAATTTTCCAGTATTTCTGGCATAGGCATCCGCCATAAAAACAGCCCCCGTTTCGTGGCGTGCTGTGATAGCTCTTATACCGCCACGTTGTTCACTTTTTGCTAGTGCATTATAAAGAGGCTCAATTGCGCCACCAGGAATACCGAAAATATATTCAACGCCTAGTTGTTCTAGGTAATGGAGTAGTAGGTCACAGGTATTGGTTTGTTCAATTTTTATTAATTCTGAAACGACTGTCGACATTTTTCAAGCCTTTTTTATAGTTAACAGGTTATTCGTCAAAATATTGACAGTTACGGATATACTTAAAAAACAATAAGTTATAGTTAATATATCTAGTATGTTGCCAAATTTGATTAATAAATTAATCGATTGTTAATTATATGTAAAGCATTATTTTTAAATTAAAGTCATTAAAAATAAGGAGTTGAAGGGTAGAAGCAATGAATAGGGTTAAATAACCCATGTAAATCAATGAATTATTTGAATTATGAGTTGGTTTAAAAATAAACTTATAAGCCAATTATTAATTTTTAACATGGCTGGTGCTGCTTAAATTAAACACTCTCTCCTTATTCGATGTTAACGAGAGAGTGTTTGAGAAGGGCTTTATCTATTGGGTATATGGATAGCGCGGTTGTCGACAGCTAGGGCTGCTTCATGAAGCGCTTCAGATAAGGTTGGGTGTGCGTGAATGGTTAAAGCAATATCTTCGGTACTGGCTGAATATTCCATTGCTAATACGGCTTCTGCGATCAATTCTGAAGCCTGTGGGCCAATAATGTGGACACCAAGGATTTCATCAGTTTCTTCACTGGAAATCATTTTAACCATACCCGTGGTATCACCTAAGGCTTGAGCTCGACCGCTGGCACTGAATGGGAATGTGCCGATTTTTATTTTAATCCCAGCAGACGTTAATTGTTGCTCTGTTTGACCGACCCAAGCTATTTCCGGGCTGGTATAAATAACACTAGGAATGACATCGTAGTTAATGTCTGGCTCTTCACCATAAATTACTTCGGCAACGGCAACGCCTTCCTCTGATGCCTTATGAGCAAGCATAGGGCCGCGTATTAAGTCACCAATGGCATAGACGCCTGCCTGATTGGTTTGCCATATTTCATCGACTTCTACAAAGCCGCGTTCATCAAGTTCGATAGGGGCTTCGGGGGCAAATAAATGTTCGGTATTGGGCCGGCGGCCAACGGATACGATGAGTTTATCTAATTCAATGCTGTGCTCACCGGTATTGTCTTCGTATTGCACCACTACTTTTTTGCCTTTTGGTGTCGCTTTAGTGACGCGAGCACTCATTTTAATATCAAGGCCTTGTTTTTTAAATTGACGTTTTGCTTCAGCGGCAATTTTCTTATCAGCGGCTGGTAAAAATTCATCTTGTGCTTCAAGTAATGTGACCTCTGAGCCTAATCGCTTCCACACACTTCCAAGCTCTAAGCCAATAACGCCAGCGCCGATGATGCCCAATGTCTTTGGTGTTTTATCAAAATCTAAGGCACCGGTTGAATCGACAATATTTTTGTTATCAACAGGGGCTGATGCAATATCTATTGGGCTTGAGCCTGTTGCTAAAATAATACTGTCTGCCGAGAGGACCGTTTTCTTTTTAGCCGATAAAATTTCGACTTTTTTACCAGCCAACAGTTTGCCGCGACCGTGAAAACTAGTCACTTTATTGGCTTTGAACAAACCTGCAATTCCGCCGGTTAAACGACCTACAATTTCATCCTTGTTTTTGATCATCGCCGGAACATCCATTTTAACACCGCTGACTTTTATTCCATGGTTATCAAGGCCACGTGTTAGTTGCTCGTAGTGGTGTGATGATTCGAGTAATGCTTTAGACGGAATACAGCCAACGTTAAGGCATGTGCCGCCAAGCGATGCTTTGTTGTTTTTGTCTGAGAAATCATCTACGCAGGCTGTGTTAAGGCCTAATTGAGCGCATCTAATTGCTGCAACGTAGCCACCAGGGCCGCCGCCAATTATCACAACATCAAACTTTTTTTCTGTACTCATAACAACTCCAAAATATGCTTTATACGTTCAGTAATAATCGAGATGGATCTTCTAGGAAGTCTTTAATGGTGACCAAAAATGAAACGGCTTCCTTACCATCAATGATGCGGTGATCATATGAAAGGGCGAGATACATCATCGGGCGTATGATCATTTCTCCCTTCTCAACCATCACGCGTTGCTTAATTGCGTGCATACCTAAGATAGCACTTTGTGGAGGGTTTAAAATCGGCGTTGACATCATGGAGCCAAAAACACCCCCATTTGTTATGGTAAATGTGCCACCGGTTAAATCGTCTAAGCCGAGCTTTCCATCCAGTGCTTTTTGACCGAATGCTGCAATGCCGCTTTCGATAGCGGCGAAGTTTTTAAGGTCGGCATCTCGTAATACTGGAACGACAAGGCCGCGAGGTGATGATACGGCAATGCCAATGTCGTAGTAACCATGATAAATGATGTCGTTTTCATCGACAGAGGCATTGACAGACGGGAATAATTTTAGTGATTCAACCACAGCTTTTACGAAGAATGACATAAAGCCAAGTTTTGTTTCGTGAACTTTCACGAATGTTTCTTTATATTTACTGCGAATATCCATAATGGGTTGCATGTTAACTTCGTTAAATGTTGTTAACATGGCCGTGTTTTGTTGTGCTTGAATTAACCTTTCGGCAACCTTTGCACGCAGGCGAGTCATTGGTACGCGTTGTTCTGCTCTATCGCTGGATGGAAGAATAGGGAGAGATGTTACGTCGCTTGCTGTGTTTGGTGTAAGTGTAGAGCTAGTGACAACAGATGTTATAGTTTCTGACTGACTGGAACCAAGCTTTAAATAATTAAGGATATCTGTTTTAGTGATTCTGCCACCCTTGCCGGTTGCTACAATGTTGTTAGTATCAAGACCATGCTCAGCAACTAATTTCCTAACCGCTGGGCTAAGCGCGGCTGTTGAACCCGAATTTTTCTCTACTGGCAACGCGACGACTGACGGCTCAACTTTGGCAGCTTCTAGGTTTGGCACAGTGGCTAACACTGATCCTTCTTCAATACGTGCGATAAGTTGGCCGCCTAGTACGATTGACCCTTCGGGTTCAATAATTTCGGCAAGAATACCATCTGCTAATGCAGGCACTTCCAGTACAACCTTATCGGTTTCTAGGTCAACAAGGTTTTCATCCTTTAAGATGGTGTCGCCAGCCTTTTTATGCCAAGTGACTAACGTGGCATCTGCAACTGATTCTGGGAGGCTAGGTACTACGACTTCAATGTTCATTGTTTTATTCCTTTTTTAAAGTCAATTTTCATTAATAAAGTGCTTCGTGAATAAGTTTTTGTTGTTGTTCAACATGTAAGCTAAATTGGCCAACAGCAGGGGACGCAGACATCTCACGCCCAGCATATTTCAATTCAAGTTTTTTGCTCAGTAAATCAAAGAAGCGGTGTCTAATTTGATACCAAGCGCCCTGGTTCATCGGTTCTTCTTGACACCATACAAGCTGCTTCATTTTAGGATATTGTTTGAATGATGCTTGGAGTTCATCGATTGGAAATGGGTACAGTTGTTCTGCTCTTAGTATGGCGACATGGTCAAGCTTGTCTGCACGACGTTGCTCAAGTAAGTCGTAGTACACTTTGCCAGAACAAACGACAACGCGTGTTACTTTTTTCGCATCAATATCGTCTGTTTCTTGTATCAATGGTTGAAAGGTGCCGTTGGTTAATTCTTCAAGTGTAGATGTGGCGAGCTTATGCCTTAAGAGGCTCTTTGGGCTCATTACTATGAGTGGTTTGCGGAAAAAGCTCAATGACTGCCTGCGCAGCAAATGAAATATTTGTGCGGGTGTAGATGGCACGCAAACCTGCATATTATGTTCCGCACAAAGCTGTAAATAACGTTCTAATCGAGCCGAAGAATGCTCTGGTCCTTGTCCTTCATAACCATGAGGCAATAACATAACTAGGCCGCATAAACGCCCCCATTTAGTTTCACCGGAACTAATAAACTGATCAACGAGGACTTGTGCGCCGTTGGCAAAGTCACCAAATTGAGCTTCCCAAATAACAAGGTCATCTGGTTCCGTTGTGGAGTAGCCGTATTCAAAACCTAAAACGGCCTCTTCGGAGAGAAAAGAGTCATATAGAGAAAAGTTTCCTTGTTCAAGATAAAGGTGTCTAGCAGGGATATATGTTTCACCGTTTTGGGTGTTATGAAGCACGGCATGGCGATGGAAGAATGTGCCTCGGCCAACGTCTTGCCCAGTGATTCTAATATTGCGTTTAGTTGCTAATAATGTTCCATAAGCCATGTTTTCGGCATATCCCCAGTCAATGGGTTGCGCACCTACAGACATTTTTTTTCTGCTTTCTAGTACTTTTTCAACACGTGCTTGAACGGCAAACTCGGGAGGCAACTTGAGCATTAACTCAGAAACCTCATGGAATTTTTTAGCTGGAAACGTAGTGTCGCATGGGTCATCCCATTTGCTGTTTAGCAACGCATCCCATTTGGCTACAAAGGGGTTTACTTTATGCTCAAGGATAGGGCGCGATACAATTTCTCCCTTTTCAAGCGATGAGCGGTAATCTGCTTCAAGTTCCGCGGGTTCGGAAGCCGGTATGGAGCCTTCATTAACCAATCTATCGGCATAAATTTTACGCGTTGTTGGTAGTGCACGAATTGTTTTGTACATGAGGGGTTGGGTAACGGCCGGTTCGTCAGCTTCGTTATGCCCACGTCGGCGATAGCAAACCATATCCAAGACGATGTCTTGTTTGAATTCTTTACGGAAATCAACGGCTAGTTGAGCAGAAAATAAAACGGCTTCTGGATCATCTGCATTAAAGTGCAGGATGGGTGTTTCAAGCATTTTTGCGACATCGGTACAATATAATGTTGAACGCGTATCCGCAGGGTTGCTAGTAGTAAAACCCACTTGGTTATTAATGACAATATGGATGGTGCCACCTGTGCCATAACCACGTGTACGAGACATTTGTAATGTTTCCATGACAACGCCTTGTCCAGAAAAGGCAGAATCTCCGTGTATCTGGATGGCTATTACTTCCTCTTCTCCAGTTTCTCCACGCCTGTCTTGTCTTGCACGCACTGAGCCTTCAACTACTGGGTTAATGATCTCTAGATGCGATGGGTTAAACGCTAATGCGAGATGCATGTCACCACTTGGCGTGGCTATATCGGATGAGAAACCCATGTGATATTTAACATCACCTGAACCCTTTTTTGTTGGCGATGCAGAACGTTTGCCTTCAAATTCTTCAAAAAGGATAGACGGTTTTTTACCAAAAATATTAACAAGTACATTTAATCTACCACGATGCGCCATACCAATAACGCTTTCTTTAACACCATGTTCGCCGCAACGTTGCAACATTTCATCCAACATAGGAATAAGGCTTTCACCGCCTTCCAGAGAGAAACGCTTTTGTCCAACATAGGTTCTGTGAAGATAGTTTTCTATACCCTCGGCGGCTGTTAGTAATTTCAGTAGCCATTTTTTTTGTTCGACAGTTAGGTCTAAGTGGCCGCGCGGGCCTTCCATACGCCGCCTAACCCATGAGCGCATTTCAGTATTGCTGATGTGCATGTATTCAACACCAATACTGCTGCAATAAGTTCTTTGCAATATAGGTAAAATATCTTTTAGTGCCAATTGCTCAGGTGTGTTGTGCAATGTGCCGGTGTCAAACTTGGTGTTAAGGTCTAGTTCACTTAAGCCATGAAAAGCGATGTCTAGCTCGGCAATTAATGGCTTCTCTGTGGTTTCTAGAGGGTTGACGTTTGCTTGCTTATGACCATTGATTCGATAAGCATTCATAAGCCTTGAAACAGCGGCTTGTTTTGCCAGCTGGTCGGCGGAATTGCCACCTTGAATAACGCGCACACCGGTAGGTGCTTTCGCCAAATCAGCAAAATGTTTTTTTATGGAGGAGTGGGGGATATCAACTGTTTCAGAGCTGGAACGAATTGAGTTGAATTGTTCACGCCATTGTGAGTCAACCGAATCGGGGTCATTAAGAAACTGTTCGTATAAGTCCTCAACAAAATTTGCATTTGCACCGTTTAGTGCAGATGTACTTTTAAATAACTGATGTAAGTTGGTCATCAAAAAACCCGTCAGGCGGTTAAGTAAGTTGTCGGTAGATTACAGTGTAGATGAAAATTTTAAAATAAAAATTGCCGATTATTATTAAATAGTTAATTTATTTAACGGGTGCCCCGAGCAGGATTCGAACCTGCGACTTCACCCTTAGGAGGGGTGCGCTCTATCCAGCTGAGCTACCGAGGCAGAAAACAAGGCAAACAAACAAAAATTATGGAGCGAATGATAGCACCGTTATCTATTCAACAATAGAGTAATATCAGCAGACTTGAGCAGTATTTTATGAAAGTTCACTAGATTTTTTCGCACGATTTCTTTCCTGCTTACGGATAAGCTCATGGATGATGCTTTTCGTTGTTGAAGGTAAGTTCAGGAAACAACAACCTATACGTATAAAGCCTTCGGCAGCTGACTTTTTTACCGAACGAACGATGAAGTCACATTCAATGCGCTGATCATTATCAAGTGTAAGGCTAGCAGGGGCTAATATGTCGCCTTTTTTTATATAGGTGTTTGAGGTGACAGCGATAGAAATACCACCATAACTTATATCGTAAACATAACCAGTAATAGTGTTTTCAGAATATTGAACAGAGCCGATAAACTTATAGCGATTGGCAGCGTGTGCTAAAGAAAGTCTAAAAAAGGCTCTTTTTTGTGGGTGGTATATTTTTTCAGGAAATGAAATCAGATAGCCAGTGCCTCGATTCATTTTATTATCAATAATCACTGAATTGAAATTAAACGGAATTGATTGATGTTTAGCATCGATTCTAATACTTTTACTGTTTGTTAACTTATTGTGCGCAGCTCTGGATGTTAGTTGGTCTAGCACAATGCCTTTTTTTGCGATGTCTAATACCTGACTCGCATGTTCGGATTTATCATCCATTATGAGTGTTACTTGAACGCGAGCCTCCATCAAAACATGTAACATGTATTTGATTCTATTTGGGCGAGTGACGAAGTTGGGGTTTTCTTCTATCGCATTAGTCGTGCTTTCGGGTTCAAATAATTCCTTTAAACCGGTTAAAATGTTCATCAACGTATGGCAGAATCAAACGATAGATATATTTCGAGATAAATTACTTTTATGGGACTGTCCATCGGAGCCATAGGTTTCCATACTTGCCCCCATTTGCCCACGTAGAACATCTAAAGAACGTTGTGTGAAGCGACGGTTTAATTCGATGATTGAGCCATTAACTTCGTTCAACTGTTTGTTGTGCTCAAGGTGTTTTTTTGTTGCAAGCCAAATATCATTTAGGGGCTCTTTTGTTTCATTTGATAATTGGTCAATGTAATCGGATAAGCCGTATAAGCCGTTTTTGATATTTAGGTTTAATAAATACTTATGAGTAACCTTTGTTGCTTGTTCCAGTTTGCTTACAATCAGCTTCTTCTTGGTAGCGGTCTTAGCCAGCTCTTCACTTGCAGATGAATTTAATTGGAGCTGTTCGTCTGCGAGAAGGTCGCCCATTGATACTGAAAGTTGATCAAGGTTTTTTATTAAGGTCTTTAGTTCTGCTGTTGATGGAGTACTCATGTTTTTTGTCTATTTTGAGTTTTAATTATTTGCTCTTCAGATGCGATGATTTGATCTGCTATTTTTTCATTGTCTACTGTGTAGGAGCCATCGTTGATAGAGTTGCTAATCGACTCTACGCGAGTATCGTCAATAATCGGTATATTAGATAAAGATTGCTCAATTGATTGTATTCGTGATGCTGCTTCAGTCAAGTCGACGCTGTCATCTTGTGGCTTTTGGGTGGCAACATTAGAACTGCTTTTGCTGGCTTTGTTGTCGCCGGATACTTTTCGTGTACTGGTTTGACTACCTTTGCCGGATACGCCTTTGATATTTATGGACATGATAACTTCCTATAGATGAACATAAGATTTAACGGCCAATTTGATAAATACTTTACGGTTAATTTAGGCATTTTTATATCTGTACCTTGACGCTTGATTTGCCGTCTACAATACCTTGAATAACCCGCTTGGTGCGAATGTTTTTAACACTTATTCGCTGGCCGGATGAACCGCTTGCTAACGCTATGCCCTCCATTTGAATCAGAAACCCATTGTTTGATGCAGTTATGGTTATACGATCACCTTTTTTGATTAATAGCTGGTTTGTTAGATTGTTATTAGAAAATAAACTCCCAACAGGAATTGTACGTTTGACAGCCTGGTTAATAATGCTGTTTTTCTTAGTAAAATAATGCCGATGGATATTGCTGATGTCTATTTTTTTTAAGGTTAAATCTGCATTGGATATAACACTACCTTTAGTAAGTGTTTTATTAGCCACGTAAACTTTTTTATAAACGGTGATTTGGCTGGTTATGAAAATACGCCAAGGCGTATCAGCAACGCAACTTACACTTAATGTATTTCGCCCAGGTTTAAGTATTGGCCTAATTGATTCAATAATAAAACCAGCAGGGCACTTCCTTAGCTTTAAGCGATGATCAATATTGTTTACTTTTACTAATACATTTTCGCCAAGAGTTGATGCTTGACTGAGCACGTGTTTTTTTACCTGTGATTTAATAAAGCCATGGTTTTCATATGCATTCAAAGTGCTGTTGGCAGCAATGCTTTGTGCGGAAAATAAAATAATAATTATAAATAAGTTTTTCATAAATTTTAGTCTAAGCTTGGTATATATCTTGAGTTGCTATCAAGGCATGCATGAAACATGCCGACAATGAATTAATTTTATATGCGTATTAAAATAAGGAAATGTAAATGACTGGGATTTTATCGGGGGTTGATCAACGTACTCAGCTTGCAGGTCAGAATCGCCTTGAATTGCTGGTTTTTACATTAAGTGGTGGACAGCGTTTTGGTATGAATGTATTTAAAATACAAGAAGTCATTAAACGTCCTCCGTTAACAAAAATCCCAGGGGGCAACCCAGTAATTAAGGGGGTGGCGCATTTACGCGGCAAAGATATTCCGGTTATGGACATGTCAATGGCCATTGGTGAAGAGCCGCTGTCGGATGAAGACAGCTCTTTTGTGATCGTTACTGAATTCAATCGAACTGTGCAGGGTTTTCTTGTTGGTGGTGTTGATCGAATTGTTAATATGTATTGGAAAGACATTAATCCACCACCTGAGGGGGTAGAAGCAGGCAGTTATTTAACGGCAATAACAGAAGTTGAAGGGCATTATGTATTGATCATAGATGTTGAGAAAATACTTAGTGAAGTCTCGGGCGCGCCGCAACGAGTATCTCAACATCATATTGATAAAAGTCTTGAACAAAAAGGTCATGTGCTAATAGTTGATGACTCAGTGGTCGCGCGAAGCCAAATTAAAAGTGTTTTAGATGATTTAGGTTTAACCTATACCGAAGCTGTTGACGGTAAGGATGGTTTGCGAGTTATTAAAGAGTGGATCAAACAAGGTGTGGACGTTCCGTCATATCTAACTATGGTCATTTCTGATGTGGAAATGCCGAGAATGGATGGTTATACCTTAACCACCGAAATAAGAAAATTGCCTGAGTTAGAAGGCCTCTATGTTATGTTGCATACTTCATTGAGCGGTGTTTTTAATGAAACCATGGTAGAAAAGGTAGGTGCTGATATATTTATGGCAAAATATAAACCTAATGCACTAGCCGCAGCCATTCAAGATAGAATGCGAGTTGAACAAAAAGTAACATAGGTTTTCTACGGTGGCGGTGAACTACGCCTCCTGTTACCCTCTAATGTTATTAATATTAAAGGAATAATTTTGCATAAAATAACTATTTCAGACGCTGAATTTATTCGGTTCCAGTCTTTTTTAAAATCAAGCAGTGATATTTCATTAGCTGAAAATAAAAAATACCTCATTATTAATCGCTTAAAGCCGGTGCTCCACACGACTGGGTTAGATAGTTTGTGCGATATAATTAGCTTGGTAGAGGCAACGCCAACGGGCGACTTAGCATCTAAAGTTATCGATGCAATGACGACCAATTGTAATCCCCCCATTCCTAACCGATGTTAAAAGTAGAGATTAAGCTGCATTCAGTAAGTGTCTGGGCGGTATGCCTCCAATCGCTGTATGCGGACGTTCGTTATTGTAAGACCAAAGCCACTTTGTGGCCAATAATTGAGCTTGCTCAATAGACTCAAACAGATGTAAATCCAACCATTCATGTCTAGCTGTTCGATTAAATCGTTCGATATAGGCATTTTGAGTGGGTTTGCCAGGTTGAATATATAGCAAGGTGATGTGTTGTTTTATTGTCCAGTCTTTCAACGTTTTGCTGATATATTCTGGTCCATTATCACAACATATCGCTAACGGTTTTCCTCGCCATTCAATAATCTGTTCCAAGGAACGTATGACTCGAGAGCTTGGTAATGAAAGATCTACATCAATACCCAGTCCTTCACGGTTAAAATACCCCAGGGCACCTTCTCTGCCTCCGGCATTCACCTTGTCATCAATAACGTTAAAAGTACGAATACTTCTACCATCATTTAATGTATCGCTCATGAAATCCATCGACCAAACTTGATTCATCGCCTCAGGAACACTCAAGGGCTTCTGGCTTATCTCTTTTGATGCCGATGTCTAGGTTTGATTCTTAAATTCAACTCAAGCTCTCTGTAGATGCGATACACGCGTTTATGGTTCCAGCCATAGCCCTTGTTGTTGCGAAGGTATAAAAAGCACAAACCAAAGCCCCAGCGTCTATGTGTCGTACTTAACATCAGCAA
>NVSW01000008.1 GCA_002401365.1 Piscirickettsiaceae bacterium | reverse complement strand
GATCCGGATAAAGCGATGCTAGCCGGGTTAGTGCATGACATTGGTGCCATACCCGTGTTAACGCATGCCGACAAGCACCCCAACCTAATGACTAATGCGAGTGAAGTGAATCATGCGGTTAAACGATTGACCCCTATGATTGGCAAAATGGTACTGCAAAAGTGGAATTTTACCGAAGACTTCCACGCTGTAGCATTACATGCTGAAGACTGGCATAGAGAAACTGACACGTTAGCAGATTACACCGACTTAATTATCGTTGCACAGCTACTCAGCTTTGAAAACACCACTTTAAAAGAGCACTATCCAGCTGCAGACTCTGTTCCTGCATATGCCCGCTTAACGGCGCAGTTAAAGGACTCTTCTGACTCTATCCGAGTAACCGAAAATGCGCGTGATGAACTTAATGATATTCAACAACTTTTCAATTAAAAACTCACCGCACCGGTATTTATTTTGGAAATACCTACAACAAAAGCATTATTAACAAACCTGTCATTAACATCTCAATCTCCTCTTGAGAGCCTCCGAACAGGGCAACAGTTATATGCAAAAATTGTTGACCAATTACCCAACAAAAACGAGGTAATTATTCAACTAGGCGGTAAACTCGTAAAAGTCTCCAGCAGTATTAACACAAGCATTGGCCAAACCATTCTTGTTGAAGTAGAAAAAACCAAAACAGACATTATTTTAACGGTTAAAAGAGCGGACCAAACATCGGACGTGGTAAATTCTGCCCTGCGCCAAGCGTTACCAAAGCAACTCCCCATTGAAGCGTTCCAGACACCCTTAAAGGCTCTGTATCAAACCATTTCGCAAACGAAAGACTTAGCTTTTATTAAAAATCTATCAACTGATTCATTAAAACTATTAGCTGCGCATATTATCAGAACATCTCCCAGCATTAACTCAATGACTACAGCAGCTGGTATAAAAATCGCCATTCAAAATTCTGGTATATTTTTAGAAGCAAGAATTCTCCAATCCCCTTCTGCTCTAGGATTAAACGCCTCTGGCACAAACAATACTGTTAATGAAACAAAACACATACTCAATAATACGAAAATCAATACACTGCTTGCTTCAAACTCATCACTTGTAGCTAACACCGGGGCAACCAAAGTTACCCAAGTAGATTTAAAAGCTAATTTAGTCAAACTAATTCAATTATTACGCTCATGGCCCGGGCAATCATCTATAAACCAAGCACAAATTGGCATCCATAAAAGCCAACTACTAGCCAATCAAAATACTACTTTGCAAAAAAAGCCCGCACATCAGCAGATCAACAGTCTTTTGCAAAAATTAAACCTTCAAGTACAAGATTTATTAATTAAATCAGAAGGTGCCGTCGCTAAAATAACCTTGAACCAATTAGCTAACTCTATTGCTGATACAGCTAACCGTCAGTCATGGCAACTTGAGGTTCCTTTTTACAATGGCCAGTCTCAAGAAGCAATTTTCATCAAAATCGAACAAAAAGAACATCACGGTAAGACCAAAGACATTGAAAACCAATGGACAGTATCACTAGAGATGAACCCGCCAAAATTAGGGTGTATTAAAAACAAACTCACCATTGACAACGATAACCAAGTGAGTTCAAGTTTCTGGGCCGAACAGCAAGAAACGGGCATACTTATTAAAGAACATTTGAACGTACTAAAAGAACGCTTTAATTCATCAAAGTTAACAACAAAGTCACTTGAAGTGCAAACCGCCATAGAGCCAAACTATCAAGAAGATAGGTTAACCAAACCAATTCTTAGTGAAAAAGCATAATGAAAAAAGTAATTAACCCGCCAGATATCGCGATTGCTCTCAAATACGACGGCCAAAGCGCCCCTTCCGTTACCGCCAAAGGCCGTGGGGATATCGCCGCTGAAATAATTGCATTGGCACTCGAAAATGATATCCCATTGGAGAACAACCCAGAATTAGTGACCTTACTCAGTAGCATTCCCTTAGGCGACTCGATACCCGAAGCACTCTATATTGCCGTCGCAGAAGTCATTGCATTTGCTTATTTATTATCGGAAAAAGTACCAGAAGGCTTTAATAAGAATCAAGGTTAGGCCTGATGCAGCCTAAGTAACAGCCGTGCTTCGTCAACTGTTAGGTGGCATTTTTCCACAATTTCATCAGCACCTACACCATCTTGAGCTAATTTAATGGCATTCTGAAATTCTTGCAAATGCTCGTAAGAATCACTTTCTTCTAACTCTTCGAGCCGTTCAATTAATGACCGAACTCTTTTCTCTGCGCCACCCACACGTTCATCAACACCTAACCCACTGGCACAAAGGGCGGCTACATCATGCTGTATAGCTTCAATTTTTTTCCAAATTTCATCTAATTTATGCTCAAAAAAATCAATTCGTTTTTTTTGTTTGAGACTAAGCAATACGGAAAAAAAAGATACTAGCCCAATAAGAGCGAGCAGTTCGAAAATGTAGTTATCCATTACACTTGCTCATCTATATGTCCTTTTTTAGACTTTTCGGAAGATTTTTTACCTTTCTGGGTAGGCAATGAATCGTCATTATCATGTTTTTTAATTGACCGTTTATCAGTGCCACGTTTAGTTTGACGAATGTTATGCGTTGGCGCTACTTTGTTAATTTGAACCATGATTTTATAGTCTCATAACGTGGGCTTTGTTTTACGCTAACATCTCCAATTCTTCTTCCGATATTAGTTTATCTAAATTAACAAGAATGTGTAACTCATTTTCAATATTCGTTATGCCCTGAATAAAAATTGAAGTAGCCGAGCTGTTTATATCAGGCACAGACTCAACATCCTCATCTTTTAACTCTATCACTTCTGTGACACTATCAACAACAACACCGATAAGTTTACCTTTAATATCTACCATTAAAATACGCGTTAACTTGGTCACCTCACATGGATCCATACCAAAACGGGTTCTTGCGTCCACTACGGTGACCACATTGCCCCGCAAGTTAATGATGCCAAGCACCTCCGACGGAGCACCCGGTACTGGTGCTATTTTTGTATGCAGTAATACTTCTTGTACTTGGATGACTTTAACAGCATATCTTTCTTTATCCAGCATAAAAGTGAGCCATTGCGTAACCGGTTCAATGTATTCAATATCATCATCAATTTCTTCACTTATATTCACTGTTTAACTCCTCTTGTCACGACACTTAATTAACTTTCTATAAAGATCTTATTTATATCAACAATTGCTATATTAAGATTTTTATCGGTACCACATAGCCAAGGCCGGGTCGACGTGTCCTCTCGCCAACGCACAGATGCCGCATCGATTTCTACCTCTGTTGAGCACGCATCCACGGCAAGCCCCCAACGACTATTTGTTAACGTTAGAACTTTTTGGTACGATTGGTCTAGTGTTCCCTTTACTGGCTTTTTTAATAATAAATTTGCCGTATCTACTACAGCGATAAAGCTATCATTTACAATGTTTAAGCCGATAAACCAACTAGGTTTGTTAGCTATTTTTTTTAACTCCGATGGATAGTCAACACATTGTGTAACCAAGCAACTTGGCAAAGCAAGCTTCACATTATCGATGGTGCAAATAAACACTTTGAACTTGTCAGCAGCCCATTCAGGTCTTACAGTTGCAGTTATTGTGGACTGTTTTTGTTGAACAATTACGTTAGGCGTATCAACCGTTTGCTGCATTCTATTAAGCTTTGGGTGTATTAATGAAACCTTTGCTATCTTTTTTGTGCTCTCCAACGTTTCAATTGGTGATAATAAATCATCAATATAACCTTCCATAGCTAACGCTTGATCGACTAAGGTCTTCATAAACAACCTTTGCCAGATACTAGTGCAAGCCTAGTTTTATCTTTCTGCAATGTTTTGAGCAGTTCTCCGTATGCTACAACTGCGCGACTTCTTGGAGACATAATTGGCGCGGGCACACCAATACCGCTAGCGTCTCTCAGTTGAGTGTCTACTGGGATATAACTGTGCCATAAATTAGCAGCATACTTGTTATTCAATGTGTTCAGGCTACTAATAGATGCACGTGTTCTCTTATCGTACATAGTTGGGACAATCAAGTAATTCAGCACTTTCTGACGAGATTTTTGAATCATATTCAATGTTTTAATCATTCTATCCAACCCTTTGATTGCAAGAAACTCCGTCTGCACCGGCACGATAAGGTGATCGCAAGCAGCTAACGCGTTAATCATTAATACACCTAACATTGGTGGGCTATCAATTAGAACCACATCATAGGTTTTTTCCAGTTTGCTTAGTACTTGGCTTAACACTAGACCAAGCCCTTTAAATTGGCTAGCTTGCCGATCTAATGTTGCTAAGGCAGTAGAGGCCGGCAGGATATCCAAACCTTCAAAAGATGTTTTCTGAATGTAATTGAGGGGTTCTAATACGGCGTTATCAGAACTATCTTTAAAAAGGTTATAAATGCTTTTTTCAATTGAATCTGGATCCAGCCTGAAATAACTTGTTAGAGAACCTTGCGAATCCATATCTATGCACAACACTTTTTTACCTTGGACAGATAATAATCCTGCCAAGGTAACAACCGTTGTTGTTTTACCCACACCACCTTTCTGGTTTGATATTGTCCAAGTTTTCATTGTCTTAAAAATTGGTTAAATCGACTACGTTTAGCACGCCCTAGTTTTTGCGTCCTTTCTACTTTCTGCTTATCAGTTAATGGCTTAACAATAGGTTCAGGCAAAATTACTGTTTTCTTTGATGGTTCTAACGCCTGCTGTAATTCGCCAACCGTATCTTTAACGGGGTCAACTTTAGCGTCACCTTTGGTAGCAAAACGTGAAATAGCATTCGATTGAATAACGATAACAACACGCCTATTTCTTTCTCGGCCAGCTTTCGTTGAATTATCCACAATAGGGTGATGCTCACCATAACCAACGGCTGAAAGGCGTTTAGGTTTAATGCCATATTTTGTAAACAAATGAACAACACTTGCAGCACGCGCAGCGGATAACTCCCAATTTGACGGGTATTCAAAAGTATTGATAGGCTCGTTGTCAGTAAAGCCTTCAACTTGCACCTGGTTATTAATTTTTCGAATGGGTTTAGCTACTTTCCACAGTATTCGCAAAGCTTCATCTGACAAGTTTGCATCACCACTGCCGAAAAGCATATTACTGTTCAATTCAACTTCGACCCATAGATCATTTTTTTCCACCGACACTAAGTCTCTATCAATTAAAGGTGATAACGCTTCAGTTAATTGATTCCCTAATGCTTCCAGCACCTCAGATTCTTTGATTTTTTGCTGTTCATTAACCAAGTCGTCATCTTCAATGACAACGGCAGCTTGTGAAGTTTCTTCGGCATACAAATCAGGAATGGGCTTATCACCCGCGCTTTCCAGCTCAATTAATCGGTCTATTAGTGCTTTATTTTGTAAAATATCACCTATTTGAATAGGTTGCATCGTTTTCTTAGAGCCATTAAAAGCGCTATCTAAGGTACTCGATAACACTCTATATTTCCCCTCATTAACAGAAGAAACTGAATACATAACAACAAAAAAAGCAAATAGTAGAGTTATAAAATCAGCATACGATACTAACCATCGTTCATGGTTTACATGCTCTTCAACCCTTTTTTTACGACGTGCCATTTATAAATAGCCTTGCAGCTTTATCTCTACATTTCTAGGATTTTCACCTTCTGCTATAGCGGTGATACCTTCTATTAACATTTCTCGCGACTGGGAGTGAGCCAGAATCAAGGATTTTAACTTTGCAGCAATCGGCAAAAACAGCAAGTTTGCCAACCCTACGCCATAAATCGTAGCCACAAAAGCGGTTGCGATACCTGCGCCCAACTTACTTGGGTCTGATAAATTTTGCATTACATGAATTAAACCCATAACGGCGCCGATAATGCCAATTGTTGGTGAATAGCCGCCCATTGCTTCGTACACTTTTGCTGCTTGCAGTTGTTTTGCTTCAATAACTTCTAATTCAAGCATTAAAATATCTCTCACTATTTCAGGTTCCCCGCCGTCCACAAGAAGCTGCAATCCCTTACGTGCAAATGGGTCTCTCTCATCGTCCACAACAACTTCCAAGCCTAGCAGCCCTTCCCTTCTAGCGATAGAACTCCACTCAACAACTTTTTCTATATTACTTTTTAGCCTTAAATTGGGTGGAAAAAGCATCCAGCCTAATAACTTAAGTGACAAAAAATATGTTTTTGCTGAAGACTGTAATAAGGCAGCCCCCAAGGTCCCTCCGATCACGATTAAAGCCGCTGGGCCATTCATTAAGCCACTCAGGTGCCCACCTTCTAAAACATTACCGCCTAAAATAGCACCAAAGCCAATCACTACACCTAATATGGTTAAAATATCCACGTTATAGCCTTGCCGACAAGGGCGATAATGGCAAACCAAAAATCAGTGTGTCAAACAACGTCATCATGCTTGAAAAATAACTGGTTTTCATAATTTTCTCTATTTGTTGTTGCATACTAATCAATCGATACTTGTGTTTTTTTAACGTCATGCGTAATGATTCAACATGCTTGGAATATCCATAATCAACGCTATACTACCGTCGCCTGTAATCGTTGCCCCAGCAATGCCTGCAACTTGAGTCAATAACGCGCCCAGAGGCTTAATAACAACTTCCTCTTGTCCCATTAATTGGTCCACAACGAAACCAACGTGTTGATGGCCGATACTTACAACAACAACGTGTTGCTCTACGTCTTCATCACTTATTTGACGGTCAGGTGTTAACCATTTATTCAAATAATATAAAGGCATTGCTTTACCACGCACCATAACAACCAATTGACCATTCACCAGATTAGTATCTGATAAATCTAAACTTAAAATCTCAACCACACTCGATAAAGGCAACGCAAAATTTTGGTCCGACAACTTAACCATTAAGGTCGACATAATGGCCAACGTTAACGGCAACTTGATGATTACTTTACTGCCCACACCCAGCTCTGATTCAACATGAACGCTACCATTCATGCCAATAATTCTAGTCTTGACCACGTCCATTCCAACACCACGGCCAGACACGTCAGAAATTTCTGTTTTAGTTGAAAAACCAGCCGCAAATATAAGGTTATAACACTCTTCATCCGTCAATCTTGACGCTGCTTCTTCATCCATCATGCCTTTTATCACAGCACTTTCACGTAATATATCAGCATCCATACCTTTACCATCATCTTCAATGGTTAGCACAATTTGGTCCCCTTCTTGGAAAGCGCTCAAAATAACTTTACCCTCTTCATCTTTGCCGGCAATCTTGCGATCTTCTGGCAATTCAATACCATGATCAACCGCATTACGAACTAGATGAACTAAAGGGTCCGACAATGCGTCAACAAGATTTTTATCTAAATCTGTTTCTTCACCCACTAATTCAAGACGAATTTTTTTATCTAAGCTACGTGACAAATCCCGAACAACTCTTGGAAAGCGCCCAAATGCCTTCTTTATCGGCTGCATGCGCGTTTTCATAACAGATAACTGCAAATCAGCCGTCACAATATCTAAATTAGAAATTGCCTTAGCCATCTCTTCGTTATCGTTACTCGAACTTAATTTAGACAACCTATTACGCACTAACACGAGCTCGCCTACCATGTTCATGATGTCATCTAACCGTTGCGTGTCGACACGCACAGTCGTTTCGGCTTTTGCTGCAGTTTTAACCGGTGCTTTTGCTTTTTTATCCGCCGTCACTTTAATGTCAGCAGATTTATTTTCTTTTACTACGTCTGCTTCAATGGCAGCTTTTCCTGTAACGGTAGTTTCAGTTGTTGGCCCCTTGCCAACACCGTGCATCTGATCCAGCAGGTTATCAAACTCCTCATCTGTAATATTGCCATCGCCCGCAATTGAATTGCCCGCTTTAACCGTTGGACCTTTATTTTTACCATGTAGTTCGTCTAATAACCGATCAAACTCATCGTCTGTAATATTTTCCGATTCAGTCTCGTTTGCTTTACTTTCCGGCACCTTTACAGAACTAGCAGACAAGGCATCTTCAAGCATCGCTTCAAATTCTTTTTCTACTTCATCAGGTATATGCTTATCATTGTTTGTGGACTGTTCAATTTCAACAGGCTTTTCTACAACAGGCTCACTGACTTCACCCGCAGCCACTCGCTTGTATTTCTCCAGCTCAGCAATCAATGCTGGATCAGCAGGTTCTGGATCTATCCCTTCTCTGATACTGTCAAACATTGTATTTACTACATCAAGTACCTTAAGGAATGAATCCATTAAATCTGAATCAGCAACCAGCTTGCCATTTCTCAAAATGTCGAACACATCCTCAGAAATGTGACAGACCCCCACTAAACCATCAAGTGCTAAAAAACCCGCACCACCTTTTATTGTATGAAACCCTCGAAAGATTGAATTGAGTAGCTCCATATCGTTAGGCGACTGCTCCAGTTCTATCAATTGTTCATTTAAAAGCTCTAAAATTTCACTGGCTTCAGTTAAAAAGTCCTGAAGAATCTCATCATTTAAATCAATCGCCATTAACTTTCCCTAAAACCCTAAGCTTGATAACAAGTCATCAACATCGTGTTGGTTATTAACCGCACTCTCAACGATAACGCCCGGTACAGCTGGCCCTTCTAATTTATGCTTGTCATCATCTGATGCCTGCGCCATATTTTGTGTACCTGCCAAACAAACCAAGTTGACTAAATTCGTTTCCACATCTTGTACGATCGCAATCACTTTAGTAATAATTTGACCCGTCAAATCTTGAAATTCTTGTGCCATCATGATTTCATTCGATTTTTGGTGAATCAATAAAGAGTTCTTCTTAGACCATTCTAAAAAACTCGTTATATCCGCTGATATTATTTTAAGCTCAATGCTTGATACATCTCCCAACAAAAAGGTCTGCCACCTTTGGCTTAGTTCTTCAGATTGACGTTGCATGTCAGTGGTAACAGGCAAAATTTCATCAAGCGCATTTAGCGTTGTATTTGCTGCCTCATCAGTAATATTAATAACATGATTAAGGCGTTCTTTAGCATCAGGAATTTCCTTATCAGTGAGCTTATTTAACTCACCATCTAAGGCGAACGAGGCAATGCTTTCGTGTAATTGACGAGTTAGCCGACCAACCTCATTAAATAAAGTCCTCTCCCTATCAACGATAATTAAATTAAGGGCATCATCTACTGCTGACTGATTATTTGACGTTAAAGCCGCTACTAGTGCCTGGGCGGCCGTTAACAAGTTTTTCGCTTGGTCATCATCCATAATAATATCCATCTGTGTCGTTGACTAACCAGCGCTTCTAGCAAAAACCTTATCTAACTTCTCTTTAAGCGTCCCCGCCGTAAAGGGTTTGATAATATAACCGTTAACACCTGCCTGAGCAGCTTCAATAATCTGCTCTCTTTTCGACTCTGCTGTTACCATCAAAACCGGCATATTCGCTGTTTCTGGGTTTGCTCTGACGGTTTTCAATAGATCAATACCCGTCATCCCAGGCATATTCCAGTCTGTTACCAAAAAATCATAATGACCAGATTTTAATTTTGGCCATGCGGTTTGACCATCATCGGCTTCATCTAAATTCGTAAACCCTAACTCTCTCAGTAAATTCTTTATAATTCTTCTCATTGTAGAAAAATCATCTACCACAAGAATTTTCATATTTTTATCCACGCAGAACACTCCCTATAAACTTTATATATATGACCCTTTATCGGCCACTCTCTGTGTAAGTTTAGCCAACAATCAGGAATTTACTGGGGTTACTAAGAATAATTTAACTTGAGGGGGAAAAATGTGATAGTCGAGATTTTAAACGTAACATCGCTTGATTATTAATTTGACATGCACGAGACTCACTAACGTTCAGAACTTTACCAATTTCTTTTAAATTAAGTTCGTCATCATAGTACATTGAAATAACCAAGCGTTCGCGCTCAGGAAGCCCTGCAATAGCATCGATTAGCGCCACTCTGAAGTCTGCATCATTAACGTTTTCTAGCACATTTTCAGATGTTGATTGGTCATTATCACCCTGTAAATCTTCCGTACTAAACAGGCGACAACACGTACTATCTAATAATATTTTATGGTAATCATCCAAGGTTATTTCTAGCAACGCAGCAATTTCAGTATCACGTGCGTCTCTGCCCGTTTTTTGCTCAATTTGTTGCATAATTTTGGCAATTTCACGGGCCTTTCTATGCACGGAACGCGGCGCCCAGTCATTGCGCCGAACGTCGTCTAGCATGGAGCCTCGTATCCGTATTCCAGCATAGGTTGCAAAGCTCGCTCCATGGCTATCACTATAGTTCTGTGATGCTTCTAGAAGTCCTAACATGCCCGCCTGAATAAGGTCTTCTACTAGAATGTTATCAGGTAATTTAGCCAGTAAATGATAGGCGATTCTTTTTACTAACGGCGCATGTTTAGCAACCAGTTCTCCGGCATCTTTTGCCTGAAGGTTGGTATACATGGCAATTCCATTCACCCTGTTGACACTCCCATTTGGTTTGATTCAATTAAGCGTTCTATAAAGAACTCCATATGACCACCTGCACCTCGCTGCATCGGCCAACCATCAATTTTGCGTGCTATATTTTTAATCGCTACCGACGACTCTCCTGTGGGCATGAATTCGACAACGGCCTGCTGCTTCTGTACCGCTTTACGCAGGCTTTTATCAAAAGGTACCGCGCCTGTAAAGTGTAACGCCACGTCAAGATAACGGTCCGTTACCATACATAGTTTTTTATATAACGCTTTTCCATGATGAACGGTTTCCACCATATTAGTAACAATGTGAAAGCGACTTAAAGCATGGTCTCTATTGAGTAACTTAATCAATGCATAGGCATCCGTTAACGAAGTAGGCTCATCACACACAACAATAATAACCTCTTGGCAAGCCTTAGAAAAATTCACCACACTACCGTGTATACCCGCCGCCGTGTCCACTATTAATATATCGATATCATCTGCTAGCTCACTGAACGCATTAATAACACCAGCCTGTTCCATTGTGCCCATCTCAGCCATTTTTTGAATCCCAGAAGACGCTGGAATTACTTTCAAGCCCTGCGGACCTTCTACAATAATATCTCTCAGTGACTTTTGCCCCTCAAGTACATGCGATAAGTTAAATTTTGGATGTAAGCCCAATAAAATATCCACGTTCGCCAAGCCCATATCAGCATCTAGTAGCGCAACTTTACGGCCTAGTCTGCAAAGCGACACACCAAGGTTAACCGATAAATTAGTTTTACCAACACCTCCTTTCCCGCTTGCTATTGCTATTACTCTAATAGGCTTTTGTTGTGTCATTTTTAGTCCTGAAGTTTGCTTAAGCCCTTGTTTAAATATGCGCATACTGTGTTTGCTCGCCAATAAGAACAGACAAGGCAATATCACTTTCATCCAATAACTGACTTGGTTCCGCAAATTTCGCCATCAGCTGTTCAGCGTTCGCATAATGAAGGTCTTCGGGTACACGCTGACCATCTGTTACAAAACAAAGTGGTATTTGATTTTCAATGATGGCAGATAAGGCACTACCAGGGCAATCAGTTTCATCCAGTTTCGTTAAAATACAACCTTTTGGGTTCGCATCATTAAAGGTTTTAAAAATTTCACGCATCGCACGACTTTCTGTCGTCGCCGAAATAACCAAATAACTTTCAATATCAAACTTATCATCTCGTAGCAACTGCATTTGTTCCGTTACCCGTAGGTCTCGCTGACTCATCCCAGCAGTATCGATAAGAACCAATTTTTTATCGATAAAATCAGACAACGCATCGTCCAAGTCATCTTGTGTTGATGCAACACGCATCGGAACACCCAATATCTTGGCAAAGTTACTTAGTTGCTCATGGGCGCCAATACGATAATTATCAGTTGTTATCAGTGCCAACTGTTCCGCTCCATAACGCATTCTAAAACGCGCCGCAATTTTTGCAATGGTGGTGGTTTTACCAACACCTGTAGGTCCATACAATGCAACCACCCCACCTTCATCAAGTAGTTTGTCCTCTAATACAGGAATACAAAGAGACGTAACCTTTAGGCACTTATGCCATGCCTCCTCTAACGCCCCTTCTGAAACACAGGTTTCGGCTAACTTCAAACTGAGTTTTTTAGAAAACCCGGTATCCAGTAACCGCCTAATTACATCGATACGCACAGGATTTTGTTGAATTTTATCGGCCCAAGATAATTCGTTTAACTGAGTTCTAAAGTCTCGACGCAAGTATTCCAGCTCTTGTTTAACCGCCTTAATAGCAGGGTCTTCAAACCATTCTGGTTTATTAATAGGCCTACTAGGCTTAACTGCTTTTTTAGCAATCGACTTTTTCGCTGTCTTTTTAACCGGCGTATATTCCTCTCTGAATGACTGCTTGGGTGGCTCTTTCCAATCAATAGACAATGTGTCCACTTTTAGCTTCTCATCTAGTTGTGCATCTAACGCAAGATCCTTTTTCTCAATAGCCTGTTGAATAACATTCTCATCGTAATCCATTGCCGCAACAACTTCGACGCCATTATCAGCGCGCGCATTAGATAAAATAACAGCATCTGGCCCCAGTTCCTCTTTCACCATCCGTAATGCGTCTCTCATATCAGCTGCAAAATACCGTTTAATTTTCATACATTACACTCTCTTCCAATTAAAAAAGAACCGCTAACCATTTTGGCCAACGCTTCCAACGACCCGAACCTGACGATCTTCAGGAATTTCGTTATACGACAAAACATTTAGGCTACTAATTGAATGCCGTACAAAACGCGCCAACCATGGTCGCAGAAGTGACGACACCAGTAACACGCCACTCTTTCCTTCCATTTCTAATTTTTGTGTGCTGGTTTGTAACGCATTGATCATTCTTTCAGCAAGCCCAGGCTCCAACCCAGCGCTACCATCTTCTGACGCTTGTAAGCTCTGTTGCAATAAACGTTCCAAATCTGGGTCAAGGGTAATAACTGACAATTCTTTGTCTAAGCCACTGATTTTCTGAACAATTGAGCGTCCAAGTGAAATACGAACAGCCGCTGTTAAGGCGCCAGAATCTTGACTCACCACACCGTGTTCAATCAGCGTTTCCGCTATCGTTCGCATATCTCGTACAGGAATATTCTCCTGCAACAAATTCTGTAATACTTTAACGACCACGCCAAGTGGTAAGGTATCTGGAACAAGGTCTTCAACTAGTTTAGGTGCAGACTTTTTCAACGTATCTAACATTTGCTGAACCTCTTCGTGCCCTAGTAATTCATGCGCATGAGTCTGAATAATTTGGCTTAAATGGGTCGCAACAACCGTGCCTGGATCTACCACGGTATAACCAAACGTTTGCGCCTGATCTTTTTGCGTACTTTCAATCCAAATGGCGTCCAAACCAAATGCAGGATCTTGTGTATCTATACCCTGTAATTCACCAAATACTTGGCCTGGGTTAATCGCCATTTCGCGATCCGGATGAATCTCAACCTCACCAATATTAACCCCCATCAACGTTAACCGGTATACGTTAGGTGCTAGATCCAAATTGTCTCTAATATGTACTGGTGGAATAAGAAAACCTAGCTCTTGGGAAAGCTTTTTACGCACCCCCTTAATACGCGACATTAGCTCGCCGCCTTGGGTTTTATCTACCAATGGGATCAGCCGGTAGCCCACTTCTAGGCCAATCATATCAACCGGGGCAACATCATCCCACGTCAGTTCCTTAGGCTCATCTGGCATTTCATGCACCATGGGGTCAGGCTCAACAAATGCTTCCGCTTTAAGCTGCTTTTTATAAACCGAATACGATGCGTAACCTAACGCACTGGCAATAGTAATAAAGACCAAGTTAGGCATTCCTGGGATTATTCCTAACAAGCCGATAACACCTGCTGTAATAGCTAATGCTTTGGCATTACTCAACACCTGAAAAGATATTTGTTGCCCCATGTCTTGGGAGCTATTTACCTTAGTCACAATAATCGCGGTTGCTGTTGACAATAGTAACGCTGGAATTTGAGCAACTAGACCGTCACCAATGGTCAACAATGTGTAATATTCCATTGCTTGGGAAAAGCTTAACCCATGCTGGATAGTTCCTACACCCAAGCCACCGATGATATTAATAAGTAAAATCAATATCCCCGCAACCGCATCACCACGAACAAACTTACTTGCACCATCCATAGACCCGTAAAAATCAGATTCCTGACTAATTTCTAGCCTTCTCTCTTTGGCCTGTTCTTGGGTTAATACGCCGGCGTTCAAATCAGCATCAACTGCCATTTGTTTACCGGGCATCGCATCTAAGGTGAACCGCGCACTCACTTCAGAAACACGGCCAGCACCTTTCGTCACCACCACAAAATTAATAATAATCAAAATACTGAAAACGACTAAACCGACAGCGTAATTACCGCCAATAACGAAGGCCCCAAATGCTTCAATCACCTTACCTGCTGCATCCCCCCCATTGTGCCCTTCTAACAAAACCACACGGGTCGATGCCACATTTAAACCCAGTCTTAGTAGAGTTGCTATCAAAATAAAGCTTGGGAAAACTGCAAAATCTAACGGTTTTAATGAGTAAACAACCACTAATAAAACAATTAACGATAATGCAATGTTGAACGTGAACAACAAGTCCAACATTAAAGGCGGCAACGGCAACACCAACATCGACAGCATCACCAATATTAAAATAGGCGCACCTAAGCCATTACGGGCGAAGTCTGAAATTATTTTTATAACGCTAGAGACGTCCATTCTAAATAATTTTTCTCATCGAATTAATGTGTCCTTTCTGCATATTTTTTATACTCATCGGGAATCGATACATCTTTCGGTGGCTTAGGTTTCTTCCAATGTTTTTCAGTCGCTATACGCAATTGAAAAACATACGCCAGAACTTGTGCCACAGCCAAGTACAAGCCTTTGGGTACTTCATGATCGATCTTAGTGGTGAAGTACAATGCCCGCGCTAATGGTGGTGCACTAACAAATATCACCCCATGCCCAACAGCAATATTTCTAATTTGTGCCGCAACTAAGTCAGCACCCTTGGCAACAACCCGTGGTGCACCATTACCACCCTCTTCATATTTCAAGGCAATAGCAAAATGGGTTGGGTTTGTTACAATCACGTCGGCTAAGGGCACCTGTTCCATCATCCGACCCTGCGACATTTCTTGTTGTAATTGCCTTATTTTGCTTTTTACTTCAGGGCGGCCATCTGTCTGCTTCATTTCATCTTTAATTTCTTGATGCGTCATTTTTAATTTCTTCTTGTGCTCCCACAAACTGAAAGGAACATCAATCGCAACCACTAATAACAAAGAAGCACATAGCACAACAAACGATAACGTCATCAAATCGCTGGCATGAATAAGAGCGCCTCGCAATGACATCTGGCTGAATTGAATAAACTCGTGCAAATAGGCATTGGCGAGTAAAAACATAATCCCCAAAATCAATAAAAACTTAAGTAGTGATTTCACCAATTCAACCAAACTTCTGACAGCAAACATGCGTTTAAAGCCAGATAGAGGATTCATTTTTGAAAGCTTTGGCGCCATCGCTTCTGCACTAAATGACCACCCCCCCATTGAAATAGGGCCTGCCAATGCTGCGACAACCATCGCCGCCAAAAAAGGCGCAATAAACATCACCGCTTCTTGCATAAAAAGCTGCAACCTAGCTACCATCGCTAGTGGGTCATACATTAACGACCTATCAATAGTAAATGACTGCTGCATTACACCCCACATACCCTTAAATATTCTATCGCCAGACATCCATAACATGGTCGAGCCCATCATTAAAACGACAACCGTATTCAGTTCTTTAGAGCGCGCAATATCACCCTTCTTACGAGCGTCTTCCTCCCGTTTGGCGGTGGGTTCCTCTGTTTTTTCTTGGCCGCTATCTTCTTCAGCCACGTCCGTCACCTATGCGAAGAAAGGTGCCGATAACACCGTAACTTTCAGCTAACAAATTGGTGAAGTTTCCCATTACTGCTGGCACTGTCACCCACATTAATAACGCACCTAACACCAGTGTAATGGGGAAACCCACTGCAAAAATATTTAACTGGGGTGCAGCTCTAGTGACAACACCAAAAGCAATATTAATCATCAATAACGATGTAATAGCCGGCAATGCCATTAACAACCCCGCAGAAAACAAGCGGCTAGACCAAGCAATAACACCCCAAATGTCAACCCGCTCAAGCCCATCTACACCAATTGGTAAGGTTCTGAAACTATCAATCAGCATCTCTATTAACACCAGGTGCCCGCCCAGTACCAAAAATAACAATGTTGCTAAAATTAAATAAAACTGACTAATAACCGGCACACTAACACCAGATGCTGGGTCGACCATTGAGGCAAAACCTAAGCCCATACTGTAAGCAATTCCTTGTCCCGCAAACACAATGGCTGCAAAAACGAGCTGCAATACAAAGCCCATCATTAGACCGATTAAAACTTGCTGAAAACCAGTGATAATACCTGCATGCGTAAAAATATCGAACGCCTCGGTCTGAGGAATTAAAGGTATCGTAAAAAAAGTAATCAACAACGAGACACCAACCAGAACACGCCTATCCACAAACCGACCACTAAACACTGGGATAGCAACAAACATTGAGCTTACTCTCAGAAAAGGCCAAATAAAGCTGGCTAACCAGGCTGATATTTGATGCTCGCTAATCACCATTTTTCAACTCTCGCTAGCCAACCATCTCAGGGATTTTTAGAAACGTTTCTCGGGTAAATGTAATAATCAAACGTAACATCCAAGGGCCAGCAACTGATAACACAAGAACCGTAACAAGTAGTTTGGGAACAAAACTTAACGTCATTTCATTTATTTGTGTAGCGGCCTGAAACATAGCCACTAACAAACCAATTGCTAACGCTGATAATAAAATAGGGGCCGACAACATCACTGTTATCTGTAAGGCCCGTTGACCTAGTTCCATTACACTATCCGGAGTCATTTTGTATCCTCTAACTAAAAAAGCTAGCCGCGAGCGTTTCCATAATAAGCGCCCAGCCATCCACTAAAACAAACAACATCAACTTAAAGGGTAACGAAATAATCAACGGCGACAACATCATCATTCCCATCGACATCAACACACTTGCGACCACCATATCAATGATCAAAAACGGAATAAAAATCATAAAGCCAATTTGAAAGGCTGTTTTTAGCTCACTGGTGACAAAAGCAGGCAACAATAAAGACAGCGGCACATCGTCTGCAGACTGAATAGGTTCAGCGCCAGAGATTCTGGCAAACATCTCTAGATCACTATTTCGAGTTTGCCGCAACATAAATTCACGAAACGGGCTAATCGCTTTGCTAATGGCAATGTCAGCGGCTATTTCATCATTCAAATAAGGCTGCAAAGCATCGTTATTTGCCTTCTCAAATATGGGTGACATGATGAAAAAAGTTAAAAACAAAGCAAGCCCAAGTAAAATTTGATTACTGGGTGTTTGCGGCGTTCCCATTGCTTGTCTAAGAATAGATAAAACAATAATAATTCGGGTAAACGACGTCATCATTACCAGCAAACTAGGCAATACCGTTAACAACGTCATTATTGCTAAAATTTGCAATGTTACCGAATAACTTTTCCCATCGCCCGCAATGGTAATAGCCTCAATCCCTTGCACCGCATACGAGCTGAGTGGCGTAAGTAACAAAACGAATGCGATTAATAACTTAGCCTGGCTCATACTTCAACCTCTTTAGTTAAAACATCTCGCATGCTTTGTTGGAAACTCCCTGGTTGGTTTGTGTCAGCTATTTCATTTTTCGCAAACGTGTGCAGCGTTTGTACTCGCCCAGGCGCAACACCTATAAGCAAGTGCTGTTCACCCGCACGTATCAATACCACTTTTTCACGATGGCCCACCGATAAACCAGCAACTATCTTCATTTGCCCAACCTGTCCATTACCAAAATGGCTGAACCGTTTTACCAGCCAAGCAATTGTCCCGATGATGAGTAAAATTGTTATTAAGCCTACTGTCCATTGGCTTAGGTTTGCTGTGGAAAATGGATCCGTACTTTTCGAACCGATAACAATCGCCTCTTCAGCATAGGCAACACTTGTAAAGCAGCAGCCTACAAAAACATTAATCTTGGATACAATAAAATGCATTATTTAAGCTTTTTAACGCGTTCTGCTGGAGTTATGATATCGGTCAATCGAAGACCAAATTTATCGTTTACCACGACCACTTCTCCACGGGCGATTAGCGTCCCATTAACCAATACATCCATTGGTTCGCCAGCCAACCTATCCAGCTCAATAACAGAACCCTGATTAAGTTGCAGTAAGTTACGGATACTGATTTTAGTATTCCCCACTTCCATTGACACCGTCACGGGAACATCTAATAAAACGTCTAAATTCAGCTCACTATCAATACTTTTTATGCCGTTATCTGATACTTCATCAAAAGACGCGGCTTCAGCTGATGCCTGTTCTTCTAAAGCATCACCCCAATCACCTCCAGCTTCACCGGCCGCTTGCTCATCCAAAGCATCTCCCCAATCTGCGCCATCGTCATTTTCATTTTTGTTATCATTTTCAATTTTATTATTATTTTCATCTTTATTTTCGTTTTCGTTTTCTTCATCACTCATAAATTACTCCTGATCCTTTGCTACCTTCTTATCTTCATATCGTTCAACTTTCTCTTGAAGCTGTACCGCATAATGGTCATTACTGACGCCCAGCTTTCCTCTAAAAAGAGGCATTTCTCCAGATTCAATAGTCACTTGCTCAGGAAGGTCTATCGGCAAAATATCACCCTCTTTAAAGTCCAAAATATCCCTTAAAAGCATTTTTTTTGTTAGCAAGGTCGTTGATACCTGTACTTCTGCTGTTTTTATTTCCTTTCTTAACATGCTCTTCCAGCGTCCATCCGTATCACCTCGGTCACTTTGAATGCCTGCGTCTAAAAGCTCCCTAATGGGTTCAAGCATTGAATATGGCAAGCTAAATTGAATGTCACCACCGCCACCTTCTAACTCTAAGTGAAGCGTCGATACGACCATCACCTCAGTAGGGCTAACAATATTTGCAAATTGAGGGTTTACTTCTGAATTTGAATATTCAAATTCAAGATCAAGCACCGGTGCCCACGCTTGTTTTAAATCCTTAAAAACCAAATCTAAAATAATACGCACAACACGCATTTCAGTGGCGGTAAACTCACGACCTTCAATCTTGTTATGAAAACGCCCCGAACCACCAAAATAGCTGTCAACAATGGTAAAGACCAAACCGGGGTCAAACACAAATAAAGCAGAACCACGTAATGGTTTAATTTTTACAATATTCAGGTTAGTGGGTACAAATAGACTATGTACGTATTCTGAAAATTTTAGCATTTGAATGCCCGAAATAGATATTTCAGCCGAGCGTCGTAAAAAGTTAAACAGCGTAACCCTAAAATACCGCGCGAACCGCTCATTAACCATCTCAAGCGTTGGCATTCTGCCGCGAATAATTCGATCTTGGCTGGTAAAGTCATACCCAGTTGCTTCACCAGAATTATCTACGCCCGTTTCAGTTTCAACATCACCATCATCAACACCATGTAATAAAGCATCAATTTCTTCCTGTGATAAAAGATCAGCATCTGACATTTATTGCATCACCAAGTCTGTAAAAAATACCGCTTCGACTAATGTCTTAGCCTTTCTTTCCTTTAACACCTTATTAATTTCTTCCAAAATAGATGTTTGAAGTTTGGTTTTCCCATCTGATGTTTTAAGTAATTCAGGATCTTCGCTCGACAACAGCAATAAAAGATTATTTCTTATGACTGGGTTATGCAGTTTTACCGCCTCTAAAGTTGCCTCATCCCTGGCCATCACGCTTATTGAAACCTTCATTACCCTGATGCTAGAGCCCTGAAAATTAACCATAAATGGTGGTTGAGTTCTTGGTATAAGGTTTGCTTTTCATCTTCGCTAGCAGCTTCATCACCATCATCCGTCGTGGTGTTTTCAGACTCGGACAGTTCCTGCGTTGCATCGTCTGCATTTACAGGTGCTTTTTCATCAAAAAAACCGGTAAAAAATAATGTTGCAGCAACAATAATGAGCAATGCCATAACACCACCGGCAATTATAATGATCATTTTTTTAGAACCGCTCTTAGCCTCTACTACGTCATCTTCTTGTTCTTCTTCGGCCATAATTACCCCTCTTTATAAATATTATTAAAAACAAGGCAAGCAATAGCTATGCCACTTAATAACCTTTTGTTTTTCAATGTGTTAAATACACTAAAAATCAAAAGAGTCAAAATTTAGTCATTATTATAAGGACAGTAACCGAGTAGTCGTCAAAATTTAGTCATTAAAAAACCGACATACCTAAACGATATGTCGGCGATAAAGCCCTAGAGGGGAACTAGAGCGTTAGACGCTATGCATATTTATTAAACAAGCCTTCGTACACCACTTGCATACCGTCAAAACCCGCATTCAATGCAAGCTCATCATCGTCTGTAGAAGCATCATTGATATTACCCGTCAAACCACCGTCAGCACCATCAGATAATTGCTGTTGATGTTGTTCAGCAAATGAATGTTGCGATACATTGACGTCAACTAACCCAACTTGCTGCTCACTTAACATCTCTCGCAAACGAGGCAATGCTGCATCAATTGCCTCTCGGGTTGCACCATGCTGCGCGGTGAACGAAATCGTCGCTTGATCATTGTTCATATGTACCCTAACTTCAATCGGTCCAAGTTGTTGTGGGTTTAAACGAATTTGCGCAGCCGTCATGGACTTATTCACCATCCATTGAACGTGTTGATTAAAGTCATTCGCCCATCGCGGGCTAGTCATCGGCGTATCTACCGTCAACAGTGGTTTGTCAGTAACAATAGAGCTAGGCTGGTTAGTTGTTAGTCCATTAACAATGGTTAACGGAGTTAAATTATCTTGGCCACCTCGGCTATCAGCTCCATTCGCTGTTGTTAGAAGGTTTTTCAAGCTAAAACCATCAAATAATTTATCACTAGATTTAACAACCTCAAGAGCGTTACTCTGGATAGAAGAGTTTGTTACATCATTATAGGCAACCGTAAAGCTTTTGCCCTTAACAGTTGGCTTACTATCAACGGGTAAATTTATTGACAACGCTGAAACAGGCAGCACTACGTCCCCAGCATCAGCTAGCGGATCAAAAACAATATCGTTTGTTAACGACTGCTGTAACCCATCATTTAAAGACGTTATAAATGGCAAGGAATTGCCGAGCGGCAAAGAATCACCTGTAGACAAACTTATACCCACCTTATCGTTGAATGACTCATCATGCAAATCAACAACAACCTTAGCTGCTGTTACGCCATCCTCCACATCAGGTGTTTTTGCATCCGGCGAATCCGCCTTAACCAATGAATGCGAATCAATTTTATCTTTTACTGGCTCAGATAAACTATCATCTTTAGTTAAAGACGAACTACCATTAACCTTCTGATTTTTATTAGCTTTACCTGTACTATCAGCAGATTTTGTTGTATTTTTATGTTGTTTTTCTAAGTGGTCTATTTTCTTATCTAAATGATCAGAGAAATTATCGCTTCTAGACTTAGATGTTGAGCCTATAGAACCATTACTAACTAAATTATCAGACCCAGCCGACGGTAAATTCAAGCTTAACTGTACATCCATTAGCACTACTCCAAAGTTGCTTTAATTTGTTACATCACAAACAAAGCAAATGCCATGCCATATATACAATAGAATTTAACTAAGTAGCAAACCTGTGTTGGTAATACAACTACAAATAAATAGAAACCCTACTACACGAATAATACAAAATTAAAGATATATTTACAAAAAAAAGACAACAAAAATACTATGTATATCAATTGTTTAATAGGTTTAATAGATTAATTCTATTTTAATGTTGTTTTTTTACAATTACACAACTATTATATACCTGCTATTTTATAATTAAATTAGCAAATTAATATTCATAACGTTATAAAAACTAAAATTTAGGGGAACTCAATAATGGGAACATTTAATAAAACACCAATAGCACTTGGAGTAGCAGCGGGCATGGCCATGTTGGTTGCTTCTACAGGCGCTCAAGCAATCAGTACTGGTACTGATTTTAACTTGTCAGCACATTCGGCCGCTGGTGGCATGGCCGGTGCAGCATATACTCGCCCACAAGAAGTATCAGCAGCAGTCGCCGGCAACCCAGCAACACTTACTCAATTTCCAGGTGTAAATTTTAACTTTGGCGCTGCAATAGTTAGTATTACTGATATTAATGTTCAAACAGACACTACACTCAGTACAGTTCCATTAGGAAGTTTCTCTGCTCATGGTGACCACCATTCAGATGCTGACAATTATATTGTTCCGACGCTTGGCATATCACTTCAACTTTCTCCAAAGCTATTTGTTGGTTTTGGCTTAGAAGCTGACGCTGGCTTAGGCGCTGACTACCGAGATGACCCTCTTGAATTGTTTGGTGGTGCTTTTAAAGACATACAAGACCAACTCGGTGCCATTCCTGGCCTAGCAACACCGCTAGACGGTCCAG
>NVSW01000007.1 GCA_002401365.1 Piscirickettsiaceae bacterium | reverse complement strand
AATCAGACAGCAATTTATACCGGGGTACACCCGCCGGCCCCAAGTAACTGCTAGTGTTGAACGTAAATTTACTGAATATCTATCTCCAGGTGCGGCTGGAAGGGCGCGTGGGATTACCATAAGGCGAGGAGATTTTGGTTTGCCTGAAGCACATGGGTTGGGCCTTTTTGATAATCGATTACACTACGGGATTGGTTTTTTTAATGGGCCGGACTTATCATTGAATAATGATAATAATGATATGCTTTTTGGCGTAGGTGTTGGCTTCCGGCCAACAGGGGTTTCCCCAAGTGATGATGAATACTCATTTAAAGGGCGCCCTTTTACCTATGGATTTGGCGGTGCTTACAGCCTATCTAAAGATTCTGGTACGTTAGATACAAAGTTTCAGCCGGTGGGTGTACGGTTAGATAATGAATGGTATAGCTTATTTGCAGACGTACAGGCTGGTCATTGGAAAGGCTGGTTATCTTGGTCTGCGTTTGAATCGGATGCAGATGGAGCGCTGGCTTTAAATACAGACGGTGTTTTAACGAATTCATTAAGCTCACAAGCATTTACGTTAGGGTTTAGTCGAGCATATTTACTTAACACCGAACACCTTGGCTTTGCTTGGGCATTACAGTATCAATATGTGGACAATGAGCACCCATCACGGACTATGTTCTTTAGGCCATTAACTGGACGTTCAGCCGATGAGGTGGCACGAGGAATGAACAAGGGTGATGTTTATCAGGCAATGTTGACTTGGCAGTTAGACAAGAACGTGAGGGTGATAAACGAGCTTTCATACTATGACCCTGAAGATGGCGGCTTTTCTTACCCTGCATTTATTAGTCAATTCCAAATTGATTTTTAGCGGAACCACATAAAGTTTGGGCAGAGCATTGAGGGGGTTAAAAGTGAATGTCCTTATAAATTGTTTATGGTATTGTTAGTAATACTTGGGCTTACCAAGCCGTTGTAATTTTTCGTATTATTATTTTTAGGAGAGTATGGCCATGCAAATTAGAAAACTTTGTATTTTAGTGTGTTTGATAATGTTTGTGGCTAGCGCTCAAGCAGAATACCAACTAGATAATGACAGTTCGATATTAAACTTTATTTCTGTTAAGAAAAATAAAATTGCAGAGACGCATAGCTTTGGGCAACTGGCGGGCGCGGTACAAAATACGGGCGATGCAAGTATCACTATCAGCTTGGTATCGGTGAATACGAATATTGAAATTCGTGATGAGCGCCTGAGAAAATTTTTATTTGAAACGGACATATTTCCAAAAGCGGTTGTGTCAACGAAATTAGATATGAACCAACTAAGTACCTTACATAGTGGAGATGCCATAATATTGCAGGTACCGCTAAGTATTAATTTGCACGGTAAAACAAAAGTCTTAGACGCGAGATTACGTGTTGTACGCTTACGTGACAACTCACTATTGGTGACAACTGTAAAACCAATTTTATTGAATGGTTTTGACTTTGATTTGGCAGATGGCATTCAAAAATTAATGGAACTGGCTAAGTTGCCATCAATTAGCACCGCTGTGCCGGTTAGCTTTTCTTTGGTTTTTAAAGAGCAGTAACGTTACCAAAGGCCTAGTTTTAGAGGCCGAACTAATATATTAAAATAGCGTCGTCACGGTTATACTGCGACGACGCTATTTTTTTACAATCAACATGTCTGTGACCCCATCAAGTAAGGACCTTCGCTCATTAATTGGGCAATGTTTGAGTAAGCAACAGCATGGTTTCATGCGCCAGTTAAAGAAAACGTTTAAAGATAAATTACCAGAGCGAACTAAAAAGCTAGCTAAGCTAGCGTCACAGGTTGAGCAGTCAATTAAGCAGGTGGAGCAACGGCGATCATGCTGTCCAGCCATTTACTATCCAGATTTGCCGATTAGTGAAAAAAGGCAAGGTATATCTGACTTAATTCGTGAAAACCAAGTGGTTATTTTATGCGGTGAAACGGGTTCAGGTAAGACCACGCAATTGCCTAAAATTTGTTTAGAGCTCGGCAGGGGGTTTAAGGGGAAAATCGGTCATACCCAACCACGTCGCTTAGCAGCTATTACGGTAGCGCAGCGCATTGCGGAAGAATTGAAAATAGAACTGGGTCAACAGGTCGGTTATAAAATACGTTTTCAGGGCAAAGAAAACGATAAGACCTTAGTGAAGCTAATGACAGATGGGATTCTGTTGGCAGAAATAAAATCCGATCCATTTTTGAGTCAGTACGATACGTTGATACTGGACGAGGCGCACGAGCGCAGTCTGAATATTGATTTCCTATTGGGCTATATGAAGTGGCTGTTGCCAAAACGTCCCGATTTAAAACTGATTGTCACCTCTGCGACGATTGACCCAGATCGATTTGCAAAACACTTTGATAACGCCCCGGTGATTAATGTGTCGGGGCGAACCTATCCTGTTGAAATGCGTTATCGCGCTGTTGGCGTGGATTCTGAGCAAAACGATCAAGACATGGTTCAAGCGATTGTTAATGCAGCGGATGAACTGCATCGCGATAGGGCAGGCGACATATTGGTGTTTTTAAGTGGTGAGCGCGAAATTCGTGAGACGGCTGAAGCGCTAAAAAAACACCACCCAGCAGGCTACGATATTTTGCCGTTATATTCACGCCTGAGCGGTAAAGAACAGGCGAATATTTTTAAACCGCATAAAAAACTGCGCATTGTGTTGGCGACAAACGTGGCAGAAACATCGCTGACCGTGCCGGGTATTCGCTGCGTTATTGATACGGGATTGGCGCGGATTAGCCGCTTTAGCCAACGCAGTAAAATCCAACAATTACCAATAGAGCCTATTTCTCAGGCGAGTGCTAATCAACGGAGTGGGCGTTGTGGCCGCGAAGCGCCGGGTATTTGCATTCGTTTATACAGCGAAGACGATTTTAATCAGCGAGCAGAGTTTACTGAACCCGAAATTTTACGTACAAACCTCGCGTCTGTTATTTTGCAAATGAAGGCGCTGAAATTGGCTGAAATAAGCCATTTCCCCTTTTTAGAGCCGCCAGCCGATAAAATGATTCGTAGCGGAGTTCGTAGTTTGCATGAACTCGGCGCATTGGATGAGCAGGAAAAGCTGACGCAAATTGGACGTCGGCTAACGCATTTTCCGCTCGACCCGCAGTTTGGTCGAATGTTGTTAGCGGCAGAGAAGTTTCAGTGCTTAAACGAGACGTTAACCATCGTCTCAGCGCTATCTATTCAAGACCCTAGAGAACGCCCGAGTGACAAAGCGAAGTATGCGGATGAAAAGCACAAAGCGTATCAAAATGAGACATCAGATTTCTTATCCTTTTTAACGTTATGGCGCGAGATTCAGGCACAAAAAAAATCGCTGTCGAATAACCAATTCCGCAAATATTGCCGTGAGAATTTCCTCGCTTATATGCGCATAAAAGATTGGGAAGATATTCGTCGTCAGCTGTCTGATTTGGTCACGAAGAACTTAGGTTTAACCATTAAAACGGTTGATGCGGACGATGATGCGATTCACCAAGCCTTATTAACCGGGTTGGTTACGCGGATTGGTTTTAAACACGAGCAAGCTGAATATTTGGGTGCACGGAATTTAAAGTTTTATATTCATCCCGCGTCTGCGTTGTTTAAGAAACAACCAACCTGGTTAATGGCGGCGGAACAAGTGGAAACGACGCGTGTGTATGGGCGAACGATTGCGACGATAAAGCCAGAATGGATTGAGAAAACGGCGGGGCATTTAATAAAGCACCATTATTATGAACCGCATTGGTCAAAAAAATCAGCACAAGCGATGGTTCACGAACAGTTACTGTTGTTTGGTTTAACCATTAGTAAGGGGCGGAAAGTTCCTATGTCGAGGACAGAGCCTGTGCAGGCGCGTGAGATGTTTATTCGCCGAGGCTTGGTGGATAGAGAAATGGTCTGCCATGCAGGCTTTTTTAGAAAAAACGAGAAACTGCTTGAGGCGATTGAGTACGAGCAGCAAAAAGGCAGGCGGGTTGATTTGCTGATTGATGAAGAAGCGCTGTTTGAGTTTTATGACGAAAAACTGCCTGCTAATATCTATAGCTTGGCGTATTTGAACAAGTGGCTAAAAAAAGAGAACAATGACGCGCTGCTTGAATTAAAGACGAGCGATGTTTCGCCGAAGGATGAGTCAGCGGTTGATGCGAATAAATTCCCCGATACACGTTTGATTAATGGCGTGCCGATAACATTAAATTATCGTTTTGAACCTGGGCATGCTGAAGATGGCGTCACCGCAGAAATCCCGTTAGCGCAGCTTAATCAATTAACGGCTGAAGGCTTTGAATGGCTAGTCCCCGGCTTGTATGCCGAAAAATTGCAGGCGTTAATAAAAGGCTTGCCAAAAAGTTTACGCAAGCAGTTTGTACCGGTGCCAAATTATGTAGAGGCGTGTTTGGAAGGAATGGAGTATTCAAGCGGAAGCTTATTGGAGAAGTTAGCGGTTTTCCTTAATAAACAAGCGGGATCAAGTTTGACGGCACTAGACTTTGAATTAGACAAGTTGCCATCACATTTGCAAATGAATTTTTATATTCTGGGCGATAAATCGACAGTAGTGGCGGTATCTAAAGACTTTAAGGTGCTAAAACGGCAATATGCAATAAAGGCAGGCATGCAGTTTCAATCGGCATTATCCAGTGCCTTGTCATCATCGGGTTCTAAAAGCTGGCAGTTTGATGATATTCCTGCCCATCAAACCATTCATTACCAGGGGCAGGAGCTTAAGGGTTTTCCTGCGCTAGTAGACGAGAAAAATACCGTTGCTTTAAAGATAGTCGATTCACAACAGGAGGCGGATAAATTACATCAGAGTGGTTTAATAAGGTTGTTCCGCTTAAAGTTTGCCAAAGAACTGAAGCAGCTGAGTCGAAAATCAGCAATTACAACGATCCATGCGTTTAGTTATCAGCAACTAAAGCCACATCCGCATTGCCAAATGAGTGCGGGTGAAGACATATTTGATGATTTGGCACATCAGTTGATGTCAGGGCTTTTCCTGCAGCAGGATATTCGAACCGAAGCCGAGTTTGAAGACGCTGTTAAGCAACAAAATGCTTCTGTTTATGCATTGGGGTACGAGTTTTCCCAGTTACTGGTGAAGGTGTTGGTATCGTACCAGACAGTGCAGCAAAGGCTGGAGGCATGGAAGGGGCAAAATTTGTATAAAGATGCATCAACGCATTTAGGTTGCTTATGTTATCGGGGTTTTGTACGCAATATTTCAGCCGATAAATTAAGGGATTATTTGCGCTATTTAAGGGCTATTCAGCATAGGTTGGAGAAAGCGGCTGGCCAGCTGCAAAGAGATAACGAAAAAGCATCGCTAGCGCAGCATTATGAGTCGCTTTTTTGGCAAGCAGTTAAAATGGCAGAGAATAATCCAGACGCTGATGATTTTCGTTGGATGTTAGAAGAGTTTAGGGTTTCTTTGTTTGCGCAACAGATAAAAACAACTCGACCCATCTCTGAAAAACGTTTGGCCAAAGCATGGCAACAAAGGAGTATGCACTAACGATAGTATTGTTGATCCATATCAACGCAATTACGTGAGCTAGGTGTTACATTTAACTTACACCCTACAGGAGAAAACAGATGGATGCATTTCCACACTTATATAAAGCAATGGTTCATGGTATTCCCGAGAATGCGTTAACGTTGTCTTCGGAAAAGCTTCCCGCTATGGATGTTGCACCTCCAAAGCAATTTGATGGACCGGGAGATCAGTGGTCACCAGAAGAGCTTTTAATGGCGTCACTTTCAAGTTGTTTGGTACTGTCATTTCGCGCTATTGCGAAAGCGTCGAAGTTAGAATGGAATTCTATTGCGTGTGAATCGCAAGGAACGCTAGATAAAGTGGATAGAAAAGTTCAATTTACGACAGTAACGTCGGTTATTAAGCTCGTTATCTCAACCGATGAGAATGCAGAAAAAGCTAACCGTCTTTTGCAAAAAGCAGAAGCGAGTTGCTTTGTTAGCAACTCTCTAAGTTGTGATTTTCGTTTAGAATGTGACATAACCACAGGGTAAAGAGTTTTTACATGGTCTGAAATAACGCCATGAGATGTGTGTTTAGCTTTCTTTTCCCAATGTTTGAAAGTATTCGAGCATTAGTTTTAGTTCGGGTATTACATTGTTATTATTAAGAATTTTTGCTAATTCTGAATCTTCATTTAGAAGTTCATCTAAGCCATCGTTTAGCTCGATGACGTGTGCACCAAATTTTTTAGCGATCACCAAAAAATAAAGGTAATGCATGGAGCGTATCAATAAACTAGGATTTGCTTTCGCTTGGTTGACCGCCGATAGAAAGGCAATTTGCAGAGATTTATTGTATTTGTTGAGCTGATATTGGCCGTTTACTTCTTTGCACATGGCGTTTAGCGCTAATTTTTGGCCGTCTTCGTTGAAGCGTAAATCTGGCCAAGGGAGTTCATCCGCATCAAGATTAAACTTTTTAGTGTAGGCGCTTAGATAGCACCAAGCCAAGCTGGATGCTATGCGATCACCGATTGGACACATGTCGCAATCAGCCATTGTTCTAAGCATAGGCAGTAAAGCGGTTCTAATGTCTTTTGCTGAGCGGTCATCTAGTGCATTTTCGAGCCCCCTGTAGCCAAAACCGGCAAGTAAAACGATACGGGTAATTTCTTTGTAATTACCCGCTTCAGAGAGGAATAACCTTACTGCAGCAGGTTCTATTGCCACGGTTGTCCAAGATATAAACGCCAAAATGTCGCCAACAATGGATGAGTCCCCAGTTGCTTGCCAGCGTGTTATAGCGCGTTGCGCCATCAGCTCAGTAATGACGTCATCGCTCATTAACTCACCAGCCATACGATAAATAACCGGGTTAAAGGCGGTAAGGCCAAAGTCATCGACATTGCCGAGCGTTAAACATTGTTTAAAATATAAAGCAATGAGGTAGTCGTGCCATTGTCGATTAGAAAAACGGATTTTATTGTGCCCAGTGGTGATAAAGAGTGTGCGTTGAATAAGACCCATAACAAAGTACTCATCATTCAGCAGGGCTAGACTAGTATTTAGTTGTTCGTTTTCGTCTTCTAAATTATTGGATTGCAAAAAAAGCGTCCACTCATTGGCAATGGTTTGAACTTCGGTTCGCATTTGTTTTAGGCTGATTTCACCGAGCGCTTTTCTAAAAAAGACCCAAGCGACCAACATCAACGCAATTAGCAAATGTTCTCGATTAATAATGGTTCCGTCAGGTAATTTTGCATTTTCAAGGCTACTTTTTCTAAGGATTGAGTCTATCGACTGGCCGATAATGTGAGTTTCGTTTAAGTCGCGACCGTCTATGTCGGGCATGTCATCCAAGGATGATAATATGAGAGGCGTTAGTACTACGTTCAACAAATTCTTATCTTGTACATAATCGAGCCAATTACTGCAAATAGGGAAAGAATGCTTGGCCTCTTTAACGGTAAGCGGTAAGATTTCATAGATATCTTTGTAGCCGTTCGCGTATTGTTCGACCCCTGGTAGGTTGTGTCGGCAGACTGTTAGAATTGAAAATTTTGGGTTATGTCTGTATCGCTTCGACGCCTTCCTAAAAATATTCAACATATGTGCGCTACTAACGCCGTTATGTAGTGCTAGAAACTCATCAAGACCATCAAAAATAACGCAAACAGCTTGAGTGTCTAATTTAGACACTATCTTGCTTGATCTAAAGTCACGCGTCGGAAAAAGTTCGTTGACCCAGCTTTCGTGCCAGCGCCAAAGGCGCTCCCAACTCAAGTCGGTATTTGCTTCAGGGCCTGACAGCATTTGTAGCGGCATTGAAAAGGGAATAACCTGCTGAGGGCTAGGGTTCATTAAGTAATCAAAAGATAGCTTTCTAAGCAGTTCTCGCATCACTGTGGATTTTCCTGAGCCACCGCTACCTGTTAGTAGTGATAGATGTGGGAAATTGCCGTTATTCTTACCAAGCCGTGCGTATAGGGCGTCGAAAACAACCTGTTGGCTGCCTTTATTTTGGCCAGTGTCTGAGTGTTCTCCAATTAGAGCGAGGGTGCCAAGCGTACGATTTAACGTGTCTAATTTACGGGCTATGGCGCAAGCGTGGGTGACGAGGTAATAATTGTCAGCAGAAAAGTCAGATACTTGTGAGACAAGAATATCCATGATGGGCCCGTTCTTGTGATCTGGTATTTTAACGCTGTCGTGGTTACCCCGGAAGGTGAGTTGCTTGCCAGCAATAGAGTTTGTGGGCACGGCAACGTCAGAGCCGGCCAACATGTCAAAAGAAGACGGGTGTGGTAATAAGAGTTTTTGTGATGTTAATATGGCAGCTTCGTTTTCTTTATGGACGCTTGCTAACCATGGGTTGTTGTGGCTTAGGCTATCAATGATTTTATTTTTACCAACGTCGGTCGCACCTTGGGTCAATATACGAACCAGTTTCAAAAATGGCTTAGCAAGCAAGTACACGTATTTGTATGCAAGCCGTCCTATTTTAGTTAGTGAAGGGTCGCCGCCAAAGTGTGGTACAGCAATATTAATGACACGGCGAGTTTTAAGCCAAATGGCTGGGCTCTCTTCGTAGGAAAAGGTGTCGTTTTCCATTTGCTTGGATATTTCAGAAAATGACTCGTTTAGCATGTGCTTTACGACTAGTCCGCCGGTGCTATGAGTAATAAAAATAAAAAAATTATAGCTAGAGTAGGCGCTTTCGATGCAGGTCTTAAGGTCGTTTGAGGCCCGTGGGATACTGGCTTTTTGCCATAGGCCTGCGGGATATGAAAAATTCAAAATGTTGACGTTTGAGCCGATGCGCTCAGATAGCCATTTAGGAGTATCGCTCCATGTTTCAGCAGGATTGCCGAAGATGCCGTGAACAAAGATGACTAAAATATCAGCGCGATATTTTTTTTTATTTTTATCGGCCTGGTGAAATAAACCGTAGCGTGTCTCTTGATTCCAAAATTCCATAATGTATTAGAACCGAACGGCCTCCTATATATTGCAATTGGAGCCCTTTAGGGAGTTAACTGCACATTATTTTCTATCCTGAACGAGAATCCACGGTAACACAATGACAGACCAAAGGGTGCTTTCCCCCTTTTCCCATAATTCGGCTTCTTCGTTAGAAACGCCAGTCAATAGACTTTCTACCAACCACTTTTCCACAATAGGTTTATTGTCGTTAGCCACTTCAAGTGCGGCGTCGACAAGGTCAAGTTCGCTTGCAACACGCAATAAATTTCCGCGTGCGAAGAACCGTTCTAAGTCTTTCCACTCAATAGCCGCTGTTTCGGCGTGTAAAGCGTGCCATTTGGCCGTTTTATTTTCCATGTGGGTAGTTTACATAAGTTATTTGCATCATTCATAGCGCAATGCTAATGTAATTTGGTAATATGCTTATAAGAAACTATATAAAAAGGAGCAGTTAATGGAAAATTTTACCCCCTATACATCGTTGGCCGGTGGTATTTTAATTGGTATAAGTGCGAGTATATTGATGTATTTAAACGGTCGGATTGCTGGCATTAGTGGCATTGTGAGTGGTATTTTTAATAGTTCGTCTACTAAGGAAAAGGCTTGGCGATTAGCATTTGTAGTGGGGTTAGTTGGCGGGGCATTTGTGTATGCTTATTTTTTCCCAGTTGTTGTTGCACCAAGAGAATACATGACGACGACCTTATTAGTCGTTGGCGGCTTGATTGTTGGAGTCGGTACCGCGATGGGCGGTGGTTGTACTAGCGGGCACGGTATATGTGGCATGTCTCGGTTTTCGTTACGCTCGATAACGGCAACGTTTACATTTTTAGCAAGTGGTATTGTAACCGTTTACCTCGTTAAATTATTGTTAGGAGGTGCAGCATGAAAACAGTAGTAAGTGCATTATTGGCAGGTGTTATTTTTGGTGTAGGTCTTACGTTATCTGGCATGGTAGACCCGAATAAAGTGGTTAATTTTTTGGATGTAACTGGAAATTGGGACCCAAGTTTGATGTTTGTTTTAGGCGGCGGGGTGATAACAACAGCCATTGCGTATAGATTTATTTTTGCCCAAGACAAACCTCTTTTTGATGACGATTTTCATTTGCCTACACTATTAAAAATAGATGGCAAACTATTATTAGGTGCAACGCTTTTCGGTATTGGTTGGGGATTAATTGGTTATTGCCCAGGGCCTGCGCTTGCCAGTATTGGCTTTAGGCCAGAAGAACCTTTGATTGTTGTGATTTCAATGTTGGCTGGTATGTTGTTGTATAGAACCATAGCAAAGTAATGTGTTTAACGTAAAAAAGCCATGCAAATGCATGGCTTTTTTATTTACTATAAGATATTTTAATCTGATTTTTTAGCAGAGCTGATGCCAAAAGGAAGGTAAGCAGGGCACCAATTAATGAGTGCAGTGCCTAATGGGACTAGGCCAACGGCACCCCAGTAATTTTGCGTTGCAACGCCCCAGCCAATAATGCCTAAGCCAACGACGATTCTTAATGTTTTATCAATTCCACCTACATTTGCGTTCATTTTATTCTCCAATAGTTAAGTCTAACGGGAGCATACTAAATAAAATAAATGCGGCTGTCTGTATCATAGTTACATAACTATGGTTTTATTTTTCTAACAGCATTGTTTTATTTTTTAAAGTAATGCACCCACGACTTAGTTTAATGCTGCCTTCTAATACAAAGCCTTCTAGAATTCTACTCACAACTACTCGATTGGTTCCCAGTTCATGGCTGAGTTGTTCGTGCGTCATCATTAGGGAATCTTCGGGGTTAGCGCATTTATTTAATATAAATTGTGCGATTCGGCGATCCATACGTTGAAAAATAACTTGGTCAAAGGTGTTTAAAATGTCGGTTAATCGTCCAGACAAAGAATGAAAAATGTAGTCACGTAATGAGCTGGATTCATCAACCATCTTTTTAAACGATGTGGCGGGTATCATCAATGCTTGTATGTCAGTTTGCGTTGAAGCAAAGGCGGGGTAGTGTTCTTGGCTTAAAATCGAGAAGATGGTTAAAATGCAGCTTTGGTTATCGCTAATATTGAATAAAGTGACTTCTTTACCTGAGTCGCTCATTTTATACACTCGAATATCACCGCTTAATACAACAAAAAACCACTCACTATCCATGCCTTCATAGGCGATTTGTTGTCCTTTAGGAATGTTTTTAACGGTGGCTTTGGCAGCCACGTCGGCAAGTAATGCTTGGTTTGCGGTTGCAAATATGGGTAATTTTTTTATTAATTCAATCGCGACACTCATTATTTTTCTGAACCTTATGGTTTCATAATAAAAGGTTAACCAATTAACATCTTGATACCAACAATTACGAGGATAACAGAAAAGACCTTCTTAAGGGTCGCAGTTGGTACGCTATGAGACAAATGTACGCCTAAGGTTGCAGCAAACAAACTGGTACAGCTAATCCCTAAAAAGGCAGGGATATTAATGTAACCGATATTGCCGTAAGGTAAGTTTGTTGCATGTGCACCAATGACGGCAAAACTTAACGCGCCGAAGATGGCAATAGGTAGCCCACAGGCACTTCCTAAAGCGATCGCATTTTTAATGGGCACATTGTGCCACAGCATATAGGGCACGGTGAGCGTGCCGCCACCAATCCCAATTAAGGTTGAAATGGCACCCATAACTAATCCTGCTATACCTAAAGGTAAACCGTTAGGCAATGTGCGATGGGGCTTAGGTTTTAAATTTAACGCCATTCGTAGGCCATTGAGTAATAAGAATGAACCAAAAATCGTGGCTAATAAAGAACTACTTAAAAAATGTGCTAAATCGGCACCAAACCAGGCACCAATTGCTATACCAGGGGTTAAGGCCTTAACGGTAGGCCATTTAACTGCCCTGCGCCGGTGTTGTGCTAGTACGGCAGAAATGGAGGTAACAATGATAGTAGCAAGTGAGGTAGCAATTGCTGTTTGCATGATTGTTTCGGCTGGCATACCATGATTGTTGAGTAGCCAAGCAATAAATGGCACGATAACAATACCGCCACCAATGCCTAACAAACCCGATATAACACCCGAAATGATCCCAAAGGCCGCACAATATAAAAAAATTTCTAACAACGTTATTCGCCTGCGCATTGAAAAAACAGTCAAGATTATAGCGTGCTTGGTACGTTGCTGATGGATATTTACTTAGTAGGTGGTGCCGTTAGAGATAGATTATTAGGGTACCCCTTCAAGGATCGAGACTATGTTGTGGTGGGCGCAACGGTTGATGATATGTTGCAACAAGGCTTTAGCCCAGTTGGGAAAGATTTCCCTGTTTTTATTCATCCGCAAAGTAAAGCGGAGTATGCGCTTGCTCGAACAGAACGTAAGTCGGGCGTTGGCTATAAGGGTTTTGAAATTTTTGCTTCACCCGATGTCACCCTAAAGGAAGATCTTCGACGGCGCGACCTTACCATCAATGCAATGGCACAAAATGATGAGGGCTTGATTGATCCATATGGCGGCATGGCAGATCTTGAAGCAAAAATTCTTCGTCACGTTTCACCGCATTTTACTGAGGATCCACTCCGGGTTTTGCGAGTAGCTCGATTTGCTGCGCGCTATGCGCACCTAGGTTTTAGTGTCGCACCTGAAACCATCGAGTTGATGCGAACTATGGCTAGTAGTGGTGAATTATTAGAGCTTAAAGCGGAGCGGGTTTGGCAGGAAATTGCACGCTCACTAGGTGAGAGGTCGCCAGAGGTTTTTTTCGATATTTTAAGACAATGTGGGGCATTAGCCGCTGTTTTGCCGGAATTGGATGCATTGTTTGGTGTCCCGCAGCCTGAAAAACATCACCCAGAGATTGATACGGGCGTTCATACCATGATGGTATTGCATCAAGCAGCACTACTTTCTACCAGCCCAAGGGTACGCTTTGCAGCATTAACACACGATTTAGGCAAGGGGCTAACGCCGCGAGAATATTGGCCGTCTCATCATGGGCATGAAACGAAGGGTTTAATCGCATTAAAGGAATTACAGCGTCGTTTGCGTGTGCCGAATGAATTTGCCGACCTAGCGGCAAAGGTCATGGAGTATCACTCGCATTGTCATCGTGCATTAGAACTCAAGGCCTCAACGCTGCTAAAACTACTGGAATCAATAGGGGCCTTTCGTCAGCAACAAAAACTAGATGATTTTTTACTAGCTTGCGAAGCAGATTCGCGGGGTCGTCTTGGATTTGAAACAAAAGCTTATCCGCAAGTGGCTTGGTTAAAAAAAGTATTCTGTGTAGCTAGCGCTGTTAACGCTGAAGAATTTGTTGCACAAGGACTTAGTGGTCGGGCGATAGGTGAGGCAATACACGCCAAACGTATACATTTAATTCAACATCTAAAAAAAGAAATGGCCTTATAATAATGGCTCAATTACGCCCATCAATTTTGTATGCTTTGTTAGTGCTTGGAGGCGTACTAGCCAGTACAGGCCTAATATATGGAATTTTTTACGACAGTGAAAAGTTTGATGGCAATCGTTACCAGCACAGTTACCAACAGTTTAGCCAAGCACTTTTAACAGACAAACAAAAACAAGCCATCACCTTATTACAAAGCAAAGGTGTCGAGTGGGCGCATTTTCGCTTTATTGAAGCAATAAAAAATGACGATACGGCATTGGTAATGGCGTTTATTGACGCTGGCATGCCGTTGAATTCAAATAGTATTTTATTGGAAATTGCCCTAGGTTCTTCCAAAAACAAGAAGGCTATGTTGGTTTTGTTGAATAGGCACTATCAATTGGATTTTAATGCCTTATACCGCTTGCCTGGTTACGTAAGTGTATTTGACCGGCAGTTAGCAAATATTTCAACAGCCTATATTCAGCAGCAAAAAATTAAATTCCGCGAGTTGATGATAACGTACAAAAAAAGCCATGGTGCGTGGGAAGAAAAATTGGCGAACAAAAAGCAACAGATGTTGAGTGTTTGTAAAAACGACGCGTGTCGAGGTGGTCGAATTAACGATGTGCGTCGTATGTTTGAGGCGTCAAAACCTATTGAGCCTGTGGCTAATTATATTACTAAAGAACGAGCCTATGTGTCGTTATTCACTATCGCCGCGTGGCAAAAAGATTCTTCACTAATAAAATTTATACAGCAACAAGGCGGGGAACTTATTGCTAATAAATTGTTCTTAACGGATGCGAAGCTGATTTATTTTACGATAGACAAAGAAGGGCATGCTTTAATAGTTGAAAAAAGCTCGATTGAGGAAGAATAAAAATAGATGGAAACGAAAATATTACCTTTAATAGGTTATGGCCTCGCTGGTGCTCTGTTGGCGGTGCTATCAACGTACTACTTCATATATAACCCTGAAGTGTATGATAACAGTCGTTTTGTGGAAAGCTTTAAGTTGCCCATTGAAAATGCTAAAAATGATCCACCAAAGCGTGAGGCTTTGATAGCACTGCAAAAAAAAGGCTTAGAGTGGGCGCATTATCAATTTGTAGATGCCATTAAAGAGCAAAATACTGAACTTGTAGAGCTTTATATCGATGCCGGCATGGCGTTACGGAATAAAGGCTTAATCATTGGACAAATGACAGAAAATCCCAAAGCCTGGATTGTATTGATAGAACGCCTTGGCTGGGGTAATAGAGAAAAACTGTCGGGGCTGTTTCCGGTGCCGCGTCATTTAACCAAGTTAGATGAGGTATTCAAAACAATAGAAAAGCATTACGTGGTACCGCATGATGTGGCGTTCAAAAATCTCTATCTAGAGTTCAAAAAAATTCATGATGAGTGGATGCATGAAAAGAATTTGGAATTAGCAAATGTTGACGTTATGTGTGAGGGTAACACTCGTTGCAAGATAAAAAATGTACCGGGAATTTTAACGGAATATGAAAAGAAAAGACCCGTTGCACCAGAAAAAGACTTAATCCTTTGGCAGCATCCTCATTTAAGTTTGATGAGCGCGGCTATTTTACTTGGTGAAAAGGAAATTATTGACTATCTAGCAAAACAAAATGTAACCAGTAGGCTAAATAAAATGGAAATGAGCGACTTGACCATGGTCGTTTTTGAAGTAGATAAAAAGGGCGATATTTCTTACCCCGAAGGGATTCAGCTTAAAAAGTTTAAACAGGTAAAAATACAAGCTGTGCCGCAGACTGAAGAACATTTTTTATTGCGCGGTGATTTTTAGTGGCCACTATTTTGGCCAATGTGTCCTGCTGGCCAATCATTTTACCAAAAATCCTTTCGTAGCTGCGGTTGCTGATTGAATGGCTTGTGCCTGAGCTGAGTAAAAATAACTGCCCCCGTGAATTTCTTTTTGTACGTAATAACCATGATGCGACTTCTATGTTGCGAGCGGCGTTATAAATTTTTTGAGAGTCTAAGCTGTCAAAAATATAAAAGTCGTTGGTATCGTTATACGACGTCGTTAGCATGCTTGCAAGCCCTGCAATATAAGCGAAAACACGATCCCCTTTGTATCGCTCGTCAAACGCTAGGCGAATGCTGTCAATACTGCGCTTATTTGCTACAGAAGGGACGGGTGTTCTGAATATACGTGATATAGCGGCCTGCCTTGACGATAGTTTGGTTTTTTTCCATTCTCTGGGGTTGCGCTTATAGAGCTTTAAGGAAAGTAGCTTAAGCTGTGCAAGCGTTTGTTTTACGTGCGTGTCCGCAACCATATCGATATCTGTTTTCACCACTGAAGTAAAATTAAAATATTCATAGTGGCCGCCTTGCTTGTCGGGCACTTGCGCACAACTAGTCACTGTGATTGCTAACAACAGATAAAAAAAGAGTCGGTTTTGCATGTGTCTTTAAGTAGTATGGTGATATTGAAATTCTAGTGTATTTTGAGGCGAAGATGTCCGATATTCAGAAAATTGCATTAATAACGGGGGCGGCTCGCCGTATTGGTGCAAATATTGCGAAAACATTGCACGAAGCAGGATACGGTGTCGTTATTCATTATCGCAAATCAAGTATGGAGGCGAATGAACTCGTACGACAGTTGAATGAGCGGCGAGCAAATTCTGCCTGGGCAGTTAAAGCAGATTTAAGATCGGTGGAGCAAATTAAATTTTTGTTTGATGAAACCATGGTCGCGGCTGGGCGGTTAGATGTGTTAGTGAATAATGCCTCAAGCTTTTATCCAACCCCTATGGGTGGTGTGGCTGAGCAACAGTGGGATGATTTGCTGGGTAGTAATTTAAAAGCGCCATTTTTTATTAGCCAAGCGGCGGCACCTGAGCTAAAAAAGCGGCGTGGTTGTATCGTCAATATTGTTGATATTTATGCAAAACGCTCATTAGCTGATTACCCTGTGTACAGTGTGGCGAAAGCTGGCTTGTATGCGTTGACAGAGTCTTTGGCAAAAGAGTTAGCGCCCGAGGTGAGAGTAAACGGCGTGTCTCCAGGGGTGATCTTGTGGCCGCAAGCCGGTGCAGTAAAGGAGGCTGAAAAAGTGCTTGCCAAAATACCTTTGCAGCGTCAAGGCTCCGCTAAAGATATTGCAGAAACAGTATTCTTTTTAGTGGCTCAGGCAAGTTACATCACCGGCCAGGTAATAGCCGTGGATGGCGGTAAAAGTTTGCTTTAATCCCAGTTAAAATGGATTCGCTTTTGAATTATTGTACGTTTATCAAATTGTTGCCAAAGCGTATCGTACGTTTTATTTAGGATAGGGTGGCGCAGCTCGCCTGCTATTTCGGCCAGCGGCTCAAGGACGAAAGCGTAACGCGTTATTTCTGCTCGTGGGATTTCAAGCTTAGGGTCTTCACTAATAAAACTGTCATATAGTATTAGGTCTAAATCTAGGGTTCGTGGGTTAAACTTTTTTTGCTCAGGTGTGCGGCCGTTTTGTTTCTCGATTGTATCCAGTATTTTGTCTACTTCGGCGGGCGTTTTGTCTGTATTGAAAGAGACCATCAGGTTTAGAAAAGGCTTGCCGGCAAAGCCAACGGCTGCGGCCTCATAAACACTGGAGATGGTTAGTGATTTAAATTTTTTTCGTAACGCATTAACGCCGGTGCGAATGTGTTTTTCGCGTTCAATATTACTACCAATGCTAACAAATACTGTTGACACTTAGGGTTTGACCCCGCGTTCAATGATGATGCCAACATCATCAGCGTGTCGCAGAGCGCCTTTTTTATTTAGCGTTAACTTTAGCCATGGCACATTAAAATCATTAATAATGAGTTCGGCAACTTTTTCAGCCAACGTTTCTACTAGTTGAAAGTCACTTTTTTCGACGAAATCAATCACCGCCTTAGAGAGCGATTTGTAGTCGAGCGTATCGTCAATATGATCGCTAGTGGCGGCTTTTTTAATATCAGTAGCCATTTCAATATCAAAAAAAACCGTTTGTTTGATTTTTCGTTCCCAATCAAAGATGCCAATAATAGTTTCAATGCGCAAATTTCTTAAGAAAATAATATCCATAGCGTTAACAGTGTTGAGGTGAGTTGAGTTGCGAAAGTGGCCAGCGAGGCTTGACCTGAATGCTCAGTTTATCATGCTCACCTGCTAATAAGCGTTGATAGCCCGCGTAGGCAATCATGGCGCCGTTGTCGGTGCAAAATTCAAGACGTGGGTAATAGGTTTTTGCATTCATTTTGCCACACATGCTGTTTAAGGTGTTGCGTAAGCGTTTGTTGGCGCTAACGCCACCGGCAACAACTAGAGTGCTTAAGCCGGTTTGTTTTAAAGCCCGCTGGCATTTAATGGCTAAGGTGTCGGCAACGGCCTCTTCAAATGCGCGGGATATATCTGCCCGTGTTTGCGCATCTAGAGTATTTTGTTGGCTGGTTGTTAGGGCAAACGTTTTTAAGCCGCTAAAACTAAAATCTAAACCGGGTCGGTTGGTCATCGGTCTTGGGAAAGTGAACCGCTTAGGGTCACCTTTTTCGGCGCAAGTAGATAGTGCAGGGCCACCTGGGTAGCCTAAATCGAGTAATTTAGCCGTTTTATCGAAGGCTTCTCCTGCCGCATCATCTAGGGATTCGCCTAGTAATTCATACTGCCCAATGGCAGATACTTTTATCAGCTGGGTATGGCCGCCAGATACCAACAAGGCAATAAATGGGAATTTTGGTGGCTGTTCTTCGAGCATCGGTGCCAATAAATGCCCTTCCATATGGTGTACACCAATCGACGGGATATCCCAAGCGTAAGCAAGGCTTCGAGCAACGCTAGCGCCAGCGAATAAGGCGCCAACAAGGCCAGGTCCAGCAGTGTACGCGATGCCAGTAAGCTGGCGAGAGAGAATGTTTGCCTCGCAAAGGCATTGCTTAATTAATGGGATTAGTTTTCTTACATGATCGCGTGAAGCAAGTTCAGGCACAACGCCGCCATATTCCGCATGCATTTCCACTTGGCTATATAAAGTGTCAGCAATTAGACCGTTGTCGCCGTATAAAGCAATGCCTGTTTCATCGCAAGAGGTTTCAATACCTAGAATGAGCTGGGGTGATGTGGGCATAGGGAATGAGTGTAAAATTGAATAGCTTTCTACATTATACCCAGCGTGTGCGAATTTCGCATGCATAAAGAAAAGTGGTAGCTAAGTGTATTAGCTTATGTATAAGTGTTGGCATGTAGAGGTAGTCCATGTATAATCCGCCATCCTTTTACACTTTAAACTTTTTTAAGAAGAGAGAGATATACATGCCTTCAGTTCGCGTTAAAGATAACGAACCTTTTGACTTTGCTTTACGTCGTTTTAAGCGTACTTGCGAGAGAGCCGGTGTTTTGGCTGAATCACGTAAGCGTGAGTTTTATGAAAAACCAACTGCGGAACGTAAGCGCAAAGCTGCGGCGGCTGTTAAACGCCACTTAAAAGGCTTGTCTCGTACACGTCGCGCACTGAATAATCTTCGTCGCGGTCGTAGTTAAAAACCGACGTTTTAACGTCGCTAATTAACATGAGTGAAACCAATAACGCATTGTCGCTTCGTGTCCGTGAGGATATGAAAACAGCGATGAAAGCGAGAGAAAAAGTAAAGCTGGGCGTCATTCGTTTAATTCTAGCCGCTATTAAACAACGAGAAGTTGACGAGCGAATAGAATTGGATGATGCGCAAGTGCTCAAATTGCTAGATAAAATGGTCAAGCAGCGTCGTGACTCGATTGATGCTTTTGAAAAAGCAGGTCGCGATGATTTATCCACAGTTGAGCAGAATGAAATAGTCATTATTCAACAATACCTGCCGCAGCAGCTTACGGATGCTGAAATTGATCAGTTAATAGAAAAGGCAGTTGCTGAAACAGGCGCACAAAACATGAAAGACATGGGCAAGTTGATGGGTATTCTTCGCCCTCAACTGCAAGGGCGTGCCGATATGGGCGCTGTAAGTGGCAAAATAAAAGCTAAACTTTCATAGTTCCTACGCCCGATTATTGTCTTAAACGTTTTCTATTAACAGCCACAGATTAACGGCTGAAACATTTCAAAATATTTTAAAGCTTGTTAACCTAGCCTATGGTTTTAATTCTGCTACATAGCGTGAAAAAGGTCTGGCGATAAATGGCGGGCCGAATCCCACAGCATTTTATTGATGACTTATTAGCACGTACTGATATTGTTGCTTTAATAGATGCACTAGTGCCACTCAAGAAAAAGGGCGCCAATTATTCAGCGTGTTGTCCTTTTCATAACGAAAAAACACCCAGTTTTACGGTCAGTCAAGATAAGCAGTTCTATCATTGTTTTGGCTGCGGGGCGAATGGCTCGGCGATTGGCTTTTTGATGGATTTTAGCCATTTAGACTTCGTAGAAGCGATTGAAGATTTAGCCTCAATGGCGGGGGTCGAGGTAGTAAGGGAAGGCGATGGGCAGCAGGCGCCGCCAAAAAAACAATTAACACATCTGTATGACCTCAATGAGAAAGTTAATCACTTTTATCAACAGCTATTACGCAAGCCCGAGTCATCCATAGCAGTAAGCTACCTTAAGAGGCGAGGGTTAAGCGGCCAAATTGCGCGACTGTTTCAAATAGGTTACGTGCCAACAGGTTGGAGCCATGTGCTCGATAAGTTTGGTGAAACAGCGAGCCAACGAACATTGTTACAGGAGTTAGGGCTGATTGTTTCTAACGACAATAACAAGACATACGACCGTTTTCGCGAACGTATTATATTCCCAATTCGTAACAAAAAGGGGCAAACAGTTGGCTTTGGTGGGCGCGTGTTGGATCAAGGTGAGCCGAAATATTTAAACTCGCCGGAAACACCTTTGTATCACAAGGGAAGAGAGGTGTATGGCTTGTATGAAGCGCTGCAGGCGGTCAATAAAATTCAACGATTAGTGCTGGTGGAAGGATATTTGGATGTTGTGGCCTTACATGAATACGGTATGCCGAACGCGGTGGCGGCACTAGGGACTGCAATTACCAAAGAACAAATTGAACTATTATTTCGTTCGGCACCCGAAGTGGTGATTTGTATGGATGGTGATTCGGCGGGTCAAAAAGCCGCTTGGCGGGCAATGGTAAATGCCTTGCCCGTGTTAAGAAGTGGCAGACAGATGAAGATTTTGCTATTACCAACAGGGGAAGACCCGGACACCCTAATCCGTGCTGAGGGCGCAGAGGCATTCAGCCAACGTGTAATAAATGCAGTGCCATTATCGGACTATTTTTTTGATGAGCTGTCAAAAAAATATGCGCTATCAACACTGGAAGGGCGGGCGATTTATTTAGAGCAAGCTAAGCCATTGTTAGACAGTGTTCCCGACGGCGTGTTTTCTAGCATGATGTTTCAGAAATTATCAGACCTTACAAAGGTTGAGCGACTGTCTAATACAAAAGTATCGCCAAAAATGAAACGCCCATTGCGTGCTGACAAAAAGCCTCCATCGGTTATTCGCCACGTTATTACGTCAATAATTCACCAGCCGGAATTGGCTAAAAAGTTGAGCACGGAAGAGTTGTGGCTATCTGCTGATGTTCCTGGGATGTCTGTATTAAAGAAGCTAATGGGCATTGTTTCCGCATCGCCAGAGCTAACAACGGCCATGTTGTTAGAGCGTTATCGCGGCGCTGAAGATGAAAAAATAATTCAGTCACTTTTTCAGGAAGAAAGACTGATGTCGTCCGAACAGTCGTCCGCAGAATTTTCTGGGGCGGTACAGCGGTTAATACAACAGTCTAGCGAGCAGCGGTTAAGCGCCCTGTTGGAAAAGTCTCGCAGCAGTAAACTCTCCTCAAGTGAGCTTGAGGAACTAACAGAATTGTATAAAATCAATAGTTGATACTGTTAAAATCTGTATATTCTGTTAAAATAATTAGTTCAGTTGAACAAAATCAGACGTGCATATGGAACAAGAGCAACAAACTTCTCAAGCTTCTAAAATTAAGCAACTTATCGCCAAAGGACACGAACAAGGTTATTTAACCTATGCGGAGGTCAACGATCACCTGCCGCAAGACGTGGAACCTGAGCGTATTGAAGAAATCATTACTATGATTTCAGATATGGGTATTGGTGTACACGAAGTGGCACCAGAAAGTGACACGGTTATTGAAGGCACAGCAGCGGCTGTTGATGAGTCTGCGGCAGCTGAATTAGCTGCTGTGGCGCTTGCTACGGTTGATAAAGAGCTAGGCAGAACAACCGATCCAGTGCGTATGTATATGCGCGAAATGGGTACTGTTGGCCTATTGACCCGGGTGGGCGAATTAGACATTGCCAAGCGTATTGAAGATGGGCAGAATCAAATGTTGTCGGCTCTAATTCGTTATCCTCAAGTGGTCGCCAAATTTCATGAAATATTCGCAAGTATAAAAGCGGGTGATTTAAGGCTGACTGACTATGTGCCTGATTTCGTCGATTTGGAAGATGATTACGATTACACCCAGCCAGCGTCAGCTAGGGATGAAGATGAAGAACCACCAGAGCCTATCACTATTGAAGATGTTCAGGTTCGCGTAGACGAAATCATCGCGAAGGATAAACAATGCCAAAAACTGTTTAAAAAGCATGGCTATACACATGAAAAAGTGCAAACGGCTTTTGGTGAGCTGGCTTTATTGTTTATGGCAATTAAATTTACGCCACGCTTTTTTGTCATGTTTACTAATATTTTACGTAGCGATATTGTGCACCTTAGGGAGCAAGAAAAAACGGTTATTGATATTTGTGTGAAGCAGGCTAAAATGCCACGCAAAATTTTCCTTAATGAATTTGCCGAAAATGCTAGCAATCCTAAATGGTTAGACCCGCATCTGCAATCTGGTGAAGCGTACGTTGATATTATTAAAGAGAATATTGATGAAATTAGAAAAGCACAAATCAGGCTAGCAAACCTAGAAGAAGAAAGTGGTATTAGCACAGTTGATACCAAAGACATCAACCGTCGTATGTCAATTGGCGAAGCGAAAATGCGTCGTGCGAAGAAAGAAATGGTCGAGGCTAACTTGCGTTTGGTCATTTCTATTGCAAAAAAATACACCAATCGAGGATTGCAATTCTTAGACCTTATTCAAGAAGGGAATATTGGCTTGATGAAAGCCACAGATAAGTTTGAATACCGTCGTGGTTATAAGTTTTCGACGTATGCAACGTGGTGGATTCGCCAAGCAATTACTCGTTCAATTGCAGATCAGGCTAGAACAATACGTATTCCAGTGCATATGATTGAAACGATCAACAAGCTGAACCGTATTTCACGTCAAATTCTACAAGAAAAAGGTCGCGAAGCAACACCAGAAGAATTGGCGATAGAAATGGAAATGCCAGAGGATAAGGTTCGCAAAGTTCTTAAAATTGCCAAAGAACCTATCTCAATGGGCACCCCGATTGGTGACGATGACGACTCAAGCTTAGGCGACTTTATTGAAGATGCAAATGCGGTCTCACCCGTTGATTCTGCAACCATAGAAAGTCTAAGAGAGTCCACACAAGAAGTACTGGCTGGCTTAACAGCAAGAGAAGCAAAAGTGATTAGAATGCGTTTCGGTATTAATATGAATACTGATCACACGCTAGAAGAAGTTGGTAAGCAATTCGACGTAACTCGTGAGAGGATACGTCAAATTGAAGCTAAAGCGTTACGCAAATTACGCCACCCATCGCGTACAGAACACTTAAGAAGCTTTATCGATACAACAGATTAAACAGTATAAGGGCCTATAGCTCAGTTGGTTAGAGCAGTGGACTCATAATCCATTTGTCCAAGGTTCAAGTCCTTGTAGGCCCACCAACTAAATCAAAGACTTACAGTAAAATGTAGGTCTTTTTTTATGTCTGAATTTTACCAGGTCACCCTAGAAGTCACCCCGAAAGTAAATTATTATTTCTAAACTAGCCTATTAAAAAATGTATGCCTGCTTTGAAAGGGTTTGAATAGATGACGTAAGAAAATAGGCCAATCTTATCGGCACAGTTTTTTTACTTTCTTTTTTTCTTGTTCGGCTCGTTCTTCGTAATATTTTTGATTCCGTATTGAGTAAGCGTGTTTGCTGTTCGTGTCCCAATATTGCTGACTATCTTTTGCACTATTGCATTCGCGCTGTTGCCGCTTGGCTTCTCTATTTAGCCTATTATTTTCCTTCGTTAGGCGTGCATCTATATCGACTACTTTGCGCTGTATTTCTATATTGCGTAATCGAGATCTTTCTTGTTGTTCGAGTGATGGCCTGGTGGCTTTGTCTGCAATCTCTTCACCAAATTTACAGGCGGTTTGTTGATAGAGAGTTTCGCCGTTTTTACTAGGGCATTTAAAGATTTTAGCGCTGACTTCTGCAGATAAAAACACTAAAGCAAATATTATAATTACGGTAAAGGGGGGTGTTTTGTTTTTCATCTGTTCAGTCCATTTGGTTGATGTGAGAAGGATAACACCTGTTTTGTTAATTGAAAAATAATAGGCAATCTCAGTTATAAACAAGTCAAGGAGCTAAGTCTTGCTTCTAGTGTTAAGCTCAATTTTATGTAGGTAAAAAAGGCCTTCTGCAATAGCCCAATTAATAGCACCGGTTACAAATGTGGTAATAATCATTATTGAATACATAAAGCGTCCAATTGGAGGTTCAAGGCCACTAAGTATCAATACTGATACACCAAAGAAACTTATTAGCATGAGAAATCCTGAAAAGAAATAGA